>NZ_JAVKCQ010000209.1:0-42207 GCF_040222615.1 Haliea sp.
CCTTCTCCAACGCCTTCAGCGAGGTCATGCGCTGGTCAACCTCCTCCAAGATGGGTTTTGCGCGCTACGCTCCCGAGGACATGGACGTGTTGGGACAGCGGGTGCGCAAGGGCCAGATGGTGTTGATGATGCCGCACCTGAAGGACCATGACCCGGACTACTACGACCACCCGGAGCGTTTCGACGTCAAGCGCAAGTTCGACCCCGATGTACTGTTCGGCTACGGCCCGCGCTACTGCATTGGCGCGGCCATGGCCAAGCGCCAGCTGTATCTCACCATGGTGGAGCTGTTCCGTCGCTTCCCCAACCTGGAACTGGACGGCGAGCCGGAGCGGGACAATTCAGATCACAACGCCGTGGTATTCCGCGAGCTGCGGGTACGCACCAATATTGGCAAAGCATGAGACGTAAACCATGAGCAAACGTTACGAAAAGCCCATTCCCTATGGCTGGTACGCGATCGACTACAGCGACAGCCTGCAGTCGGGCGAGGTTCGGCCGGTCAACTATTTCGGCCGCGAACTGGTGCTGTTTCGCACCGAATCAGGTGCCGCTTCCCTGCTGAATGCCCACTGTCCCCACCTGGGAGCACACCTGGGCTACGGCGGCATCGTCAAGGGTGAGTCGATCAGCTGCCCCTTTCATGCCTGGGAATTCAATAACGAGGGCTACTGCACGGCCGTGCCCTATGCCAACCGCATACCCCCCAAGGTGGCGGAAAAGCAGTGCGTGGTCAGCTACCCGGTTATCGAGCGCAACCAGATGATCTGGGCCTGGTACCACCCGGATGGCACCGCTCCCCTGTTTGATATCGACGAGATTCCCGAACTTGCCTCCGGCGAGTGGACACCACTCGACACCTACGACTGGAAGATCAACACCATCATCCAGGAAACTGGGGAGAACGCCGCCGATCTCGCCCACTTTATTACCGTGCATGGCAGCCCGGCCATGCCCCAGGGCAGCGTTGCCATGGATGGCCCGCGCCGGGTGACCGAGTTCGACTCCCGGGCGCACGCTATTGACGAGCAGGGAAATGTGGACCTGAGTGGCGAGAGCCATGACGCTATTCACCTGCGCTCCGAGGGTCTGGGCCCGGGATTCACCTTCCAGCGCTTCTCCCGCATGTTTGATGTACTGATGATGGGTACCGTGACGCCGATCGACGACCAGAATGTGCACCTGCGCTTCAACTTCTCAGTGCCGCGCAAGCAGTCGGAGGACAATGGCATGCTGGCCCGGGGGACGGTACAGGAGATCGTGCGCCAGGTGGAGCAGGACATTCCCATCTGGGAGCACAAGGTGTATCTGGAAGATCCCGCCCTGTGCGACGGCGACGGCCCGATAGCCAAGTACCGCAAGTGGTTCCAGCAGTTTTACGCCTGAGCCCACGGGCCCGGGAAAGCAAGCTTACCGAAAGCACTCATAACAGAGGATAAAGTGTATGAATGAAAAACTAGCCACCACCCCAGGCGATCACTACAACTGGCCGATGCTGAAAATCCGCTATCTGACGGATCCGGCCAAGCTGGCCGCGGTGCTCCCCCCGGGCTTCGAGCCCGGCAGCCGCCCCGAAGTGACGCTCACCGTATACAACGTGCCCGTTAACGGTGAGCCGGAGCAGGGCCTGTTGTCCACGGTACTGTGCAAATACAAGGGGCAGGAAGGCCAGTTTGCGCTGGGCTATGCCATCGACAAGGAAGCGGAGATCTTCATCAGCCAGGAGAAGTTTGGCCAGCCCAAGTACCCGGCGGAGATCAAGTACTACCGGCTGGGTGAAGAAGTGGGGGCGCGCGTAACCCACCAGAATTACACCTTCCTGGAATTCTACGGCAAGGTGACCGACACGCTGGATAACGGCCCGAAGTTCGATGAGCACGAATTCTGGGTGAAGTATTCCCGGGCGGCGTCCTACGTGAAAACCGGCTTCGATTTCCCGCCGCATGTGGTCAATGTGGTTAGCAACTACGGCACGGCGCAAAAGCTGAAAGTGGAGGGCGACCTGATCCTGCGCGACAGCCCCTGGGACCCGCTCACCGAGCGTCTGCCGCCGGTATCAAAGCCGGAAACCTGGCTGTGGACTCCCGAGTTCCTGGGCCGCAGTGTGGACCTGGGTGATCCGCTGGACGCCGACGCATTCGAGCCCTGGGCCAGCACCATCGGCAATTCCCGCTGGCGCGGCACCCACGGTGGTCCTCTGCGGGACTAACGCAAGCACCTGCAGGCCTGCGTTGATGCTCCCGGAGGGTCAACGCAGCGCCGCAGCTCCCCCTCCGGCAGCGAGATCCGGTTCCCGCACGAGGCTGGTGCAGAGAAACCCCAGCAGCTCGTCGTAGCGACGCGCGGCGTCATACGCCGGGTTGTGCAGGGCGTTCAGGATCACGGTGTCTATCATGCCCACCGTCATCTCGGCGCAGAATGTGTGTGACAGGCCGGTTTTCAGCTCGCTGACGCTGGCCTCGTACAGGCGCAGGAAGTTCTCGTTCATCAGCGACAGCAGCGTCGCGCCGCTGGCGGGGCTGTTGCCGATACTGGCGATGGAATAGCGCGCGATCTCCCGCTCCAGCCCGGTGCCAGCGCAGAGATGCTCCTTCTGCCGCGTGATGACGTGGGTCAGGCGTTCCGGCAGTGTCCGGTAATCTGCGATCGCCTGGTCAATGGAACCCTCCACCAGCTCGAGCAGCCGGCTGACGCAAATGTCGAAAAGCAGTTCGTGTTTGGTGGCGTAGTAGTTGTAGAAAGTCTTGCGGGAGATACCGGCGCCGTCGCAAATGGCGTCGATGGTCATGTCCTCGATACCCTGATGCGCGATCAGCACCAGAGCTTCGTCGATGATGCGCCTGCGCAGGGCCCGCTTCTTGCGCTCCCTGAGCGTGGAGCGGGGCGTGGTCGAGGTCTGGGTCACTGTCGGCCAGCAAGGTCATGAGTTGTGGCAACCTTACACCAGTAAGGCCCGCCTGCGCCAATCTCAGGCCTGCGCGGCGTCCTCCAGCATCTCCCGGGCGTGAGCCAGGGATTGCTCGGTAATCTTGACCCCACCGAGCATGCGCGCGACTTCCCGCGTGCGCTCGTCCCCGACCAGCGGCACCATCCGGGTCCAGGCTGCGGTCTTGTCCGACGTCTTGCTCACCTGCAGGTGCTGGTGGCCCTGGGAGGCCACCTGAGCCAGGTGGGTAACGCACAGGACCTGGGTGTCCTGCGCCAGAGAGCGCAGCAGGCGCCCGACGACCTCCGCCACTGCGCCGCCTATCCCCACGTCAACTTCATCGAAGACCATGCTGGGCAGGGTACCACCGCTGGCGGTCACTACCTGGATGGCCAGGCTGATACGCGACAGTTCACCGCCGGAGGCGATTTTTGCCAGTGGCTGGGGAGCTGCGCCCGGGTTGGTGCTGATCAGGAATTCAACATCTTCCGCGCCCTGGGGGTGGGGGTCGCTGGCGTCACGCTTCGCGAGCGCCACCTCGAACCGGCAGTCGCCCATGGCCAGGGTCTTGAGCACCGCGGTCGCCTTGCTGACCAGGGACTTGGCGGCCCTGGCCCGCTGCTTGCCCAGGGTGGCGGCGTCGGTAGCGTAGCGCTGCTCCAGCTGCGACAGTTCCTGCTGCAATTCCTCAATGCGCTGGCCGCCGTGGGTCAACCCCGCGAGCTCCTCCTGCAGCCCGGCCAGGAACTCGGGCAGCTGCTGCGGCTTGATGCGGTGCTTGCGGGCCACGTCGTGGATCTGTTCCAGCCGCTTTTCCACTTCCGCCAGGCGTTCCGGATCGATCTCCACGGAGTCGATGTAGCGCTGGATCTCGCTGCGGGCCTCCTCGAACTGGATGGCTGCCGACTCCAGCAGCTCGCGGGCGTTGTCCGCCGCCTTGTTGGCGCCCGCGGCGCCGCGGATCATTTGCAGGGCATGGCGGGCGCCGCCCGCCTGCTCCTCGCACAGCTCCAGGGCCTGGTGGGCGCCCTGCAGGATCTCTTCGGCGTTGGCCAGCAGGGTCTGGTCCCGCTCCAGCTCCTCCAGCTCGCCTTCGCGCAGGTCCAGCGCCACCAGCTCCTCAACCTGGTAGGCCAGCAGCTGGGCGCGCGCACTCTGTTCGTCCCTGCTGCTGGTCAGCAGGGCCAGCTCGCGCCTTCCGCGCAGCCATTCCGAAGCGGTCTGCTCCACGCCGCGGGCCAGGGCGCTGTGGCCGGCAAAGGTGTCCAGCATTTCCCGCTGCACCGGTTTGCGCAGCAGTGACTGGTGCGCGTGCTGGCTGTGGATGTCGATCAGCAGCTCCCCCAGCTCTGCGCAATCCTGTACTGTCGACGCACTGCCGTTGATATAGGCGCGTGAGCGCCCCTCGCTGGTGACCACCCGTCGCAGCAGGCATTCATCGCCGTGGTGGAGGTCGCGGGAGCGCAGCCAGGCAGTCGCCTGCGGGTTGTCGCTGATGTCGAAGCCGGCGGTCACTTCGGCGCGTTCACTGCCCGCCCGCACCGCCTTGGGGTCCGCCCGGTCACCCAGGCACAGCCCCAGGGCATCCAGCATGATGGATTTGCCGGCCCCGGTTTCCCCGGTAATGACGGTCATGCCGCCCCGGAACTCCATGTCCAGGGCGTCGACGATGGTGTACTGGCTGATACTGATGTGGGTGAGCATAGAAAACCGCTGCAGGATTTGGACTGTTATACCGCAGATCCGGTACGGCATAAACATCAGCAGTGGCCGCGCTTTGTATTCCGCTGCCCCTGTGTTACAACCGGGACACGCAACAGCAGAGGGGAAGGTATGAGCTCGGCGGATTTGTCGGAACGCGCACGGATTATCCTCAAGGCCCTGGTGGAGCGCCATATCCGCGATGGCCAGCCGGTGGGGTCGAGAACCCTGCTGGAGGAAGCCGGCTTGCCGGTCAGCGCCGCCACCATCCGCAATGTGATGTCTGATCTGGAGGACCGCGGCCTGTTGCACTCGCCCCACACCTCGGCCGGGCGGGTGCCTACCGCCCAGGGTTACCGCCTTTTTGTCGATCGTCTGCTGCAGGTGCGGCCCATTGATGAGCGGGCGGTCATTGCCCTGCGGGAGCAACTCAATCCCGACAAATCCGCGACTGAGCTGGTGCAGACGGCCTCTTCACTGCTGTCTGCGATCACCGCCCAGGCGGGGCTGGTGACCGTGCCGCGACCGGATACCCACCAGTTGCGGCAGGTGGAGTTCCTGCCTCTGTCCGGGGACCGGGTGCTGGTGATCCTGGTGGTCAATGAGCGCGAGGTGCAGAACCGCATCATCCATACCCAGCGACCCTTCACCGAGTCCGAGCTGCGGGAGGCCGCGGCCCTGGTTAACCAGCGTTTCGCCGGGCAGCCGCTGAGCCGGGTCCAGAACCAGATCCTGAGGGAAATGGAGGAGGCGCGCAGCCGTATCGACAGCTACCTGCAGGCGGCCCTGGATCTCGCCAGCAAGGCGCTGGACCAGGAGGATCCCGAAGACGAGTACCTGGTGGCGGGGGAGTCACGGCTGTTGGGTAATGTCAGCCCCGAGGATCTCGGGCGGCTGCGGGAGCTGTTCGACGCCTTCGAGCGGAAAAAGGACCTCCTGCACCTGCTGGAGCGCTGCTCCAAGGCCAATGGTGTCCAGATTTTCATCGGCGAGGAGGCCGGCTTCGAGGTCTTCGGTGATTACAGCGTCATTACCGCCCCCTATAGCGACGGTGCCCGCACCCTGGGGGTGCTGGGAGTGATCGGGCCGACCCGCATGGCCTATGAGCGGGTGATTCCGGTGGTGGATATTACTGCCCGGATGCTGAGTTCCGCCCTGTCTCAGTAATTTCTCCGGGCGCGAGAGCGCCCCGGAAGCCATTCCAGCCCTTGAAATGCCCGCCGGCGTCCCAATATCTGCTGCAGGCAGCTGACGGGCGGCCCCTGTGGGCCCGCCCGTTACTCAATTCGGAACCGCCATTGATGGAGTAGAGACGTGGCTGAGAGCGAACAGAAAAAATCCGATATGGAAGACGCCCTGGCGGCAGAGCGGTCTGCGGCGGAGGCAGGGGCAGACAGTCCCGGCGCGGCCCCGGGCGACAGTGAATCCACCCCGGAGGAATTGATGGCAAAGCTTGAAGACGACCTCAATGCCGCCCGCGACGCGGCCCTGAGGGCCCACGCCGACGCCCAGAACATCAAGCGTCGCGCCGAGCAGGATGTGGAAAAAGCGCGCAAGTTCGCCCTGGAGTCCTTCAGCAGGGAATTGCTGCCCGTGGTCGATAACCTGGAGCGGACCCTGGCGGTCACGGCGGGACATGACGAGACGGTCAAGCCCATCATCGAGGGGGTGGAGTTGACCCTGAAGAGCTTCACCGATGCCCTGCGCAAGTTCAATATCGAGCCGGTCGACCCGGAGGGAGAGCCCTTTGACCCGCAATTGCACCAGGCCATGAGCATGGTGGAAAACGCCGACGTCGAGCCCAATACCGTGATCGCGGTGATGCAAAAGGGCTACACACTGAATTCCCGGCTGGTGCGCCCGGCCATGGTCATGGTCAGCAAGGCGCCTACAGCGCAAGAGTAAGCTCGCGCAGCCCTTGAATTTTTCCGCTCAGGGCCAATATAGAGAACAACTGACACAATCAGGCCGGCACTGCCGGCCCGTATGAGGAGACGAACACATGGGCAAGATTATCGGAATCGACCTGGGTACCACCAATTCCTGCGTGGCCGTGCTGGAAGGCGGCAAGGCGCGGGTAATCGAGAATTCCGAGGGTGACCGCACCACACCCTCGATCGTTGCCTACACGGAAGATGGCGAGATTCTGGTGGGCCAGAGCGCCAAGCGGCAGTCGGTCACCAACCCCAACAACACTCTGTATGCCGTCAAGCGCCTGATCGGACGCAAGTTCAAGGACGACGTGGTGCAGAAGGACATCAAGATGGTCCCCTACAAGATCATCGAAGCCGACAACGGTGACGCCTGGGTACAGGCCAAGACCGAGAAAATGGCGCCGCCGCAGGTATCGGCTGAAGTGCTGCGGAAAATGAAGCGCACCGCCGAGGAGTACCTGGGCGAGTCGGTCACCGAGGCGGTGATCACAGTGCCGGCCTATTTCAATGATTCCCAACGCCAGGCGACCAAGGATGCCGGCCGTATCGCCGGCCTGGATGTCAAGCGCATCATCAACGAGCCCACTGCTGCGGCGCTGGCCTATGGCATGGACAAGGCCAAGGGCGACCGCACCATTGCGGTGTACGACCTGGGCGGCGGTACGTTTGACATCTCCATCATCGAAATTGCCGAGGTGGATGGCGAGCACCAGTTCGAGGTGCTCTCCACCAACGGTGACACCTTCCTCGGTGGCGAGGACTTCGACATGCGCCTGATCGAGTATCTGGCGGCGGAGTTCAAGAAGGAGAGCGGCATCGACCTGCACAGCGATCCGCTGGCCCTGCAGCGCCTGAAAGAAGCGGCGGAGAAGGCCAAGATTGAGCTGTCCTCGAGCCAGCAGACCGAGGTCAACCTGCCCTACATCACGGCTGACGCGACCGGTCCCAAGCACCTGGTGGTCAAGCTGTCTCGCTCCAAGCTCGAGTCTCTGGTCGAGGAGCTGGTCAAGCGCTCCATGGAACCGGTGAAAGTGGCCCTGCAGGACGCCGGCCTCAGCCCCAGCGAGATCAACGATGTAATCCTGGTGGGTGGCCAGACCCGCATGCCGATGGTACAGAAAGCGGTGGCGGACTTCTTCGGCAAAGAGCCGCGCAAGGACGTCAACCCGGATGAAGCGGTGGCCATGGGCGCTGCGATTCAGGGCGCGGTCCTGTCCGGTGATGTCAAGGACGTGCTGCTGCTCGACGTGACTCCGCTGACTCTGGGCATTGAAACCATGGGCGGTGTCGCCACGCCGCTGATCGAGAAGAACACCACCATTCCGACCAAGAAGTCGCAGGTGTTCTCGACGGCTGACGACAACCAGACCGCTGTGACCATCCATGTGGTGCAGGGCGAGCGCAAGCAGGCGACACAGAACAAGTCCCTGGGCCGTTTCGATCTGGCGGACATACCGCCGGCGCCGCGTGGCATGCCGCAGATCGAGGTCACCTTCGACCTCGATGCCAACGGTATCCTCAACGTCTCCGCCAAGGACAAGGCCACCGGCAAGGAGCAGTCCATCCGCATCACCGCGTCCGGCGGCCTGAGCGAGGAGGAAATCGAGAAGATGGTTTCCGATGCCGAGGCCAACGCCGACGCCGACGCCAAGTTCGAAGAGCTGGTCAGCGCCCGCAACAGCTGCGACGGTCTGGTGCATGCGGCCCGCAAGACCCTGGAAGAGGCGGGCGACAACGCCACCGCGGAGGAGAAAGCGGCTATCGAGGCGGCGATCGCGGAGGCGGAAGAGGCGCTGAAGGCCAATGACAAGGACGCCCTCGACGCCGCGGCCACCAAGCTGACCGAGGCGACCGGTCCGGTAGCGCAGAAAATGTACCAGGCCCAGGCCGAAGCCGGTGCGGGTGCCGCGCAGGAAGCGGGCGGCGGTGCCGGCGAGCAGGCAAAAGGTGGCGACGATGTGGTCGACGCCGAGTTCGAGGAAGTGAACGACGACAAGAAGTAAGCAAAAGCGCTTCTGTCACACGGGGCGGAGTGCCGCCCCGGATGCCAATCTTGGCCACGCGGGACATAAGAGCCCGCGTCGTCATTTGCGAGGGTGCGGTTTAACGCCAGGCTGTTTATGTCAAAACGCGATTACTACGAAGTGCTCGGGGTCGAGAAATCGTCCGATGAGAAGGATATCAAGAAGGCTTATCGCCGGGTGGCCATGAAGTACCACCCCGACCGCAACCCGGACGATCCGGATGCGGATGAGAAGTTCAAGGAGGCCACCGAAGCCTACGACGTGCTGATGAACAGCGAAAAGCGCGCCGCCTACGACCGCTTTGGCCACTCCGGGGTGGACCCGAACATGGGCGGTGGCGGCTTCGGCGGTGGCAGCTTCAGCGACATTTTCGGCGATGTGTTCGGGGACATTTTCGGTGGTGGCGGGCGCGGACGCGGTGGTCCCCAGCGCGGCTCCGACCTGCGCTATACCCTGGATATCTCTCTTGAAGACGCCGTGCGGGGTACCACTGTTGAGATCAAGGTGCCCACCCTGGCCAGTTGTGAGGAATGTGATGGCTCCGGCGCCCGCAAAGGCAGTACGCCGGTCAGCTGTACCACCTGTGGCGGTGTCGGCCAGGTGCGGATGCAGCAGGGTTTCTTTCAGGTGCAGCAGACCTGCCCCACCTGCCGCGGTCGCGGCAAGATGATTGCCGACCCCTGTCCCAAGTGCCGCGGCCAGGGCCGGGTAGAAAAGCGCAAGACCCTTTCGGTCAAGGTGCCACCGGGCGTGGATACCGGCGACCGCATCCGCCTGTCCGGCGAAGGTGAGGCGGGCCCCGACGGTGGGCCACCCGGTGATCTGTTTGTGCAGATGTCGGTGCGCCAGCACCCCATCTTCGAGCGCGATGGCAAGAACCTGTTCTGCGAAGTTCCCATCACCTTTGTCGCGGCGGCATTGGGAGGCGAGCTGGAAGTGCCGACCCTGGATGGCCGGGTCAAGCTCAAGATCCCCCCGGAAACCCAGACCGGCAAGCTGTTTCGCCTGCGTGGCAAGGGCGTGAAGCCGGTGCGCGGCGGTGCGGTTGGCGATTTGTTGTGTCGGGCGGTGGTGGAGACACCGGTCAACCTCAACAAGAAGCAAAAGGACCTGCTGAAGGAGTTCCAGGATAGTCTCGGCCAGGGCGGGGACGCCCAGTCGCCGCGCCAGACCAGCTGGTTCGAGGGTGTGAAGGCATTTTTCGATGATATGAAGCCATGACCGTACGAGTAGGGATTACCGGCGCCGCCGGCCGCATGGGGCGCACTCTGATCGAAGCCATCAACCAGGCACCGGGCCTGGCGCTGGCTGCGGCAGTAGAGCAGCCCGGCAGCAGCCTGGTCGGGGCGGACGCCGGCGAGCTGGCGGGGCTGGGCAAGATTGGCGTGGCCGTATCCGGCGACCTGGCGGCGGTGGTCGACGACATCGACGTGCTGATCGATTTCACAGTCCCCGCGGCGACCCTTGCCAACCTGGCGCTTTGCGCCGCCGCGGGCAAGGCCGTGGTTATCGGGACAACCGGTTTCAGCGCCAGCGAGGATGAGGATATCAAACGCGCCGCCGCCCGTGTGCCGGTCTGCAAGGCCTCCAATTTCAGCACCGGCGTGAATCTCTGCTTCAAGCTCCTGGACATGGCGGCGCGGGTGCTGGGAGACGACGTCGACATCGAAATCGTAGAGGCTCATCACCGGCACAAGATTGATGCCCCCTCGGGCACGGCGCTGTCCATGGGCGGCGTGGTGGCGAACGCCCTGGGTCGCGACCTGGCCGAAGTGGCCGTGTACGGCCGCGAGGGCCAGACCGGCGCCCGCAACCGTGACACCATTGGTTTCGCGACCGTTAGAGCTGGCGATATCGTCGGCGATCACACGGTCATTTTTGCCGCCGACGGCGAGCGGGTGGAGATCACCCACAAGGCCTCCAGTCGGATGTCTTTCGCCCGTGGCGCGGTACGAGCCGCCGGTTGGCTGAACGGACGCGAGCCGGCGCTTTACGATATGCAGGATGTGCTGGGCCTGTAGCGGTCCGCGAACGGAGGAATACCCGCGTGAGCGAACACATAGTCAATATTGATGAACGCAACGCTGCGGCGCTGCTGATTGAGGAGTCCCACCAGCGCCCCGTGGTGGTGGACTTCTGGGCCGACTGGTGCGGCCCCTGCAAAACCCTGATGCCGCTGCTGGAAAAGCTGGCCAACGAGCATGCCGGAGCGTTTCTGCTGGCCAAGGTCAATGCCGACGAGCAACCCATGATTACCCAGCAGTTCGGCGTGCGCAGCCTGCCTACCGTGATGGTGATGCAGGATGGCCAGCCCGTTGACGGGTTTGTCGGCGCCCAGTCAGAACAGCAGGTGCGCGAGCTACTGGAAAAGTACCTGCCGAAACCGTGGGACGGCCTGCTGGACCAGGGCCAGGCGCTTATGGCGCAGGGCGATTTCAGCGCGGCCCTGGCACCCTTGCGGCAGGCGTTCGAGGATTCCCGCCAGCGGCACGATATCACGCTGGCCTATGCCCACGCCCTGGTGGAATGCAATCGGCTGGATGACGCCGACGGCGTGCTGGCAACGGTGAAGATGGCAGACCAGGACCCGGCCTGGGAGCAGCTGGTGGCGCAGGTCAAATTGAAGCGTGAGGCGGCGGTGACGCCGGAGATGGCGGCGCTGGAGCAGCAACTTGAGCTGGATCCTGAAAGCCACGATGTGCGCCACCAGCTGGCGGTGCAATACATCGATGCCGGCTACTATCGCGAGGCGCTGGAGCACCTCATTACCATTCTCCGGCAGGATCTCAACCACGCCGAGGGCGCCAGCAAGAAGACCCTGCTCGACACCATCGCCAGCCTCGGCAAGGGCGATCCCCTGGCAGTGGAGTACCAGCGCAAGCTATACAGCCTGCTGTACTGAGCATCCCTGTCAGAGCGGCCAGTTGAAGGCCACTGCCACATGGAAGCCGTCGTCCTGGAGGTCGCTTTCTGCAGGCTGCGGGACATCGTCATCGACGATCGATTCGGCGTAGAACAGGCTGAAGTGCAGGTACTGCGCAGGGCGCCAGCGGAATCCCAAGCCGATACTCCCCAGCTCGGCTGCCCTGTGGGTGGAGAGGCTGCTGTCGTGGTCCCAGCTGCGGCCGTAGTCCACGAACGGCACGGCGGTGATATTCCACCGGCCAGAATGCCCGTTGTTGCTGAACAGCGGAACTCGCCACTCCAGCGAGCCGCTGACCCCGCTATCGCGCACCAGCTGGTTCTCGCGAAACCCGCGCACGGAATAGACACCACCCAGCGCCATTTTTTCCACCGACAGTAGCGAATCAAACGCCTGCTGCCAGACGCTGCTGAAAACCAGCTGGCTGTCCAGCCATGCCAGGCGTCGCGCATACTGGACCTGGGTCAGGAGTACGGTGAACTGGCTTTCGGGAATGCGAGCGCCGGTTTCGGCCTGGCGGGTCGGAGAGGCATCCGGTATCGTCGTCGCACCGAACCAGTCCAGGCCGTAGCGCAGGCTGGCGCGCAGGGCCAGAACATCATCATCGCCGCGTTCGATCCACTCCGCTCCAACGCTGACATTGGTGGCTGCGATTTTGCCATCGCGCGCGCCCAGCGAAAATGAGAAGGGCCTGCCCAGCAGCCAGGTCTCGGATCGGCTGTGGTTCAGGCCGAGTAACAGCTCGACGCTTCGGTCGAGGCGGTCCACCACGGGATGCGACAGCGAGATACCCCAGGACTCGGTATCACTTTCGATATCGAGCTGGTCAAAGGGGGCTTCAATCACCTCGGACTCGCCCCGCTGGTAACCCAGCCAGAGCCGCGTGTCGCGACTGTTCAGGGGGCGCGTGTAGTCAATGTAGGCGTCTTTGAGGCCTTCGCTGGCGCTGGCCCTGAACGCCAGCCGGTCTCCGCGCCCGGTGAGGTTCAGGTGCTCCAGGGACACTGTGCCGCGCTCGGCGCCGACGCTGGGAGAGCGGTGATTGTCCAGCGCGAGCCCCAGCCTGACCGGTTTGGCCTCCTCGATTCGCAGCTGCAGGTCGGCTTCACCCGGGGCCAAACCCGGGATCAGGGAGGCGTTGATCTTGCGGATCATGGGATTGAGTTCCAGGCCGCGCAAGCTGTCCTGCAATTCATACACATTCAGCGGTTCGCCGATGCCGCGTCGCAAACGGGCTTCCAGGAATGCCGGCGCAAGCCGCCCGGGCGAAAGCCACTCGATTTTACTGAGCCCGCCCTCCACCGCCCGCAGGTTCAGTGTGCCCCGCTCGGGAATGTGTTCCGGCAACAGCACACCCGAATTGACGTAGCCTTCGTTGTAGTACAGCAGTGACAGCCGTCGCCGCAGTTCCTGCAGGTTTTCGGGCGACAGGGTCCGGTGGGCGAAGGGCTCGGTTATCTGTGCGATTGCCGCGGGAGAAAGCACGGTATTTCCCGTTAGCACAATGTCCGTGACCTGCATGCTGCTGACGCCGGGCAGTATCTCCGCGCTGTCTCCCTCGGTTTGCTGCGGCCGGGGCAGTACTTGTTGGTGGGGGCGGGCGGCGGGCTTGTCGGGTGGCAGGTCGAAGGCCGGCTCGGCAAAGCTGTCTTCCGAGTCCGCGAAGCCGCGGCCGACGTTGTCGCCAAAGGAGGGGGCCGGGGCGCCGGTCTGCGGCTGTGACTGGGCGAATGTGCCAAGCCCGAGGCTGCAAATGCCGATGAGGACCGCGGCGAGTGGCCTGGCCACTGTGCGTCGCGCCACCACGGTCAGAGCAGGTGCTGGCATTTGGCCTCCATTCCCCGGGCATCCCGGTGCTGTCCTGCGTTGGCCCCGGTGTAACCGGCCGAGCTTGGCTGCCGGGCTTGCCTGGTCCCGCCGGGTCTGAAGCCGCCGGTGAGATAGCCGTCATAGGTTTCTGCGACCACTCCGCCACCGACGATCACCAGGCTGCTGGCATCTTCGGGACTTACCGCGCAGCGGTCCTGTATCAGGTCGGTGGCATCGAGGATGTCCACATCCAGCTCGGAAACCGCAGCGCTGATATCCTGCTCGGGTGCATTGATCTCGAGACTGCCCGGTGCGCCCAGCGTCGACGTCACCTGGAAGATGGAGCGGGCGTCACGCAGGAAGTTCTCGGCGTTGATGTTGATCAGGCCGCCGTTGCCCGCATTCGCGCTTGCCGACAGGCCGCTGTTGCGCACGAACACCAGGGTGGCCGGCGCGAGCGGGTTGCCCAGCGTGATGGAACCGCCGTTGCCCGCTGAGTCGGAAGACTGGGAACTCGCGGAGATGAACACGATGCCGCCGGAATCCAGGTCGCCATCCAGGCGGATATCGCGACCGAAAATGTTGACGTCGCCGCCTCCGGCGTTGTCCGACGTGCCTTCGATCCGGGCGAGGCGCAGACTGACTTTGTCGGCGGCCAGCAGGATGGTCCCCGCGTCGCCCGAGCCTACCGCGGAGGTCTGGATGAAGCCGCCGCCCTCGAACTGCAGAGTGTTGGTCGCGACAACCCTGACGTCACCCGCGGCGCTGGCGCCCAGGGAATTGCTGAGCAGCTCGGTATTCTCCCCCGTCAGAAGGATGTCTCCGCCACTGGTGAGAAAGATGCTGCCGGTGACGCCTTCGCCTGCCGTGGCTGTCTGGATCGAAACGTTGTCCACCCGGATCGACTCACCGGCGGCAACTGACACCTGGCCGGCGGGCGACCGGCCGGTGGCGTTGCTCTGCAAGGTGCTTTCACTGATTTGCAAGGTTTCTCCGGCGTCTATGAGAATCTGTGCAGGTATATCGTCCACGTCATTGGACCGGGTCGTGGTCGCCAGGGTGGTTCTGTCAATGCTGACAGTCGCTGCAGAGATCAGCAGGAAACCGGCTGCCCCGTCCGCGGCGGCGACACTGTCTATGGCTGCGCCCGACAGGGACAGACGGTCCCGGGCGCTGAGGGAAATAATGCCGGCATTGCCCGAGCCGACAGACGAGGTCGACAGTGTTGTCGGCAGCGGGGATTCTATGGCGATTGTGGCGGCATCCAGCAGCACGGCACCGGAGTCGCCGGGGCCAACGGTGAAGCTGGACAAGTCATGCTGTCCCCGTATCACCAGGTCGTCCACGGCCGAGATGAAGATGGTGCCTCCCGCGCCGGCACTGGTTGTCACGCTGCTGATGCTGGTTGTTGCACCGTCCGTGCCTGGCTGGTTCAGTTCCACCCGGCGACCACTGAGCGAAACGATGCCACCTTCCCCGACAGCGGAGCTGTCCCCGAGGCTGTTACTGCTGATATCGAAGCTGCCATCCAGGAGCAAATTGCCGTCGGCAGCGATAAATATATCACCCCCCTGCAGGTCGCCGCCGGTTCCCGTCGAGATGGAGGAGGTTTCCCCGGTGGAAATCAGCGAGATATCACCCGCTGAAAACAGGCCGATTGACGCTCCATTGCGCCCGGCGCTGGTGACCCCAAGGAGGGTCGTATTGATCATTGTCAGGCCACCCGCACCGGCCTGCAGATTGATCGAGCGCTGTTCCACCGGGTTCAGGCCCGCGGAGAAAATGTCGCTGTACTCGGTTTTGATACGGGCACCGGCAAGCAGTATGTCCCCCGAGCCCCCGCTGCCGCCGCTGATGCTGGCCAGGTTGGCTCGGGCGTCGGCTGAGCCCGTGAGCATCAGGTCGCCCTGGACATTCAACAGCAAATCACCCGCCCGGTTGAGCTGGGTGCTGAAAGCCAGAATCTGCCCCTGCTGCAGGAGAAAGTTCTCCATTGGCAGAGACGCGCTGGTGCCGAAGAGGATGTTGCCGGGGTCACCGGTGGGCGCTCCCAGGTCCAGATTGCGGCTGGATACCAGGCCCCCAAACTGTGCGTAGTTTGGCGTGTCGACGAGAATGTCACCGGCCTCACTCCCGCTTGCGGTGCTGGTCCGCAGTACCGAGTCCAGCAGTGTCACGCCGCCGGTGGCGCGGATAGACACGGGCACAGGCCGGGTGGAGGCGGCTGTCTCAATATAGGAATTGTCAATGCTCAGGTTGGCCGCCAGCACCGCAAACCTTGAGACCGGGGCAATACCGGAGTCCGACACGAACAGGTTGCTGTTTTGCAGCTGAATGCTGCCCAGCGCGGTATCCCGCTCGGCGGACAAGCCACTGGGCAGGATGTTGTTGTCGAGAGATACGCTGCCGCCAACCCCCAGGGCCGCCAGCCGAAGATTGAGGGCCTGCATCTGGGTGCTGTCGTCAGGGGCGAAGAGAGCAGTGGGGTCGAAGGCCGTCGCCACGTCCCCGGTAAACCGGATACCGGCAAGCTGCGGGTCGATGCTGGTTCCGACCAGCGTCATGTTGGACAGGAACAGCGGGGTATTGGCGTTCGCGGCGTCGCTGGCTGTCACGGCTATTCCCGCTGGGCTGACATTCGCCGGCAGGGCCTGGCGGTCCAGAAAGCCGAAGGAGGTGGGTTCGGCAACGGACAGTATCGAGCTCAATACCGGTTCGTGGGAGTAAAAACTGTCGCCGTTGGCAAAACCCAGACGATTCGCTGTAGTCAATACGAAGGTGCTCTGGGCATCGAAGGCCGCCCCGTCGCCAATGATAATGCCGCTGGGATTCAGCAGCCACAGCGCGGCGCTGGTAGGACTGAGTACGCCGGCAGATGCTCGGCGAACCTGCAACGTACCGAAGATTCCAGAAGGCAGCTGCCCTGTCACCCGGGCAACAATGTGCTCAATGCCCGTGGACTGGTGTGTGAAAGTCGCCATCTCGCCCTGGCTCACGCCAAAACTGGCAAAGCTGTGGAACAGGTTGCTGCCAGCAACCTGGCCATCTTGCTGGGTGATCTCGAAGTTGCCCGCTTTCATGGTGCCGGGGAGGTTTGGTCCAATCGTGCCGTCAAATACTGCATCAGCGCGAACTCCGGGCCCGGTCAGGCCGCTGACCAACAGGGCGCTCAGCAGACCGATGCAGGCCGGGCGTCGAACAGCCGGTATGCCCTGGGGTGTCGACGAATCTGGTCTGTGGATCATCTGTTGCGTCCTCGTTCCCGGTTCTAGAGCCAATTTCCGATCAGCAGGAACGGAGCCCACTGACTCGGATGCGGATGCCTGCCACTTCGTATCAGCTGCAGCTGCGCGAGCTGCAGACTGCGGGCCTTCGACTCTCTCCCGGCGGCCAGTGAGGCATAGAACTCCCGTATGATCTCTACCGTGGACTCGTCATCCACCTCCCACAAGGTCGCCAGGGCACTGCGTGCCCCTGCCTTGAGCGCGACACCCGCCAGTCCGAGAGCTGCCCGGTCATCACCCGCGGCAGTCTCACAGGCGCTCAGCACCAGCAGTTCGAGCGGTTCACTGGTCCCTGTCCGGGCCTGGATATTGCGCCCCAGGTCATTGATCTGCAGCCTGTCGTCATAGGTCAGAAGGAAGGAATTGTCGTAACTGTCGGCAAATTGTCCGTGAGTGGCAAAGTGCACGACGCTGTAATTCCCGCTTTGTAGCTCAGACTCTACGCTGGCGAGGGTGAACGACTCGTTCTTCAATACTCTGGCCCCAAACAGGCCCTCCAGCGCCATCAGTTCACGGTTGACGCCCGGCAGGGCGGGGAACCCCTGGACCGATTCCGATAGCCCTCCGACCAGGGTCGCGTAGGAGCGGCCGGCAAAAGGCTGGGGATCAATGAGGGTCAGCCCCGGCGTGGTCGCTACCGCATAACGTTCGATGAGAAACGCCTCGCCGTCGTGCAGGGCAGCCAGCGGGATGGTGCGAAGCGGCCCGTCGGGAACCACAACCAGGGTATCGATACGCTGCCGCTGCAATTCGGGCTCAAGCGGTCGGATCAGCAGATCGTACAGGCCTTGTGCCTGCTGCAAATAGTCGCCAGTGCCGGTGTTGACCTCGATATTCAGGCGAAAATCCCTGATCAGTGCCACCAGTGCATCGCGGTCCACGGCGACGGAAATTTGCTGGATACCGGATTCCGTTGTCAGCAGCAGCTCCAGGCGGTTTTCCAGCATAACCGGGTAGAGGACAACGGTATTGACCGCCAGCTGGTCGAGCAGCACTTTCTCGTCAGCCAGGCACTGCTCGCCAAAGTAGTCCTGAACCTCGGCCAGCTTCAATTCCTCCAGTGCCGCCCTGGTGTCGCTCAACAGGTCCTGTTTTTGGGCACTGTTCTCCAGCCCGGCAGTCTGTCCCAGCAGGGCATCGGCATACTCGTAATAAAGCGGCTTGATGATTTCTTCGAGAGTGTCTGGATCGTAGCTTTCCAGGCTGCTGCGCAGTTTGCGCAGCGAAACAATCGCACGCCCATAGGCTGCCAGCGCCGAGTCCGACTCCCCCATCTCGGCGAACGCCCGAGCCAGAATCCACTCCCATCGATACTCGAGATCCTGCGCATTCGCCTGGGCGGCGTCGTTCAGTGCCGCCCTGGCATAGAGCAGCGCTACATCATGCTGACGATCATCTGCGTACAACTGCGCTATGTTGCCCTTGCCCAGGGACAGATTGCGCCGGGAGACAGAGGCATCGTCGGCAGCTTCCTGCAAGAGCTCCAGCGCCGCCAGCCGGTAGGTCGCATCCGCTCCCCATCCGTTGACCGCGTCGCGATACAGTGCGGCGAGTGCTATACGAAGCGGGGCCGTGGACGGTGCGGCCGATTGCGGTAGCAGCTGCGAAACGCGCTCCGCTTCATCGAGCGCGGAGCCCAGCTGCCCGTCATCCAGCATGGCTCTGGCAGCATTGATTCGATAGCTCGCCTCGGCAGCCCCGCCGGCGACGCGCCGGGCGGCGGTCAAGAACTGCGCAATTGCGCCGCTCGAATCGCCCCTGCGCAGGCGAATGACAGCGGCATCGTTCAGCATGCTCGCCTGCAACTCGGGCGGTAGCCTGGATTCCAGCGCCAGAGCCGAGAGTATGCTGGTCTCCGCGCTTTCCAGATCACCGGTTTGCAGCTGCAACAGTGCGCGCTGGTGATACAGCTGCGCGGTCTCTGCGGGTCCAGTGCCCTGGCGGCCGGCAAGTCGGGCCTCCATTGCCGTCAGCGCGGACATGGCCTGCGACAGTTTGCCCAGCCGGCGGAGCAGATCAATTCGCAGCAGCGCCCCTTCAACCTCGGTGCCGGTAATCCCAGCGGAGGCCGTTGCGGCTGTTTCTTCCAGTAGCGCCAGGGCCTTGTTCAGGTCGCCTCCGGCGGCGAGTGTCTCTGCCCGACGCAGCGTATCCTCGTATGCCGCACTGGCCACGGTGCTCGCCGCCAGCGCCAGGCACAGGCAAAGGCACAGGGCCAGTCGCCCGGCGCCGCGCCGGACTGCACTCAACCAGTGATTCATACGCTATACACCATTTGTGGTGGCCCGCAGACAAGTGTTTCAGGGTTCATTGAGATAATCCCTCGCCTCGATCTTGCCCAGCTGCGCGGCGCGCTTGAAGTATGGCGCTGCCTGGTCGGGTTGCGCCTGCTGCAGATAGAGGCCCGAATCGAGAATCCGTGCCAGGTTGAACAGCGCATTGCGATCTCCCTGGTCCCCGGCAGCTTCCAGCAGCTCCAGGCCGGCATCTATATTCCGTCCCAGGAGCTGTCCTTCGAACAGGTAATTGGCCAGTATTGTCTGCGCAAGATAGAAACCCTTGGCGGCGGACTGCTCCAGCGCACGTATGCCCTCGCGCCGTTCAGCGTCTGTCTGCGCTGCGGCCAGGACCAGCATGGCATAGTGGTATTCGGCGAAGGCGTTGCCACCTGTCGTCGCTTGCCTGGCGTAATCCAGGGCCATGGGTTTATTCAGCTCGCCGCCCCAGCCGGTGTCGTAGAGTTCGCTGACTACCAGCTGGGCGCGATTGTCGCCATTGTCGGCCTGTTGTTTCATCGTCTTGAACATCTCCGCATCCCCGGTCAGTTTTACCTGCAGGATGTCTGCAAACACGCTGTCGGGATAGTCGGCCAGGAAGGTTGCCTCTGCGGTGGCGAGCCCGGAGTTGACGGCGTCGTGGAAGGCAAAGAACTCCTGCGGCGGCGGTGTCGCCAGCGTTTTTGCCGGAACGGGTCTTTCCTGTTCCGGGGACGCGGTCCCGGCGGCGACAGCAGTGGCCGTTCCGGTGCTGGCTGCGAGTTGGCTGGGTTCAGTATAGTCTGCGGTCGGCGACGGTGCTTGCTGCCCCGCGAACCAGATCAGCCCGGCGAGAGAAAGGCACAGCAGAGCAGCGGCCAGGTTACGCGGCCGCAACAGGGTGGCCCTGCTGGTTCCGGGTTGGGGCGCATCGGCGGCCGGTGTAGGCTTCGCAGCGCCAACCAGAGTTGTGTCCTCCTGGTTTGCCGACGGCGGTCGTGCACGCTGTGACGGCATACCCTGAGGCCGCGCTGAACTCAGCTGGGCAATGGCTGCCTGCACCTCGTCACAGTCAGCGAAGCGCTGGTCGCGTTCATAGGCGAGCATGCCGTTCATCAGCGGCTGCAAGTGCAGCAGGTTTTCCGGCAGCCGGGGCACCTGTCCCTCTTTGCGCTGCAGCGAAAGTTCTGCCGGTGTCTTGCCCACAAACGGCACCTCGCCCAGCAGCATCTGGTACAGCAATATCCCCAGGCTGTAAATGTCTGATCGCCTGTCCAGACTGTAGCCCATGGCCTGTTCGGGACTCATGTACCTGGGTGATCCGATTATCGATTCCACCTGGGTGATTTCTGTCAGGTCGCCTTCACCATGCACCGGGCGCGCGATACCGAAGTCCGTGAGCACGGCTTCACCGGACTCCCGGAACAGTACATTGTCAGGCTTTATGTCCCGGTGAATGAAGCCTTTCTGGTGCGCGAAGCCCAGCGCCGAGGCAAGCTGCCGGGTGATCTCCAGAGCGCGCTGCTCGCCCAGGGGCGCGCGCATTCGATTGCGGAGGTCGCCGCCGGTAAACAGCTCCATTGCCAGGTAGAAAACACCATTGCATTCGCCCACATCGTATACCGGGACAATATGGGGATGCGACAGGCCGCCAACAATTCGGGCCTCCCGCAGGAATCGACGCCCAAACTCCGGAGTGCGGGCAAGCTCCCTGGAAATGACCTTGAGCGCCACGCGCCGTTCAAAGCTCTGCTGGATCGCAAGGTAAACCCTGGCCATGCCACCAGCGCCCAGCAGGCGTTCAACGGTATATCCAGTGATCTCGGGGGTGGTTTCTTCCATTCGTGTAGTCACCTGATACCCGTTGCCTGGCTAGTTGACGAAAACCTCCAGACGTCGATTCAAACGGTGGTCCGACTCGGGCAGTGATTCACCGGGGTACTTGGGTCGCGCCTCGCCGGCACCGACAACCCGGAGTCGGCCGCTGAGTTCGGGAAACTTCGCCTCCAGAATGTCTCTCGCCGTTTCGGCACGCCTTTCGGAGAGGGTCAGATTGTGGTCCCAGGCTCCGCGAATATCAGTGTGTCCCTCCAGGGTGAACGTTCTTCCTTCATATTCCTTGCTGGCCAGAACACTGCCCAGCTCTTCGATATTGCCTCCGGTCAGATCGTCCATTTCGACGCTGTCCAGCTTGAAGTTGATAGGTATGCGAATCATGGCCCTGTTGGTTCTCGCCGCGTTGCCCTTGTTCTCTATCTGACTCATCGCCAGCAAGCCAAACTCCTGGCTGGCGAGGCTGCGTTTTATCGAGTCACTGGAGATGGGCGTCTCGCTCAGGCTCAGGTCGAGGTCGCGGGCGCTCTCGCGTATCCAGGAAGGCGGATTGGAGTGCGCTGCGACGGCGCGTTCGAGCATGCTCAGGGCCTCGAAGCGCTGACCGGCCAGCGCCAGCACCGTGCCGTAGCGCGCCATGGAGACTGCTGCCTGGTCCTGAGTGCTGGCATGCACGACCGCTTGTTCATAGGCAGCCAGGGATTCCTGCAGATCCCGCTGTCGCAGGTAGGCGGCCCCCAGTAGATGCCATGCGGCATAGGAGTCGCATGCCGCGACAGATTTGCGCAGCCACTCAGCTGCCTGGCCAAAGTCCCCCGACGAGCCCGCGTCGCGGGCAAGGCCGTAGTAACGCTTGCCCTCATCGCAGACGATGTCCGCGCTGCTCGCC
This sequence comes from Haliea sp., assembly GCF_040222615.1. Classification (GTDB taxonomy): domain Bacteria; phylum Pseudomonadota; class Gammaproteobacteria; order Pseudomonadales; family Halieaceae; genus Haliea. Next base: position 21,579 of record NZ_JAVKCQ010000209.1, read on the forward strand.
TGCGTGGCTCCGGCGAAAGCAACAGCCGTGAAAATGGTGCTGATGAGGTGTCGCTGCATCATGAACTCCCCCCTGAAATGCTTGTGATCTCAGGCCTGTTCGGCAGTCTGCCAGGGTGCCTGCTGCAGCGCAGGGCCGGCCAAGTTATTTTATTGCCGAGAACAGTTCTGTGAGTGGCCGTTAACCAGAGAACATTGATTAGAGCTGCTCAGAAAGTCATTGTCAATTCTCCGGCTGGCCGTGCTGTCAGGCAGGACAAAGGAGGCTCCCCGCTTGAGCCCTGTCGCGGTGTTCTTGAGGTCGGGGTTCTTGTTTTGCGCCGCCGGAATCGTTAAGGTACATGCTCTCGCGATGAAAAACATACCCAAAGGTCAAAACCGGCATGACAAAGGCTTTCAGTGCAGTGGCCCGGGGGGGCGGCAGCGGGCGGCGAACACACCATCAACGATGGTATGGGCCCGGCGCTGGCCCACGCCCGGGGGTGGATCGGGATCTGTCTGCCAGTATCGAGTTGCCGGCCGGTCCCCACCGGACAGCAGGGCTGGCAAAACGTTTGCTGGCGGCCGATCCCGATTCTGTCCCGATTGCCGCTGACCTGAAGGCGCGAGCCCTGCGTATGCTTGCCAGCAAGACCCACGGCCCCAAGGTGTTCCGGCAGGATCAGTGAAACGGCGGCCCCGGGTCGCCATTGGACAATAGAAGAGGTACGAACGTGGATACAAGTTTTGCTCCGGAAGATCTCGCGTTTCGCGATGAAGTGCGGGCGTTTTTTGCCGAGGCCTATGACGCCGACTTGCAGGCGCGTCTGAATAACCTTGCAACCTTCAAGGATGCGGTCATCGACTGGCAGAAACGTCTCTACAAGCAAGGCTGGATTGCCCCCGGGTGGCCGAAGGAGTACGGCGGCACAGGCTGGAATGCGACCCAGAAGTTTATCTATGAGACCGAGCGCAGTGCCGCGGGTATCCGTGACGTGATTCCTTTCGGTCTCAATATGGTGGGCCCGGTCATTTACGGCTTTGGCAACGAGGAACAAAAGCAGCGTTTCCTGCCGGGGATTCTGCAGAGCGACGACTGGTGGTGCCAGGGCTATTCCGAGCCGGGCGCGGGCTCTGACCTGGCGTCGCTGAAAACCAGGGCGGTACGCGAGGGTGACGAGTACGTGGTCACCGGCGCCAAGATCTGGACCAGTTACGCCCAGTATGCGGACTGGATCTTCTGCCTGGTTCGCACCAATAGCGAGGGCAAGAAGCAGGACGGCATCAGTTTCCTGTTGATCGACATGACGTCGCCCGGGATCAAGGTCAACCCCATTGTCTCCATCGACAACCACCACAGTCTCAACGAGGTGGAGTTCAACGAGGTGCGGGTCCCCGTCGCCAACCTGATAGGCGAGCAGGACAAGGGCTGGACCTACGCCAAGGCCCTGCTGGCCCACGAGCGAACCGCTATCGCCGGGGTCGCCGACAGCAAGCGCAACCTGGCCGAGACCCGGGATTTCGCCGCGCGCGAGATCAATGGCGGCAAGTCGCTGCTCAGCGATCCGCTGTTCCAGAAGCGCCTGTCGGATATCGAGATAGAGCTGATGGCGCTGGAGTTCACCGAGCTGCGGGTGCTGGCCTCCGTCGCCGCTGGCGGAGCTCCGGGCCCCGAGTCATCGCTGCTGAAGATCAAGGGCACCGAGATGCAGCAGGCGGTCCAGGAATTGCGAATGGAGGTTGCTGCCTACTATCAGGGGGTGCTACCCAACGACCTGCCCTCCGCACAGCTGGGCCATGCCTTTGGTTCCCAGGCGCGGCAGAGCTACATGTATGGGCGCGCCGCGACGATCTACGGCGGCTCCAACGAGGTGCAGAAGAACATTATCGCCAAGGCCGTGCTCGGCCTGTAATCCCGTATTTGAGAGGCAAACGCCATGAATTTTGAGTTTACTGAAGAACAGGGCATGTTGCGGGACAGTGTCGCGCGCTTTGTGCAGGACAGTTACGATTTCGATACCCGGCGCACGATCGCCGCTTCCGACGAGGCCATGAGCCGCGACAACTGGCAGACCTTCGCCGAGCTGGGTTGGCTGTCAGTACCCTTTGCCGAGGAGCACGGCGGTTTCGGCGGCAGCCCCGTGGACACCATGGTCGTGATGGAAGAGTTCGGCAAGGGTCTGGTGCTGGAGCCCTATCTCGCCACGGTGCTCCTGTTTGGCGGCCTGCTCCAGCGCGGCGGAACCGTGGAGCAACAGGCGGAACTGATTCCGCGCATAATTGAAGGCGGCTGCCTGGGTGCGTTCGCCTACCTGGAGCGGCAGAGCCGGTACGAGCTGGCGGACATCCAGACCACGGCCAGCGCTCAGGGTGACAGCGTGGTCCTCAATGGCGAGAAAGTCGTGGTGTTCAACGGCGCCTGTGCCGATCAGCTCATTGTCTCCGCGCGCACACGTGGCGGGCAGAGTGATCGCGACGGTATCAGCCTGTTCCTGGTGCCCGCGGATGCCGCCGGCATCGAACGCAGCAGCTTCCGCCTGATGGATGGTCAGCTGGTGGCCAATATCGTATTCAGGGATGTGCAGGTGCCCGCGGCCAATCTGGTCGGGGAGCACCACGCAGCTTACGCCCTGATGAACGAGGTGGTGACCGCCGCCAGTGTTGCCCTGGCATCCGAGGCGCTTGGAATCATGGGCCAGCTCAATGCCAAGACCCTTGAATACACCAAGACGCGCAAGCAATTCGGCGTAGCCATCGGCAGCTTCCAGGCCCTGCAGCACCGCATGGTGGATACCTTCATGGCCTATGAGCAGACGAAGTCAATGCTGTACCGGGCCGTGTGTGAACTGGATGCCGGCGGCGACGATGTGGCCGCTTGCGTACACGCACTGAAGGTGATGGCAGACCGCAACGGCAAGAAGGTCTTCGGTGAGGCCATCCAGTTGCATGGCGGCATGGGTATCACCGACGAACTGGATATCGGCCACTTCGCCAAGCGATTGATGATGATCAACACCTTTTTTGGCAACGGTGATTATCATCAGGCACAATTCAATCAGCTGCGTTACAGTGCATGAACACGAACCGGGAGACAAGGCTATGAAACTGGGCATCCTGCTGGGTTACTCCGGCAAGCACATCGATATACCCATCGACCTGATCCGCAAAGCGGAGGCCATGGGCTATGACTCGGTCTGGACCGCGGAGGCCTATGGCAACGACGCGGTGACGGCAGCTACCTGGGTGCTGGCCCAGACTTCCAGGATACGCGTCGGTACCGCGATCATGCAGATGCCTGCGCGGACCCCGGCCATGTGTGCAATGACTGCGATGTCGCTGGACCAGCTGTCCGGGGGGCGATTTATCGTCGGCCTGGGAGCGTCCGGTCCCCAGGTGGTCGAAGGCTGGCACGGCGTGCCCTACGGCAAGCCGGTTACCCGTACCCGCGAGTACGTCCAGATCATGCGCAAGATCATGGCCCGGGAGGGGCCAGTGGAGTTCCAAGGTGAAGTGTACCAGTTGCCCAACACCAGCGCCGGTACCACGGGCCTGGGCAAACCGCTGAAGTCCATTCTGGAAGGTAACCCCAACATACCGATCTATACCGCCTCCATCACCCCGGCGGGCCTGCGCTGCGCCGGGGAAGTAGCGGATGGCGTTTTTCCGGTTTGGATGGACCCGAACAAGTTCAGCATTCTGGGTGACCATATCCAGAAGGGTCTCGACAGTGCGGGTGGCGGCAAGAGCCTGAAGGATTTCGATATCGCGCCCTTTGTATCAGTAGCGGTCAACGACGACCTGAATGCAGCCTACGATTCCCTGCGGCCCTGGCTGGCCCTGTACATTGGCGGCATGGGCGCCAAGGGCAAGAACTTCTACAACGACTACGCTACCCGCGCCGGTTACGGAGATGTCGCCGAGCGAATCCAGGACCTGTACCTGTCCGGCAAGAAGGCCGAGGCCGAGGCCCTGGTGCCGAACCAGTTGCTCGACGAAGTGGCACTGGTCGGTCCTCGCGAGCGGGTGATTGAGCGGCTGGCCGACTGGAAGGCGGCCGGCAAGCGCGGCGAGGTGGGCACTATGTTGCTGGGTGTGCACGATCCGGCTGTTCTGGAGCTGTTCGCCAAGGAAATGCTCTGATGCAGTTGAATGGCCGGGTCGCGGTTGTCACCGGTGGTGGCAACGGTATCGGCAAGGCGCTCTGTGAGCGCTTTCATCAGGAAGGGGCCGAGAAGGTTGTCGTCGCCGATCTCGATCGCGCCAGCGCGGAGGCCGTGGCGGCGACGGTCGCCGGGGATGCCTTCGCGGTGGATGTCCGCAACGAGGATGCAATCAAGGCCATGGTCGATGAGGTGGTCACGCGCTATGGCCGCATCGACCTGTTTTGCAGCAACGCAGGCATCATCGCCGGTGACGGCGAACCCTGGTGGGCCACCTCGGCCCCCAACAGTACCTGGCAGGCGATGTGGGAAATTCACGTGATGGCCCATGTCTATGCGGCGCGCGCCTGCCTGCCGACAATGCTCGAGCGCGGCGAAGGATTTTTCCTCAATACGGTTTCGGCGGCGGGGTTGCTGAACCAGGTCGGTGATGCGGCTTATTCTACGACCAAGCACGCCGCGATCGGCTTTGCCGAGGCGCTGGCGATTACCCACGGCGATGACGGTATCAAGGTCGCGACCCTGTGCCCACAAGCGGTGGCAACACAAATGATCGGCACCGTGGAGGAGGGTGGTACCGCGGGCGTCGATGGCATCCTGACGCCTGAGCAGGTCGCGGCAGCGGTGATCGATGGCCTGGCGGCAGAGCGCTTCCTGATCCTGCCACATCCCCAGGTGGCAGACTACAGAGCCCTGAAAGCGGCGGATTACGACCGCTGGCTGGGCGGCATGCGCAAGCTGCGGCGCCGCTTCGACAATCCCAAGCTTTGATGCCGCGCGGGTGAAAGAGATGCCCTACAGTCGCGGACAGCAGGAACGCTTTGCCCGCACGATTCTCAACGGTTTCGAGGGCTACTTTGCCGAATTCCAGAACATTACCCTGGCGGCGCGCGCGCGTTTTGAGGCCCAGGACTGGCACGGCATGCATGCGGCTTCCATCCAGCGTATTGATCTCTACAAGGAGGCCACGACCCGGGTTCTGCAGTATGTGGAGCTGATCGCGGGTGAACAGTTGCACAGCCTGCAGTTCTGGCAGGAGGCGCGGGAAAGCTACTCCGAACTGATTCGCGGCCACAACAATTTCGAGATCGCCGAAACCTTCTTCAACTCGATTTACTGCGGGGTATTCAAGCATCGCAAGATTCGCGATGAGTACGCCTTCGTTTTCTCCCCCCAGGGTGATATGCCGGCACCGGATGTGAGCAAGGTATACCGGGCCTACACCTGTAAAGGCGACTTTGAGGCACCGTTGCGGGAAATGCTGCAGGACTATGGCTTCAGCCTGCCCTGGGAAGACCTGGAGCGCGATATCGCCAACATCGTCGAGGCGATCAACCGTTTTCTGGCGCCGCGATTCGACCTGGCCCGGCCCGGTATCGAGATCCAGACCCTGGAGCCCCATTTCTTCCGCAACAAGGGCGCCTATATTGTCGGCCGTATCGTTTCCGGTCCCGATTCCATGCCCATCGTGATCCCGATCCTGCACAGCGGTAACGGCGAGGTGTATGTCGACACCATCCTGTTTGGCGCCGACAAGATGAGCGTGATCTTCAGCTTCACCCGTGCTTATTTCATGGTGGACGCCACCATACCGTCACAGTATGTACTGTTCCTGCAGCAGCTGATGCCCGCCAAACCGATCTCCGAAATCTACAGCTCCATGGGTTACAACAAGCACGGCAAGACCTACTACTACCGCTGTGCCTACCGGCATATGAAGACCACCAACGACAAGTTCATCATCGCACCGGGCATCAAGGGCATGGTCATGAGTGTGTTCACGATGCCGTCCTATGATTTCGTGTTCAAGATTATCAAGGACAGGTTCACTCCCCCCAAGGAAATGACCCGGGAACAGGTGAAGGAAAAGTACCGACTGGTCAAACGCTGGGACCGGGCGGGTCGCATGGCGGATACCCAGGAGTTCACCAACCTCGCCTTCGCCCGCGAGCGTTTCTCGGATGAACTGATGGAGGAGTTGCACAAGGTGGCACCGTCGCTCATCGAAGAGCACGGCAAGGCGCTGGTGATCAAGCACGTGTATGTCGAACGGCGCATGACGCCGCTGAATCTGTATTTGCAGGATGCCACCGAGGAGCAGGTGTCGGCGGTGATGGACGAGTATGGCAACGCGATCAAGCAACTGGCGTCGGCCAATATCTTCCCGGGTGACATGCTGCTGAAAAACTTCGGCGTCACCCGCCATGGCCGCGTGGTGTTCTACGACTACGATGAAATCGTGCCGTTGATGGACTGCAATTTCCGGGAGATACCGCAGCCTCGTACCGAGGCGGAAGAGCTGGCCAGCCAGCCGTGGTACAACGTCGGTCCCAATGACATTTTTCCCGAGGAGTTCCGGTTGTTTTTCTCGGGGAACCAGCGTGCACGCAAGGTTTTTGATGCCATGCACAGCGACATCTACCAGGCCTCGTTCTGGCAGGGACTGCAGGACCGTATCCGCCAGGGTTACACCGAAGACTTTTTCCCCTACCGTCGCAAACTCCGTTTCAACCGCACTCCCAGGCAACAGGTAGCAACGTCCTAATGGCAACACTGTATCTATTCCGGCACGGGCAGGCATCGTTTGGTGCTGACGACTACGACAAGCTCTCTGATCTGGGCTGCCGCCAGGCGGAAGTCCTGGGCCATTATCTTCGAGATCACGGCATCGAGCTGGATGCGGCCTACAGCGGCGGTCTGCTGCGGCAGCGGGAGACCGCCGCCCTGGCTCTGGCCAGCCAGCCTCGTTCTGTGCCCCACCACATTGACAAGCGCTTTGACGAGGTGCGCAACGACGAGCAGATCAAGTACCTGGTGCCGACAGTGGCAACCGCCAACCCGCGGATCCAGGCCCTGGTGGACAAGGGCCTGAGCTCAAGCAAGGATTACCAGAAGGTCATAGAGGCCGTGTTCACGCACTGGGTTTCTCCGGCCTGCGACGAACCACGGATCCAGAGTTGGGCAGATTACTCGGGGGCCGTGCGGTCTGCCCTGCGCGATGTCATGACCGTGCAGGGCTCCGGCAAGACCGTCGGAGTGTTTACCTCGGGAGGCACCATCGCCACTATTGTCACCCAGGTCCTGGGTCTAAGCGGTGAGCACGCCTACAAGTTCTACGAGCCCATCTTCAATTGCTCGGTGACCCAGCTGTTCTACAGCGGAGACAAGGTCTCACTGTCCTACTTCAATGACCGCTCCTTCCTCCAGGTGTTGGGCGGCCAGCGGGAGGAACAGCTGGTCAGCTATCGCTAGCCACCCGTTTCTTGCGCAGCAGGGACTCCTGCGCCACTGAGGCAACCAGCTCACCGCTGCGACTGTAGAAGCTGCCGCGGCTCAGGCCCCGGCCTCCATGGCTGTTGGGGCTGTCCATCGCGTACAGCAGGTACTCATCCACCCGTAGCGGACGGTGTATCCACAGTGCGTGGTCCAGGCTCGCAGTTTGCAGCTCCGGGCTCATGCCGGTATAGGGGTGTGGCAGCAGCGCGGCCCCGAGCAGAGCGAAGTCGGAGATGAAGGCGAGTATGGTCTGGTGCCGTACCGGGTCGTCGCCGATATTGCCCTCCGGATCCAGGACCCGGAACCACATGAACTGCTCGGGCTCCTGTGGCTGGGGATTCATATAGTCCCGGCGTTTCACTGGACGCCGCTCCAGCGCCTGCATCAGGGGCGGGGTAAAGCGCTCGGGGTGTTTCTCAGCCATTGCCTTCCAGTAATCGAAGTCGGTTTCCAGTTCTTCCGGCGGCGTCACCACAGGCATCCCGGACTGGTGGTCGAGTCCCTCTTCGAAAGCCTGGAACGATACCGCGGTGCTGAATATCGGGATGCCATCCTGCTTGGCGATTACCCGCCGGGTGGTAAAGCTGCCGCCGTCCCTGATCGGGTCAACCTCGTACACGATCTGCTTCTTCGGGTTGCCCGGGCGCAGGAAGTAGGCGTGCATGGAGTGGGCGCTGCGCGCGGTGTCCACGGTCCTGCTGGCGGCATACAGGGATTGGGCCAGCACCTGGCCGCCGAACACCCGCGGCGGATAGCTGGGGCTGTTGCCGATGAAGAGATATTTGTCGATGCGCTCCACTTCCAGCAGCGTCAACAGTGTTTCCAGCTTGTCAGCCATCACGGGTTGTCCTCTTGGTCGCGACCTTCCGCAGCGTCAGCGCGGCTGCAGGCCATTGAAAAAAATGTCGAAGTAATCCACGGCGACGGCATCGAGGTCGTCCACCCGACGCCAGAGTTTGATGTCCATTGCCGCGTTGATAGCGCCGGCGATGAGCTGCTGCGCAATGAAGGGCTCGATACTTCGTATACTGCCGTCAGCGATACCCTCGCGGATGAGCTCACCGAATTGCAGGTCTATGGCTTCCGTGCGCTGGAGAATCTGCTTGCGTTTCGGGATCGGCAGCGCGGTGATAGTACTGTAACGGATGAGCGGCCCGCGCTCCGAGTTTTGGGCGAGGAATACTCGCCGGCAGACCTGGTCGACCTTGTGCAATCCCGTGCCTCCAAGCTGCAGCGCCTGCTGGTGAATCTCATTGGTTACATCCTGCGAGTAGACATAGCAATTGAAGAGCAGATCTTCCTTATTGCGGATGTGGTAGTAAAACGCGCCTTTGGAGACGTGAAGATGTTCGGCAATCTCATCCAGTGAGGTGCCATTGAACCCCTTCTTGTTGAAGAACCAGGAGCCTGTCTTGTAGAAAGCTTCCTGCTTCAGCCGGTTCTGCTCGTCGCGGTCAAAGCCCTGAACGTAGTTCTCGCTGACGGAATCCCTGCTCATTGCCGTGGGTTGGTACTCGCCAGCACCTGAGTACAGGCCATGGGCCAGCAGGTCCCAGGCCTGGTCGGCAGTAGTGCCGATCTGTGCCCGTGGCCTGCTGTGCAACCAGTAGAAGATCCAGTCCAGCGAGCCCAGCATCGCACGGGTGGTCGCGGTAGTTTCGCAGGGCCTGATCTCTCCGGCTTCGATACCCGCCCGCAGGTAGCTGCGCAGGCGCTTGAACATGGCGATGTAGTGCGCCTCCACATCGATACGGTGCTCGCTCTGCAGGGAAGCGATCTCCAGCAGGGCCGCCAGGTGCGGGCCCCGGTTCTCCTGGGCTGCCAGCCAGTTCTCGAACTGCAGCAGGAAAAACTGCCGCGCCCGTTCCAGCGGGCTGCTGTGGCGCTGTTCGATTTCCTCCATTGAACGCAGGTGATGCTCCAGCGTCGCCCGGTAGCACTGGTAGATCAGCTCTTCCTTGGTCCTGACGTAGTAGTACAGGCTGGTCTTGGTGAGGCCCAGGGTCTCGGCAATGTCGCGCAGTGTAGTGGCGCGTGAGCCCTTGGAATTGAACAGGCGGGCCGCCTGGGAAAGTATCGCGGTACGTTTGGCATCCTGTTGTGCGGAGCGGTTGAATGGGGAACCTGGTCCGGCTGTTGGTGTATCCCTGCTCTTGCCCATGTAGCGCCTCTGCCGGGTGTGGGATGCCGGCCGTTCGTACCCAATAGTCGATAATTCCAACTTTAAGTATTTTTTTTGTCGCTGTCTACAATGGGGGGCCGGGATGTTGCTCGAAACGCAGATCCAGCCACTTCCGCGAGCGATAGCGGTAGACAAGCAACACGGCTTTCATGCTGTAATCGAGCAGCATTACGCCGAAGATCCAGTAGACGGATAGGCCCAGCATGGTGCACAGCCAGGCGGGGAGTAAGCGGCCCAGGAGGATGCCGGTGAGGGTCGCCACCAGTGGGAAGCGGGTGTCACCAGCGCCCCGCAGAGCGCCGGCGAGGGCAAAGTCACAGGCCATCATGGGCATGGCCAGGCAGATCATGTAGATGAAAACCACCGTCAGGGCAATGACCTCTGGGTCGTTGATCATGAACGTTGCCAGCTCTTCCGCATACCAGGCCATGGCGATCGACAGGCTTATCATGGCGATTAACGCCATGCGCAGGGAACGCCAGCCGGTGGTCATGGCGCGGTCGGGGCGGCCGGCCCCCAGTTGTTGTCCAACCAGCGTAGCGGTAGCCACCCCGAAGCCGAAGCCGATAACTATCGGAAAGGCCACCAGGCTGATACCGATCCCGTAGGCGGCATAGGCTGTGGTTCCGTAATCGGCAATGATGGCGAAGAAGGCGAGAAAGGCCAACTGGACTACAGCCTGTTCGGTAACCGCAGGCGTGGCAATCCGCATCAGCTGGCGGGCACCGGTCCAGTCGATATTGAGCCGTTTGACGGGCTTGAGAGCGAAATTGCCCCGCCACCAGAATACGAGGAAGCCAAGGGTGACCAGACTCCCCGCGGCACCTCCGCCGAGTGCTACGCCCGCGACGCCCATTTCCGGGAGTGGGCCAAGCCCGAACGCCAGGGCGTAGCCGAAAGCGATATTCAGCGATGAGCTGACCATGAGGAAGTAGAGCGGCGTGGTCACATCCCCGGTTGCACGCAAAGCTGTGGCCAGCATCATGTTGGCAGCCGCAAACAGGTTGAACATCCCCAGCCAGAAAATGAAGCGCGCTGCCAGTGTCGTTGTGAGGGGGTCCAGGCCGAACAAGCCGGCAATGCTCTCGGGGACGACCAGCACCGGTACGGTTAGCAGCGCCGCAATCAGAAGAGAGAGCAGCAGGGCCGTCCAGCTGGCCATTTCAGCGCGCGCAACCTCCCCCGCCCCCCAGTACCTGGCAACCATCGCGGTCGCGGCAACCGAAAGACCCATGAGAATGGCCTGGACCAGGAAAAACACCCGGTGCCCGGTGGTCACTGCCGCCACCGCGGACGTGCCCAGCCCCGCTGCTATCTTGATGTGCATGAAACCGACCAGGGTGAACAGCAGATTGGAGATGATCGTTGGCCACGCCAGCTGCCATACCCGTCTGCTGGCGGACTCGCGTCTGGCGACCGCTGAAGGAGTCTCTTTTTCCATCACTTTATGCGGAAATCGCGAGGTTGCCCGGCGAGTGCGCGACACTCATTGTGCCGAAAGCAGGTGGTTAAATGGTCATTGACCATGCCGGTCGCCTGCATGTGGGCATAGAGGATGGTAGTGCCGACAAAGGTGAACCCCCGCTGCTTCATGTCCTTGCTGATGGCGTCCGAGAGAGGTGTGCTGGCGGGCACCTGTTGCAAACTTTCCCAGGTATTGTGAACAGGTTCGCCGTCCACGAATCGCCACATATAGCTGGCAAAGGAGCCAAATTCCTTCTGGACAGCGAGAAAGGCCTGAGCGTTTTTCCTTGCGGCGTAAACCTTGAGTCTGTTCCTGATAATACGGCTGTCACCGAGTATGCGTTCCAGTTTTTGGTCCGTGTAGCGGGCGATGCGCTGGACATCGAAGTCATCAAAGACATCCCGATAGCCTTCTCGTTTGCGCAGAACCGTAATCCAGGCCAGACCCGCCTGGGCGCCTTCCAGAATCAGGAACTCAAACAGCGTTTTGTCGTCGGTCACCGGCACTCCCCATTCGGAGTCATGGTAGGCAACGTAGAGTGGGTCCGAGCCACACCAGCCGCAACGTTCAGGCATTGCCTCATCTCCAGGGCGCTCAGGGAAGGGGCAGTATCGGCTCCTCGCCCGGGCTTGTCCACCGCGACGCTCTGCGGCTGTTCGTTGTAGCGCAAATCCGCTGCCTGTGACAAAATCCAGAGCATGACCGACACAATACGCTATGAGCGGACCGGGCACATTGCTCGCCTTGTTCTCAACAATCCTGGCCAGCACAACGCCCTGGGGCAGGAGCAATTGGCTGCCATCCAGGAGCATCTGGAGGCTGTGCGTGCCGACGCGCAGGTGCGTGTACTGATCATTACCGGCTGGGGTGAGAAGACCTTCTGTGCAGGTGCCTCATTACAGCAACTCGGCAGTGGCAACCTGTCCGGGGATCAGTTCCAGGAAACGACAGATTTGATAGCGCACCTTCCAATTCCGACAATTTGTGCAATCAACGGCAATGTCTATGGTGGCGGAGCAGAGTTGGCGCTGAGCTGTGATTTCAGGATAGGTGTAGCAGGAAGCAAGCTTCGTGTTCCAGCTGCAGCCATTGGCCTGTGCTACCCCATCAGCGGGATAAACCGATTTGTGGAGCGCCTCGGGGTCACCACGGCTAAGCGCATGCTACTGGCCGCCGAGGAAATGGACGCAGAGACCCTGCTGCATCTTGGATTTCTTGATCACCTTGTTCAGCCTGCCGCGCTGGACAAGGTCGCGGAGAATCTGGCCCTGCAGATTGCAAAGTTGGCTCCGCTGTCGGTGCGCGCCATGAAACTGGTCATTCAGCAGGCCGCGGCCGGTAATATTAATCGGGAAGAAGCTAATGCTCTATCGAGGCAGTGTCTTGATTCCGATGACCTGCAGGAAGGTTTTGCGGCCAAACGTGAGAAAAGACAGCCGCGCTTCCAGGGGAAATAACGTCATCGGACTCACCGATACAGCCAGTGCTTGATCCGTTCAGGCCCAGGGAACGTCGAATTGGGCGGTAACCGTATTGCGGTCTTGGGCAGCAATGGCCAACTTGCACCCGAGCTCCTCGGCGGCGTGCTGGATGATCGTGAATCCAGCAGATTCCCCGGCGTTAAAGCCAAGTCCTTCCGGTATTCCGCAGCCATCGTCCTGATAGACCAGCTTCACCGTATCCCGACCTGATTCAGGCACTGCCGTTACTGTCACCGAAAATCGAACAAAACAAGCCGCCCGATTACCCGCGAATGCATGCGTGAGCGAGTTATCGAATAGCTCAGCCATAATGATTGCGAGCGGTATAGCCTGCACCGCGGGGAACAGTTCATCCTGGATGTCATTGACCGCCGTCAGGCGGGAGAGTACTTGAGGATGGTTTGCCCCGACCATCTCCACGAGTTTGGCCGTATAGCTTTTTAGATTGGAGTAGAGCTTCTCTCCGCGGTAGTAGAGGCTGTCCTGGATAAGCTCAAGGACGCCAAGCCTGAACCTCATTCTATCGTGTGCGAGTTTATTTACAGTGGACTCCCATTCTAGCGTTGCGCCGGTACAGAAACGCGCCCAGGACAGGAGTTGTTTGTTGTAGGTATGTATCGAGTCTGTGAATTTAGCCTGGAACTCCCACTGATCCTGGAGACTATCCGCAAAGCTATCAACCATCTGGTGCAGTTCAGTGACTCTATTGAGTTGCTGCGTTCTCAACAACTGCTTTCGATAGAACCAGAGACCGATGGCAAGGAGAGCACAGATTACGATAAAATAGGCAGCGAACGCCCACGGGGTCAACCACGGAGCGGGTTTGACCGTAAGATCGATACTCAAACCTTCATAGTTCCAGATGCCCGAAGAATTCACCGCTTGGACCCGAAACACATATTCCCCGGCAGGTAGGCTCGTATAAGTTGCAGAGCCCCGATTGCCTATGTCTACCCACTCTGTGTCGAAGCCAACTAGCTTATGCCGGTAGCGAGTGTTTTCAGGGTCAGTGAAATCCAAGGCACTGAACTCGAAAGTGATGAAGCGGTCTTCGTGGCTTAGGATGATTGAGTCGAGATTTCCCGCTAGCCCACGAGGTTCGGGTTTCTTGTTGCCGATGATCAATTGAGTAAGCACCACATCCGAGGTGGTCTTTATGATCTGTATGGTTCGGGGGTCGAAACGAACATATCCATCATTGCCTCCGAAGTAAATAAGGCCTTCAGCGTCCGTGTGTGAACTTCCTAGTTCGAATTCAGTTTTCTGAAGTCCTTGAGCTTGGCCGAAATTGAACAAACTGCCGTCTTCCGATAGTCTAGATATTCCTTGATTGGTCGAAAACCATATTTCTCCATCGCCGCCGACTTCGATTGCATAAACTGTTAAGTTTGGAAGATGTGAGTCTAGCGCGACTTGCTGGATTTTCTGATGCAATGATTGACCTTCCTCGATGCTTTTATCTAGTTTGAACAATCCGTGATGCAATGAGCCAAACCAGATGTATCGAGAACTCTCCGCCATGCTCCAAATGAGAGGCTGCTCAGGCTCTGCCAATTTGCTCGGTGAGAACTTCGGAGAATATAGTTCGCCGGATTCCTTGTCGAAAATTCTAAGCCCCGATTCGGTTCCAATCCAAATTCTGTCGTCCAGGGTTCGGAACAACATTAAGATCCTGTCGTCTGGCAAAGTATAGTTCTCGGTAGCGGGTAAAATATTGCGAGCTCTGCCTGATTCGTTGAATATACTAATGCCACCTCCATATGTGCCGACTAGTAGTTCGTCTGAATTCAATCTCAGAAAGGCACTAATTGAATCTGATCGCAGTCCCTCAAGTGAGTCAGAGTTAAAGAGGATAGAACCGGGTTTTTTAACATTGACAATTTCAAAGCCGGAGTTTCGGTAGCCAAGGTATACCCGTTCTTTATCAACAAACGCCGACATGATCCCCTCGCCAACCACAGATGTTCCAGGGAAAAAATCTGTCAAACTAGACACTTCGCCAGCCAATTTGCTGACTACCATGAGCCCGGAATAGGACGCGATCAGCAGATTACTTTGATCAAGAGATTCAATCTCGACGACGGAGTGGAGCTTTCTATCGTCATGTCTGCCAAAAGTATCGAAAGATGAAATGACAAGCCTATTGATTCCGTCGTATGTTCCAATCCAGTAGCCGCCCAAATGATCTGGGCTAAGACAAATGACTTCGTTGTTCGAGAGGTAAGAGTTGGATGTAGTAAAGAAGTCAACGATTTGTCTTTCTCTAAAGATGTAAATTCCTTGGTCGGTCGCTACTACAAAGAGTCCCGATTCATCATGGATCACCAGTTCGTGAACGGTAGATTTTGGAAGTCCCCTATGGCTGAATGCTGATGGAGTTACTTGATTGCATTCGCCTGAGTTTTCATCAATAGTAAGTAATCCCTCACCCGAAGTGCCTATCCAGATAGTCCTGTCGTCTGATTCCATTACCTCAAGAATTCTGGATTGTCTCAAACATGAACTCTCAATTTCAAAAACTTCGATGTTGTCCAGAGAACGATTTGTTCTTGCAACCTTAGTTGAGCCTGATATTAGAATATTGCCTGCTCTCCTATTCTCAGAGAAGTCCGAAATCGCTTCATCTAAATCCAGAGAGATACGTTCCTTTTTGGTGCCGCTATTCCCGACCTTGACCACATCGCCGTTGTCAAAGCCGATCCAGAGACTTTCGTCATTCGAAAAGTACACTTTTGAAATATTTGAGTTGCCGATACCCAGGCTCCGCATCCATCTTGGGGAGTTGAACAGTCCTGTATTCGCGTCGAAAAACATTAATGAACTTGACTCGGTCCGCGCGATCACCTCCCCATTCCACACTTCTACCAGCTCGACTATTCTAAGTTGGCCGGTTTCCGAGGATTGGTTATGGTGCTCGATATGCTTTCCTTTCGCTTCGAGTACCCCACCGTAGTTTGACGCCCAAAGACTATTATTGGTGGTATGCAAGATCGATAGTGTGGTTCCCTGGTGGAGAAATCGATTGAAAAAAGAATCAACTACGGCGAAGGATGGTTGCTTTCGCTGTGTCCAACTTTCTCTCCCATCAGGCTTGTTGGCGGACTCAAGTGCTGCAATACAGTTCGCAGCATGAAATAAAAGGAAAAAAATCAAGAGCCTGGGCGGCTTTCCTATGCTCATTCTTTGCTATTGTTTTAACGGCCTAAGATACTACTTTACTCATTGGGTGGACTTCGTATCTGCTTTCGACCTCTCGCGCAAATAGCTTGTATGCCGACTCAAGGTGTATGCAATGAGTCTGCAAATCAATCTCTTTTCCTTGCTTGATTCCCAACTCTATGTCGGACGCAATAATTTTTACTTGTTTTGCACCGAGATTGGCGCACATTGATTTGATGGCATGAGCTATTGATTGCGCTTGCTCTAAATTACCTGTCGTCGAGGCTATGCTGAGATCCATCATTTTTTCTGCCATCTGAACTTTAAATCCCGAGTAAACTTCCGGAAGAATCGATTTCCCTGTTTGTTGCTCGATATAGGTAATATTTTCTATCGCCGAAAGATCGATGACATCTTGATTTTTGCTCGATGCCTTTGCGCTCTGAGCATCAGCTGATCTCTCATTAAATTTTGACTTTCCGACCTGATGTCCACTACCAAGGTGATGATGGATGATCTTGGTTATGTCTGATATTTTGAAGGGTTTTCCGAGATAGCCATCCATTCCGGCGTCTGATAATGACTTCTTGTCGGTCGCAGTGATTCCCGCTGTAAGTGCGATGATCTTGACTGGAGGAATTTCCTTATTGCGCTCTTCTTCTCTAATTATTCGGGTCGCTTGATATCCATCCATCACTGGCATTTGGCAATCCATGAATATCAGGTCGTAGCGGTTCTCGCGTTGAAGTTCGACGGCCTCTGCTCCGTTCTGGGCGATGTGCACTTTATGTCCGCTCATTTCAAGTACTTCTTGTGCAATTCTTTGGTTGGTGGGGATATCCTCTACTACCAGGATTCTTAGAGGCAGGCTTGAATCTGGGTCCAAGAACGGCACTTCGGTCGACTTTTCGATGTCTGATTCTGTAAGTATCTCCTCCATCGCAAGCCTCAGCGTTTCGGAGGTACATGGTTTCGTAGTCGTAAGCCAGCTCTTATATTGAGGTGGTACTTCGGTCTCATGTAGCGGCATCAGCAATATACCTCTTCTATATTTTTTGCATAGTCCACTCTGATTCGCCAAGCCATCTAGATCAACAATCGGAATTTGGACACCTTCTGCTGCGGTGGACAAAGGCACAGTCTTTGAGGTTTGAATATTAAGAACGCCCATTCTTTCAAGTTGGGTTTTTATCATTCTTCTGGTGGAGTGCTTGGTCGACAAAACTAGAACCTTGGTATTTCGAAGGTTGGCTGGAATCGTGTGTTCAGATAGAGCTGCGCAGGCCGAGGTTGGGATTGAAATTAAAATTTCTGTACCTTGCTCGGGTTTCGATGATACGTGTATAAACCCGCCCATAAGTTCGATGTAGTTACGAGTTATCGATAGCCCTAGACCCGTTCCCCCGTACTTTCGTGTCGTACTTGCATCTGCCTGAATGAAGGGATCGAAAACTCTACGCGTGGTTTCGTCGTCCATCCCAATTCCTGTGTCACGAACTACTATTTTCAAGTTCCCCTGGTTGTTAATATTGCTATTCTCAAATTCGACGACAACGCTGATCTCCCCCCTATCTGTAAATTTTATTGCGTTGTTCAGAAGGTTCATTAATATTTGACGGATTTTTCCAGGGTCCCCCAATACTTGCGTTGGAACACTTCTGTCGATCGTGTGGTTTAGATCTAGCCCTTTGCGTGCTGCTGGTTCACTTTGGAGATAGCAAGTATCTTCAATGAGTGCGGACACATCAAACGGTGCGCTTTCAATATCGACTCGAGAAGCCTCTATCTTTGAGAAATCAAGAATGTCATTGATGAGAGCTAGCAATGCAACGCCGCTTTTGTGGGCAGCGGAAGCGAATTTCTTCTGTTGGTTGCTCAGCTCTGTGTGCAGGAGTAGTTCCGTCATCCCGATCATCCCGTGCATCGGTGTCCTTATTTCGTGGCTCATAGTGGCCAAGAAGTCCGACTTGGCTCTATTTGCTTGTTCTGCAGCACTTCGTGCTTCCTCCAGGTCAATAGTCCGCTCTTTGACTTTCAGTTCCAGTTCCCTTTGCCTGGCAAGCCCAGCCATTTCTCGCCTATGTTGCTGGTACAGTAAAGTCAATACCGCAGCCAATGCCAAAATTGAATAGGCTATGTAGGCAGTGCTGCTTTTCCAAGGTGGTGGAAGAACTTTGATTCGCACAGATTTACTATCCCAGTTCCAAACTCCCCCTGGGCTTGCAGCAGCCAATCTAAGCGTGTATTCACCAGCTGGTAATGTGGTAAACGAGGCCTGTCGTGCGTCGTCTGAAACAATCCAGTTATCGTTTATTCCCTCCATTTTGTAGGCATACTGAACAAGAGGCGGGTTCGAGTAGTCAGCTGCGAAAAACTCCACAGAGAACATTCGGTCATTGTGGGTTAAGGTGATGTCGGTGATTTCGTTATACGGTTGAGCAAACTCCTGTCTTTCATTCATTATTTTTATTTCTGATATGCTTATTTTGGGCGGTTTTTCTTTGTCTACGAAGCCCAAAGGGTCAACAATGTTGAAACCTAAGTTCCCTCCGAAATAAATTAATCCATTGCTCGCCTTGAACGATGCTCCCATATTGAATTCAGTGTCTTGCAGACCTTCTTTGATGCCGTACTGCCGAGAGTCACCAGTTTTCGGGTTTAGCTTTGTTACGCCCCTGTTATGCGAGAGCCAGATGTTCCCATCGGGGTCGCTTTGTATTCCGTATATGTTTGAACTTGGAAGAGCAATGTCTTCTGAATAATGACGAAATTTTTCAACACCAAGTGCCCTATCGGTATGTTCCCATTTGTTTAGTCCGCCACCTTTAGTCCCAAGCCATAGATCTTGATTTTGATCCTCGTAGAAAGACCACACCATGTCGCTTGATATGCTGTCGGTGTTTCCTCGTTCGGTGAATATCCTGTGGAATTTTGAGTCCTCAGAATCGTAACGGTTTAGTCCGTTTTCTGTTCCGATCCATACGAACCCTAGTGAATCCTCAAACAGTGCGATCACATTGTTGTTGCTTAGACTTTTTGAATCTAAAGGATCATGGGTAAAGTTTGTAAACTTCCCTGTTGTTTCATCAAGTACGCTAAGTCCGCCGCCGTAAGTGCCAACCAACAATTTGCCCGATGACGCCCTAAGTATTGAGGTTACGCCATTGGCTGCCAAGCTAGAGTCATCGAAACGAGAACTTCTGAATGTTGTTACTTTGTTAGTGTCGATGTCTAATTTATTCAGGCCGCCTGAAAAAGTTCCTATCCACAGTATGCTGTCTTCTCCTAGCAGGCTCATGACAGTGCTGTTCGATATGCTCGGTTCTGAATATTCGTTTATCCATGTGGAATCATTTTCGTTGTCTCGGAAGCGATTTAATCCGTTGTCGGTCCCAATCCAGATGCTTCCGTCAACTGTTTCACCAAAAGCATTTACTGAATCGTTTGATAGTTTCCCTATGCTCGAATTGTATTTGGGGAAGAGATTCTTGGAGCCGGTGGCCAATCCCACAACGGTGCCAACCCAGTAAACCCCCTCCTGTGATTGATAGATGCTGTGCAGCCGGCTCGAGGGCAGGTTGGTATTTTGGCTGTTGAAACGTTGAAAGGATTCGGTGTCTGACACATAGAGATCTAACCCTTCCAGTGTGCAGATCCATATTCGCCTATCTCTATCTTCAAATATGTCGAACGCGGTATTAGATGAAAGGGAGTTTGGATTCACTTCCTCGCTGTGATAGTGCACGGAGGTTCCCTTCGAAGGGTCGTACTTGGTGACGCCCGAACCTAATGAGAGTAACCATATGTGGTCGCTTGTGTCAGCGTAAACATGGAAAATTGGTTCAAGTGAGGAACTCGAGGTTTCGTTCACTGCCCCCGAGACTATGTCCATTGTCATGGATTCTTTGTCGATCTTTAGCAGACCGCTGCCTATGGTGGCTGCCCAGATAGTCCCGTCTGCAGACTGAGTGAAGCTGTTGATTTCTCCCAAATAGGGCAGATCTTTTTGCTGCGGAAAGTAATGGGAAAAAGTTCCTGTGGTTGGCTCGAACTTGCTAAATGCATTGTCATATCCGATCCAAATCTCCCCCTCTCTGTCACTAAAGAGTGTCAGGATATCGTTCGAGAGCGGAGATTGCCCTTCAGATTCGTCGTTGAGTAGCGCTGAAAAGCTATTGGATACACGGTTATATCTATTTAGACCACCTCCTCTGGTTGATACCCAGACATTTCCTGCTTGGTCCTCAACTATACTTGTTACCGCGTCATGGGAAAGCGATTGGGGGTTGGTTAGCGAGTATCTATAGTTTTCAAGTTGGTGTCCGTTATAGCGATTGAGGCCCTCTTGAGTTACAAACCAGATGTTGCCGATGGAATCCTGAAAGGTTTGAGTGACGATCTGTTGGGTGAGGTTTTGTGTGACCGGTGAGGGTTGAAAATCGATAGTCGTTTGATCTTCATAAAAAGTCTTTGAGAGCGTCGCTGAGCTACAGGCAACTAGAAGTAGAGTTAGTACACTCCAAGTCCTACAGGCCATATTGAAAAATTCGCATATCCACGACAGAGATATGTAGTGTAATCAAAAACAGAGACAGTGTCTTTTGTGCCGCACTGCGTGTGTCTTCAGGATGTGTTTGCCTGAACAAGAAAAAGGGGAGTCTCCACTCCCCTTGATGTTAGCGCTAGTTCTATCGGTCTACCGGAAGCCCCACTTATAGCCGGCCTGGTCTGCGTGGCTTCGGAAGCCCCATTTGTAGCCAGCTTGGTCCGCATAGCTACGAAAGCCCCACTTGTAGCCGGCTTGGTCGGCGTAGCTGCGGAAGCCCCACTTGTAGCCGGCCTGGTCCGCGTAGCTGCGGAAGCCCCACTTGTAGCCGGCCTGGTCTGCGTAGCTGCGGAATCCCCACTTGTAGCCGGCCTGGTCGGCA
>NZ_JAVKCQ010000210.1:0-2714 GCF_040222615.1 Haliea sp.
CAGGAGAAGCTCGGCGACCCGCTGCAGGGCGCCCAGGGCCTGGCGGCCTCGCTCGAGCCCCACCACCACGTCGGCGACATGGTCTACCCCGAGCAGTTCCTGGAGCCGCGCCCCCTGCTGACAGCCACGCAGCAGGAGCGCGGTGCGATCCTGCTCATCGACGAGGTGGACAAGTCCGATTACGAGTTTGAGTCCCTGCTGCTGGAGATCCTCTCGGACTACCAGGTGTCGATTCCGGAAATCGGCACAGTCAAGGCCAGCGTATCGCCGATGGTATTCCTGACCAGCAACAATACCCGCGACATCAGCGACGCCCTCAAGCGCCGCTGCCTGCATCTGTACATACCCTTCCCGAGTGTGGAACTGGAGGAACGAATCGTACTGAGCCGGGTACCGGACATCGACCGTCAGCTGCGCCAGCAACTGGTGGCGTTCGTCCACTCCCTGCGGGATCTGGACCTGAAGAAGACACCGGCCATTTCCGAGACTATCGACTGGGCCCGCAGCCTGCTGCTGTTGCATGCCCGCGAGCTGGACCCGGAGATTGTCCACAGCACCCTGAACGTGTTGCTGAAATTCGAGGATGACATCGACACCGCCAATGCCGGCCTGCGGGACCTGCTGCCCCGGCGCACGGCCTGACGCCGCAGCAGGGCCTCCGGTGCAAAACCATCTGGTCAGCTTCATCCGCCTGTTGCGCAGCCACGACGTGCGGGTATCCCCGGCGGAGACGCTGGACGCCATGGATGTTGCCGCGGTTCTGGGCTATGCCGGCCGGGAACGGCTGCGGGACGGGCTGGCCAGTGCCCTGGCCAAAACCCCCGCTGAGGAAGCGGTATTCCAGCACTGCTTCGAGCGTTTCTTCGATCGGGAGCTCGCGGACTTCGCCAGCACCCGCGAGGAGCGCGAGGCGCCGCGAGAAGAGCAGGACCCGGCGCTGGAACCCGGCCCCGGGGCAAAGCCGGAGGCAACCGGCCGGGCCAGCCCGGACGACAGCCTGCTGGATGCAGTCGCAGCCGAGGACGCCGGGCTGCAGGCCCTGCTGGACAGCGCACTGCTGCGCCAGTTGCGCGACAATGACCGCACCGCCCTGAACCTGGCCATGGGCGAGGCCGCCGCGGGAGTGGGACTGAGCCAGATCCAGATGTTCACCCAGAAAGGCCAGTACCTGCGCCGCATGCTGGACGCCATGGGCGAGGAACAGGTCCGGCGGGCCATCGCCGATCTGGAGCGGCGCCAGAGCCCGGCGCTGGAACCGCTGAAACGCTACCGGGATATTCTGCGGGAGCAGGTGCGCGACTACGTCGCCCGCCAGTACCTGCTGCAAGCCGAGGGCGACAATGCCCGCTTCATGGACGGTATCCTGAGCACGACGCGACTGAGCAACCTTGAGCACCGTTACCTGCAGCGGGTGCAGGAACTGGTGCGTCGCATGGCGCGCAAACTGGCGGAGCGCCACGCCCGCAAGCGCCGCGTGTTTCGGCGCGGTCGCCTGGACATGGGCAAGACCCTGCGCCGGGGCATCGCCAACGACGGCGTCATGTTCAACACCTACTGGCGCCGGGTGCGCAAGGACAAACCGCAGCTGCTGGCGATCTGCGATGTCAGTGGCTCCGTTGCGGCCTATGCCAAATTCCTGCTGCTGTTCCTCTACAGCCTGCAGGATGTCTTGCCGCGCGTGCGCAGCTTCGCTTTTTCCAGTCACCTGGGCGAGGTCAGCGAGCTGTTCACCCAGCACCCCGTCGAGAAGGCCATCGAACTGGTGAACTGGCGCTACGGCGGCGCCACCGACTACGGCAGCAGTCTGCAGGACTTCGCGAAGTTGGCGCTGGACGATATCAACAGCAATACCACCGTGATCATTCTCGGCGATGCGCGCAACAACAACGGAGAGCCGCGGCTGGACATCCTTCGCAGCATTTACCAGCGCAGCCGGCGGGTGATCTGGCTCAATCCGGAATCGCGCCGGGCCTGGGGCACGGGGGACTCGGAGATGCTGCGCTACCAGAGCGCCTGTCATTTTGCCGCCGAGTGCAATAATCTTGTGCAACTGGAACGGGTCGTGGATCAGTTGTTGAAACTGAACAGGTAAACAGACATGGGCTATCACTGTCGGGATTGCAGCTATCGCGGCAACAAACTCACCAGCGCGGGCAGCTGCCCCGCCTGTGGCTCCTACGCCATCGGCCTGGGCACCAAGGGCCCCCGGAACGAGGAACCCAAACCGCGCAAGCTGCAGATGACGCTGCTGCTCGCGCTGTGGGCTGGTTTCGTCGGGCTGCTGCTGTACAGGTTCCTGTCCTGACGCCCTCCGTTCAGAATCCCCGCGTCTTTTCTTCCTCGTCCAGGCTCGCAAGACTGAGATTGAGTGAACCGTCGGCGGAGCGCATGCCTCCCTCCTTGGCAAACTTGATTTTCAGGCGTACGTTGTTGGGGGAATCGGCGTTGCGCAGCGCCTCATCCTCGCTGATCAAGCCTTCCCGATAGAGCTCGAACAGCGCCCCGTCGAAGGTTCTCATGCCGATGTTTTCCGACTTGGCCATCACCTCCTTGATGCCGTCAATGTCCCCCTTGAGGATCAGGTCGGCAACCATGGGCGTGCCCAGCAGGATTTCGATAGCGGCGCAGCGCTTGCCATCCACGGTGGGGATGAGGCGCTGGGACACGAAGGCCTGGATATTCAGAGACAGGTCCATCAACAGCTGAGGCCGACG
>NZ_JAVKCQ010000211.1:0-17821 GCF_040222615.1 Haliea sp.
ACCGGGCTCACCGCCGAGGGTGAGCTTGTCGCCCTGATACTCGGTCTCCAGCACTTCGCCGCTAGCGCGACCGGTCAGTTTGCGAACCAGAAAGTACATCGGGCTACCAGTAAATAAAGACGGAGATGATGTGGACTACCAATGCCACCAGCAGGCCCACCGTCAGGGGGATATGAAAATACAGCCAGATCTTCATCAGGCCTCGCAGCTGCACCTCGCGCCGTACCTGGTGCAGCAACACCTGGCGGCGACCGAACAGGCCCAGCAGTTCGTTCAACACTTCCGCCTCCGACTGCTTGCGGGCATCGGGTATACGCCCGGCCAGGTGACCGATCACGACCTCCTGCTCGACGTTGGCCATGGCCTGGGCTTTCTGGCTGCTGTCTCCCGGCACCATGACCCGGGACCGGTCCCGGGCCAGCAGCTGCTGCCAGGCCGAACCGCCCACCCGGGTCAGCTCCAGGGCACTGATCACCAGCGACTGCAGATTGGCGTCGCAGCGCTCAGAGGCGTCGCGGATGCGGGCATCGACCCGAGCCAACTCGTCCAGCCGGCCATCCTGGCCACTGCCGGACTGGATGGAGGCCAGTCGACCGGGCAAATGCATATAGGCATAAAGGCCGTAAAAGCCCGACAGGATCACCAGGCACATGAGTATGTACGCCAGGGTGTGGACATTGAAGCCGAACTGCAGCGCACAGTGCAGCGTTGCCACCACCAGCAGCGCCGTCCCCAGGTACACATGGGCAGAAGCCCAGCCCTGGACAGTGCCGGCAGTCGATTTGTAGCTGCGCTTGCGCACGCCCAGCAGGCTCAGCCAGACAATGAGCAGGGCACCCAGGCTACCCAGTACATAGCCCTGCCAGGTGCCGCCATTGGGCGGCTGGGCGGCGTTGCTGCCACCCTGGGTCACATAGAGGGCGACACTGAGTACCAGCAGGAGCAGCCCCCACTTCAGGTAACGGTACTGTTGCCAGCCGAGCAGGCTCTCACGCATCCTCAACGAGCCTCCACCAGGGCGACAAACTGTTCCGGGGAAAGCCGCATGGCGGCACCTGTGGGGCAGGCCCGCACACAGGCCGGGCCGCCGGACTGGCCCATGCAGGCATCGCACTTCACGGCTTTCTTGCCACGCTCCTTGTCGGCGGCGGCAGGAGTGAATGTTTCCGGCTGGCCGGGGCCCGCGCCGCGCCCAAACAGCAGCCAGGACAGCAGCCCGGGCTTGGGCGGTGCGGCGTAGCTGAGCTTGATGGCGTTGTAGGGGCAGTTGGTCTCACAGTTGCCACAGCCGATGCAGTTGTCGGTTATGAACACCTCGCCGTCAGCGGAGCGGCGAATCGCATCCGGCGGGCAATCCTTCATGCAGTGCGGCAGCTCACAGTGGCGGCAGGAAATCGGCACGTGCAGGTTGGCGAAGGACGGACCCGCGGCCCGGTTCAAGCGCGACAGTCCGCCGTGAGTCTCCGCACAGGCGCGCTCACAGTTGTCGCAGCCCACGCACAGGGACTCGTCGATGACCAGGGCGTTGGTCGCCTCGCCCAGGCCCTGCTCCATGAGGAAACCGATGGAGCGGGCCGCCTCGGGCTGGGACGCCATGGCGTTGGTCTTCTCCAGCAGCGAGCTCAAGCGCCCCTGCAGGGTGGCGATATGTTCCGGCTGGCTGTTGACCAGGGCCAGGAACTCCGCGCGCTTGACCTTGATGGTTTCAGTACGCACCGCGGCGACAGCCGTGTCCCGTCGCAGGGGAGCACCCATCAGCGCCATCTGCCCGACCAGGTCGCCGGAGTGGTGCTGTGCCACCACCATGTTTGCGCTACCCCTGGAAAGCACGACGGTACCGCTGCGGATCAGGTGCAGGCAATCGCCCTCCTCACCCTCGCTGAACAGGGCCTGACCGGCGTTGAAGCGACAGGTTTCTACCTGGCCGGCAATCGCCGACAATTCCGCCAGCGGCAGGTTGGGGCGGAACGCGGCCTGCAGGGCGCGTACGATGAAGATGCGGTCGATACCCTTGCGCACTTCCTCGTTGGAGTTCATCAACTTGACCATGATCCGCCGCGGCGTTTCGATCAGGATCGCATCCTCGCTCACCACCGCGTCGCCCTGGCGCGGGCGCCCCGAGATCAGGCTCATCTCGCCAAAGAACTGGCCCGGCTTGAGCGTGTGCCAGGGCCCGTCCTGCTCCAGCTGCAGCTTCACTTCGCCTTCCACCAGGGTGTAGAAGGTGGTGCTGAATTCGCCGTTGCGGTACACCGGTTCGCCCGCGGGAACGAACACCGTGGAGCGCTCGCCTTTCTGTTCCACGCGGGCGAGATCAGCCGACGGCAAGCTCACCAGGATGCGGCTCTCGATGATCAGCTCACGGAAGGCCAGCGGGTTCATGCGCCGGAACATGGGGATACGCTGCTGGTACAGCTCCAGCACATCCTCTGCGTCCATCACATAGGGCAGGCCCGAGAACTGATCCTGCAACAGCGGATAGTCGGCGGGCTTGGTGTCCTTGCCGTGGATGAACTCGATGACATCGTAGCCCTGGTTCATGGCCTGCTTGATCAGCGGGTAGCCGCCCAGGGCGCCAATGACGTAAAGGCCGGCCACATTGCTCTGGTAGTGACGGTCGACATCCGGCACGGCGTCGGCGCTGGGACTGCTGATCTCGATGCCGCAGGACTCAACGAAACTGCGCGGGGGAATGGTGCCGAGACGGGCGATGATCCGGTGACAGGCCAGGCGTTCTTCGCCCGCCGGCGTGTTCAGGATAATGGCGCCCATCTCGCCGGGGCTGGCCGGCAGCTCCAGACCGGCAACGCCCGCCTCGTAGCGGCAGTGAAAGGGTCGGCTCTTGTCGTTGATCGCCGCCAGCACCGCATTCAGGTTGCCATCCTTGGCGCGGCTGAATTCGTTGCGCCGGTTGATGATATAAACCGTGTTGTAATCGGACAGGGCGATGGCGTTCTCGATGGCGGCATCACCGGCGCCGACCACCACGATGGTTTCTTTCTTGAAGTCCTCGGGGTCATCCAGGGTGTAGCGGACAAAGTCCGACTCAACATCCCCTTTCACCCCCAGGCTGCGGGGGTTGCCCTGGGTACCAATGGACAACACCACGTGCTCGGCTTCGATCTCGTCCCCGGACTGCAGTTTCAGCACGAACTGGCCGCGACTGCCGCTGATCCCGGTGACCTCGCTGTCGTACCGAACGTTCAGGCCGGCCTTGATACTGTCCTGCCAGCCCCCGAGGATTTCTTCCCGCTTGCCGGCGACAAAAGGTACCGGGCTGCGCAGGGCCAGAAACCCCGGCTCGTCCATGACGTGCTTGCCCTTCTGGTACTTCTGGATGGTCTTGGCGAAGATCGAGAAACCTTCCAGCAGGACGTAACTCGGGCTGTTGACACCGGCGTCGCGATCATACTCGGCCGCCCGGCCCGCCGCACTGAGCCCAGCAGGACCCGCGCCCACAATGGCGATGTGATATCTCTCCCCCAAGAGCGGTATCCTTTGTTGGCTTATTATCCAACTCTGCTCTCATCGCAGAGCTTAGTATTTCCACTATAGCCGCCGAATCCCGATTTGCCCAAGTTTTTCTTGCGACGATACCAACGGCACGCCGCTCTACTCAACAGCAGCAAGCGCTTCCGACAGTTTTGACACGGCGATCACCTGCATACCCTTTATTTCGCCGCGGGGGGCATTGGCACGCGGCACAATGGCGCGCCGGAAGCCGTGCTTGGCCGCCTCCGCCAGCCGCTCCTGACCGCTGGGTACCGGCCGGATTTCCCCCGACAAACCCACTTCACCAAAGATCACCATATCCCGTGGCAACTGGCGGTCGCGAAAGCTGGAGACAATGGCCATCAACAGGGCGAGGTCGGCACTCGTTTCCAGCACCTTGACTCCGCCCACCACGTTGGCGAACACATCCTGGTCACCGACCTGCAGGCCGCCGTGGCGATGCAGCACGGCCAGCAGCATTGCCAGCCGGTTCTGTTCCAGGCCCACCGCCACACGGCGGGGATTGCCGAGGGCACTGTCATCCACCAGCGCCTGGATCTCGACCAGCAGGGGCCGGGTGCCCTCCCAGACCACCATCACCGCGCTGCCGGAGGCGGGTTCGCTGCTTCGGTCCAGAAAGATGGCTGAGGGGTTGCGCACCTCCCGCAGGCCCTGCTCGGTCATGGCAAAAACCCCCAGCTCGTTGACCGCGCCGAAGCGGTTTTTCTGCCCTCGCAAGGTGCGGAAGCGGGAGTCGTGGTCGCCCTCCAGCAAAATCGAGCAGTCAATCATGTGCTCGAGCACCTTGGGGCCCGCCAGGGAACCGTCCTTGGTGACATGGCCGACCAGGAACAGCACCGTACCGGTCTGCTTGGCAAAGCGGGTCAGGAACGCGGCGCACTCCCGCACCTGGGAGACACTGCCGGGCGCCGAGTTGAGGTCATCGGAGTGCACGACCTGGATGGAATCCACCACCAGCACACGCGGCCGGTACTTGTCGGCGGCGGCGATAATGGCCTCGACATTGGTCTCCGCCATCAGGCGCAGCTTGTCCGTGGCCAGGCCCAGGCGCCGGGCCCGCATCGCCACCTGCTGCAGGGACTCCTCGCCCGTGATGTAGAGCGCTTCCATACCCGCGGCCAGGTGACACATGGTCTGCAACAGCAGGGTGCTCTTGCCGGCACCGGGGTTGCCGCCCACCAGGATGGCCGAACCCGGCACCAGGCCGCCCCCCAGCACCCGGTCGAATTCATCAGCGCCGCTGGAAAACCGCGGCAGGTCCTCCAGGTCGATTTCTGCCAACAGTCGCGCCTCTGCCAGGGTGCCGGTGTAACCACCACGGCTGCCTCCGGCCCGACCGGGGACAGGATTGCGGGTGCCGCCGGCGGCCGGGCCCAGCCGCACTTCCGCCAGCGTGTTCCAGGCCCCACAGTCGTTGCACTGCCCCTGCCACTTGGCATAATCCGAGCCACAGTCACTGCACACGAATGCGGTTTTGCTCTTTGCCATGCCCTGTCCTGCTCCTGTTCCCGGGGAAAAAGTCTGGCGTCCGGCTATCGGTTACCGGGTGAGCTCGGTATCCTAGTGTATGCGCTTGCCCAACACTACTGGATTGCCCATGTCAGACGCCTCCATCGTTCCCGAACAGCCACTGGTGTTCTCACCCGGGCTGGCGGCGACGATAGGACTGGAAGAAGCGATCCTGCTACAGCAGCTTGGCTCCCTGTTCGCGCACCGCCAACCCAGGCACAGCGACGGCTTCGCCTGGCTCGCCGTGGAGCGCGATTTCCTGCTGCGGCAGCTGCCATTCTGGACAGCCGTCGACCTGCACCGCATCACCCGCAGCCTGGCCGACAAGGGCGTGATACTGATGCAGTCGCCGCCGCTACACAGTCACGGGGAGCTGGTCTTTGCCCTGAACGAGCCCGTGCCGCAACCGCAGCAGCCGCTGCGCGCCCCCCCGAATGCGCCGCCCACCCCTTCCCGCCGTGGCGCCGGCCAGCTACCGCCCAACTGGTCCCCCAGCGAGGACCTGCTGCAGCTGCTGGCGCTGAACCACAACATACCGCGGCAATTTGCCCTCGACCAGCTGGAGGATTTCATCTTCTACTGGCGCGAGCGCGGCGAGCCGAGTCACGCCTGGGAGAACAAATTCCGCCAGCACGTCATCAGCAGCTGGCGCCGCCAGCAGCAGCTGGAGGCCGAGGCCTTCCGCATCGAGCACACCCCGGACCTGGACAACCGCTGGCGCCCCAGCCGGGACGCCCTGGAAATCATGCTGCGCAGCGGGGTGGAACGGGATTTCATCGACGAGGCAATCCCCGAGTTCATCCTCTACTGGCGCGAGCGGGGCACGGCGCCCAAAGAACTGAACTCGAAATTCATCCAGCACATTCGTATCCAGTGGGCCAAGTACACCTCAAGCATGACCCACAGCACCGAGCCCAGGCGGATCAGCGAGGACTGGCAGCCGGATGCCGACGTCTTTGATATCCTGCGTCTGTCGCACATTGACGAGGACTTCGCCCGGGGACTGCTGCCGGAATTCATCGTCTACTGGCGTGACAGCAACCAGGCCCATACCTCATGGAACAGCAAGTTCCTGCAGCATGTAAAATTCCACTGGGCCAAACAGCATCGCATTGAACAGGCAGGGCACAGCCATGACGAAGGACAGGGATCTCATCGAACGGGTCGCACGCGGGATCGCAGCCTCGCCGACGACCTCAGCGACACCTCATGGGCGGACTGAGGGCCGACGCCAGGCCAGCGAGGCCCACGTCGAGGCCATCAACCAGGTCTTCGCCCTGTTCCGGCTGAATTATCACAACCAGTACTACGCCGCCTACCCGGATGCCGAGCAGCTCAAGCAGATCAAGAAGCTGTGGCTGGACTCCCTGGCTGACTACCCGGTGGAGCAGATCCTGCGCGGAGCCCGCCACGCGATTGAGAACAGTGAGTATTTACCAACCCTGCACCGCATGCTCGAGTGTTGCCGCGAGGGCATTGCCGGGCTGGGACTGCCCGCACCCTACGATGCCTACCTGGAGGCCTGCGGCGCCCGCAGCCCGCGCTCGGCACAGACCTGGAGCCATCCCGCAGTTTACCTGGCCGGCCGCGACAGCGACTGGTTCTTCCTCGCCAACAACCCCGAGCGCCTGACCTGGCCGGTGTTCCGCCAGCACTATCAGGACTACTGCACCCGCGTGCTGCGCGGCGAGACCCTGGCCATACCCGAGGAACCGGCGCTGGAGCAGCACAGCCCCGCCCCGCTTGGCACCGAGGAACAGCTGGCGGAACTGAAAAAGCTGCGGGAGACTGCCAACTTGTGACAGCGAGAGATGCCCCCATGAACGCACCACTCCACGACGACCAACGCACAAACTACCTCGCCGAGACCCACGAGGTGGAAAACGTGTCCCGGGAGCTGGCGAACTACAACCTCTACGCTCAGGATCGCGCCCTGCGCGACGCAGTGGAGCGCGAGGGAGCAGGCTGGGCCGAGCAGGATCTTCGAGCCTTCGGCGACAGGATCGGCAGGGCCGATTACCTGCAGCTGGGTTTCGCCGCCAACCGTTACACCCCGGAGTTCGATACCCACGATCGTTTCGGCAACCGGGTGGATCTGGTCAGCTACCACCCGGCCTACCACGCCTTGATGGACACCGCTGTCAGCCACGGCCTGCACTCCTCCCCCTGGACCAGTCCGCGCCCGGGCGCGCATGTGGCGCGGGCGGCCCACAGCTACCTGCACAGCCAGGTGGAGGCAGGCCACGGCTGCCCCGTCACCATGACCTTCGCCTGCATTCCATCGATCCGCACCACGCCCGCCATTGCTGCGACCTGGGAACCCAAGATCACCGCCTGTGAGTACGACCCGCGCAATGTACCGGACCGGGACAAACGCAGCGTCACCATCGGCATGGGCATGACCGAGAAGCAGGGCGGTTCCGATGTGCGCAGCAACAGCACCCGGGCCTACCCCGTGGGCCAGCGCGGGACGGGCGAGCTGTATGAGCTGGTGGGGCACAAGTTCTTTCTCTCCGCCCCGATGTGCGACGCCTTCCTGGTGCTGGCCCAGACCGAGGCAGGGCCGGGCTGCTTCCTGGTGCCGCGCTGGCGGCCGGACGGCAGCAAGAATCCGCTGCAGGTGCTGCGCCTGAAGAAGAAGCTCAGCAACGCCTCCAATGCCTCCAGCGAAATCGAGCTGCGCGGCGCCCTGGGCTGGCTGCTGGGCGAGGAAGGCCGCGGCGTGCGCACCATCGTCGAGATGGTCAGCCTGACCCGCTTCGACTGCATGGTCGGCTCCGCCGCGGGCATGCGTATGGCCGCGTCCCAGGCCCTGCACCACTGCAGTATCCGCGGAGCATTCGGCCGGGTCCTGAATCAGCAGCCGCTGATGCAGAATGTGCTCGCCGACCTCGCCATCGAGAGCGAGGCCGCGCTGGTTACCGGCATGCGCATGGCCCGGGCCCTGGACAACCCCGGTGACGAGCAGGAGGCCCTGTTGATGCGCCTCGGCGTTGCGGTGGGCAAGTACTGGATCTGCAAGCGCAGCCCCAACCACGCCTACGAGGCCATGGAGTGCATCGGCGGCAGCGGGGTAATGGAAGACAGCATGATGCCGCGCCTGTACCGGGAAGCGCCGGTCAACGCCATCTGGGAAGGCAGCGGCAACGTGCAGTGCCTGGACGTACTGCGGGCGCTGCATAAATCGCCGCGGGTGGTGGAAGCCTTCTTCGCTGAGACCGGCAAGGCCCGTGGACGAAACGCCGCCCTGGACCGCCAGCTGGACACCCTGGCCCGCGATCTCAAGGACCCCGCGGACATGGAATACCGCGCCCGCAGCGTGGTCGACCGCCTGGCAACCGCCCTGCAGGCGGCGCTGCTCCTGCAACACTCCCCCGGCGAAGTCGCCGGCGCATTCTGCGCCTCGCGCCTCGAGGCTGCCGGGCACCACAACTACGGTGCCCTCCCCCGGGGCATCGACTGCGCATCCATCATTGAACGGTCAACCCCGAAAGCCTGAATGTACTGCCTTGATCGGGGACCCGGTGGCTGGCTGCTTCCGGGCGGGACTGTATGAAACATGAATGTTTCATACAAGCCCCCATGGATGGGTTCACGGCGTGTCCCGCCCGGGAGCAGCCAGGCGCCGGGGCCGCGGAATCTGGCGACAGCAAATGTCAGTTGTCGTAATTACCGCGCGCGAGATTCTCGAACCGGGTGAATTGCCCGATAAACGCGAGGCGGCAGGTTCCGATGGGGCCATTCCGCTGCTTGCCGAGAATAATCTCAGCGGTGCCCTTGTCCGGGGAGTCTTCGTTATAGACCTCATCCCGGTAGATGAACATGATCACGTCCGCGTCCTGCTCAATCGCACCGGATTCCCGCAGGTCTGAGTTCACCGGGCGCTTGTTCGGGCGCTGCTCCAGGGCCCGGTTAAGCTGGGACAGGGCAACCATCGGGCACTGGAACTCTTTGGCGATGGCCTTGAGGCTACGGGAAATCTCGGAAATCTCCGCGGTACGCCCCTCCGAGGAGCCGGCGATCTGCATCAGCTGGATGTAGTCCACCATGATCATCCCGATCTGGCCGTGCTCGCGGGCAATGCGGCGGGCACGGCTGCGCACTTCTGTCGGGGTCAGCGCCGGAGTGTCGTCGATGAACAGCGGCCGGTCCTTGAGCTTGGAAACCGCGGCGCTCAGTTTCGGCCAGTCCTCCTGCTCCAGTTTGCCGTTGCGGATCCGGGTCTGGTCGATGCGGCCAACCGAAGACAGCATACGGATGATCAGCTGCTCCGCGGGCATCTCCATGCTGAATACGAGGATCGGCTTGTCCTGACCCAGCACGGCATTCTCCACCAGATTCATGGCAAAGCTGGTCTTCCCCATCGACGGCCGGCCGGCGACGATGACCAGGTCCGAAGGCTGCAGCCCGGAGGTCATGCGATTCAAGTCGAGGAAGCCACTATCGAGGCCGGTGATATCGCCGCCGGAGTGAAACAGCTCCTCGATCCGGCTCAGGGCCGACTGCAGCAGAGGATTCACTTCCCGCGGCCCTCCGGCCTTGGGCCCCTGCTCGGAGATCTGCATGATCAGGCGCTCGGCCTCGTCGATCAGCTCGTCGGAGGTACGCCCCTCCGGACTGAAACCGCTCTCCGCAATCACCTGCGCCGCCTCGATAAGCTTGCGCAGGCTGGCGCGCTCGCTGACGACCTGGGCATAGGCGCGGATATTCGAGGCGCTGGGGGTGTTGCTGGCAAGCTCGGCCAGATACCCCAGGCCGCCGGCCGCGTCAAGTTCGCCATTGGCCGTCAGGCGATCCGCCACGGTGATCACGTCAACCGGCTGCGCCGCCTCCGCCAGCTTGGCAATCTGGCGGAAAATCAGGCGGTGATCCGGCCGATAGAAATCCTGGGCCGTGACCGCTTCCGCCACCGCGTCCCAGCCGTCCGCGGACAACAGCAGACCCCCGAGTACCGACTGCTCGGCCTCAATGGAATGCGGCTGCATCTTGATGCGTGCAATATCCCGGTCGCTGACGCCACGCCCGCTGCCATAGGGAGGCTCGGAGATGACGTCGGGGTAGTCGGTATCAGGCATGCAGATCTGCTGTGACAGTCGAGGGCAGGACAGGTTAGCGGATTTTGCCGGGCATGGAAAAGGGCGCGCCGGATTTATTCAATCCGGCGCACTCCGGGAAGCGGGGAGAGACCCGGGCAGGATGCCCGGGACGGGCGTCCTACTCGGGAACGACGGCGATTACGACCGTAGCGGTAACATCGCCGTGCACCTGGATATCCACCTCGAACTCACCCAGTTCACGCAGGGGACCTTCGGGCAGGCGCACTTCGGATTTGTCGACTTCGCAGCCAGCCGCTACAAGGGCCTCGGCGATATCGCGAGTACCGACGGAACCGAACAGCTTGCCTTCCTCACCGGCATTGGCGCCGATGGAGATGGGCTGCAGGGCATTCAGGGCCTCGGCGCGCTTCTCGGCGGCAGCCAGGGTCGCGGCCGCGGCCGCTTCCAGCTCGGCGCGGCGGGTTTCGAACTCGGCAATGTTGTCCCGGGTCGCAGGCACAGCCTTGCCCTGGGGGACAAGGAAGTTGCGACCGTAACCGGCTTTGACATCCACCTTGTCGCCCAGGCCACCCAGGTTGCCGATATTTTCCAGCAATATGACTTCCATCTTGATTTCCTCTCTCAGGGGAGTCGCCTCCCGCTTGGTTTAAATCTTCAGTCGCGGTCATCACTGTCGTCGCGGCGGGATACACTGTTCCCGGCGCGGGCCTGCCAGCGCTGGCGGAATCCCAACCAGCTGTCGGCCACAGCCGCGACCACCACCATTATCTTCACCAGGTCGAACAGCACCCAGGCGATGTAAAATCCAGCCAACAACCCCGTCCCCCGCCCGCGCAGTGTTACCCGCGCGTGCAACAAGGCCATGCCAGCCACGGTCAGGGGCACCACGCAGATGGCCGCCCAGGACCGGTACTCAAGCCCGAGACTGCTCAGGCCCAGCGCCACCGCCAGCAGCAGGCTACTGACAGCAGGCGGGTAATACAGGGCGCGAAACTCGCTGCCAAACCCGCCCGGATTGTAGAGCGCCGCCTGCCACCAGCGCGCGAGCAACAAACAGAGCGCGCTGAGCACCGCATTGGCGGCGCCAAGCATGCCGGCGATCTGCAAGGCCGTCGGTCGGGCCAGGGTGACCGCCGTAGCGCCCTCGGCAGCCATCTGCTGTTCGAGGTTGCCCAGAAACTGGTCGAAAAACGCCAGCATCTGCTCCAGCACGGGGCCACCGAAAACGGCCACTCCCCATCCTGTCACCAGGCCCACCGGGACACTGGCCAATAGCGCCAGCGGCAAGCTGACCGAGAACCTGAGCACCAGCGCCAGAACAGTCGTGCCGAGCAGCAGGGCCAGCGGGCCGCTATCGCCGAAAGCGAACATCAAGGCCCCGGCGGGCAGCAGCGCCCACAACAACAGCCAGGCACCTGGCCCGGCTCCTCGCCGCAGGGTCACCAGGGCAATCGCAGCAGCGCTGACCCAGCAGAACAGCAGGCTACCCGCACCGGCAACCGCAACCACCAGCGCCTGCAGGCGGCCGCGCATGATGAAACTGGCCAGGCCTTTCAACACGGGCCTCCCAAGGTCACGCCGCCCACGGCGGCGTGAGTCCGGGGATACTTACTGGTGCGAATCCGAGTAGGGCAACAGCGCCAGAAAGCGCGCGCGCTTAACGGCAGTAGCCAGCTGGCGCTGGTACCGGGCCTTGGTACCGGTAATCCGGCTGGGTACGATCTTGCCGGTTTCGGAAACGTACGCTTTCAGCGTTTCCAGATCCTTGTAGTCGATTTCCTTCGTGCCTTCGGCAGTGAAGCGACAAAACTTGCGGCGACGGAAAAAACGTGCCATGAACCTACTCCTCTTGAACCTTGATAGTCGTTACCGGACTGCGAGCGGCTTATTCGCCAGACTCGTCATCGCCTTCGTCGTCGTTGCTGCTCGCGCGGGGCGCACGTTCGGCTTCTGCCGACTGGCGCTCCTCGTAGCGGGTCTTGCGCTCGCGGCTTTCCTTCTCGGCCTTCATGATGAATGACTCATCGGTGACGGCTTCATCGCGGCGGATGACCAGGTTACGCAGGACGGCGTCGTTGTAACGGAAGGTGGTGGTCAGTTCTTCCATCGCTTCGTTGGAAGCCTCAACATTCATCAGGATATAGTGCGCCTTGTGAATCTTGTTGATGGGGTAGGCCAGCTGGCGACGACCCCAGTCTTCCAGACGGTGCACGGAGCCGCCGTCTTTCTGGATGGTATTGGAGTAGCGCTCGATCATGCCGGGCACCTGTTCGGACTGGTCCGGGTGGACCATAAATACAACTTCGTAATGACGCATCGTGGCTCCTTACGGGTTAATGCTACCCATCAGCGTGGTGTAGCAAGGAGAATCGGCTGCTGAAACAGCCGGGCAAAATTCAGGCCGCGGATTCTATAGAGTTTGCCGGCTTCCCGCAAGCACCTTGACGAGGCGGCTGGCGCTACACCTGCTGGCGCTGGCGCACCACTTCGAACAGACAGATCCCGGTCGCTACCGACACATTCAGGCTGCTGACCGAGCCCGCCATGGGCAACTTGACCAGGTGGTCGCAGAGTTCCCGGGTAAGTCGCCTGAGGCCTGCGCCCTCGGCGCCCATCACCAGGGCCACGGAACCCCGGAGGTCGGACTCGTATACGGTCGACTGCGCCTCCCCGGCGGTGCCGTAAATCCAGACACCGCGGGCCTTCAGGGCTTCCAGGGTACGGGCGATATTGGTCACCCGGGCAAAGGGCACCACCTCGGCAGCGCCACAGGCCACCTTGCTGACGGTGGGACCGAGGTCCGCGGATTTATCCTTGGGCACCACCACCGCATGGACGCCGGCGGCATCCGCACTGCGCAGGCAGGCGCCGAGGTTGTGAGGGTCGGTGATGCCATCCAGTACCAGCAACAGCACAGGACCCGGGCTGTCATCCACCAGCCGCAGCAGGTCGACTTCATCCAGCAGGTTGCCGCCCAGCGCCGCAGGGCCAGCGGCGGTCGCCTCCGCAACCGTGGCTATCGCACCCTGGTGGCGACCCTGAACCCGTTCGTCCAGTACCTTGCGTGGCTCGCGCACCACGGCCACGCCCTGGTTGCGGGCCAACGCCTCGAGACTGGCAATGCGTTTGTCCGCCCGCCCCTGCTGCAGAGCCAGCTGGCGCACCGCGGCAGGGTTGCGCCGCAGCAGGCCGTCGACTGCGTGAATGCCGTAGATGTACTGCACAGCGAAAACCTAGCGGCGACGGCGGCGGCGGGACTTGCCGGCAGGTGCCGACTGCTCCGGATCGGCAGTGGATTTGGCCGCCGCGGGGGCCTTTTTCTTGCCGGCGCCGGACTTCTTCGCCGCCGCGGATTTCTTCCGCGGCGCGGGCTGGCTGGCATCCACCTTTTTCCCGGCCTTCCTCCGCGGTTTCCTGGCCGCGCCAGCAGCTGGTGGCGCAGAGTCAATCAGCTCCAGATCCACTTTCTTGTCATCCAGGTCCACCCGGGCCACCTGCACCCGCACGCGGCCACCGAGCTTGTAGCTGCGACCACTGCGCTCCCCGACCAGACGCTGGTGGGAGGCGTCAAAGCTGTAGTAGTCCCCCGGCAGGGCGCTGATGTGTACCAGGCCTTCTATATAGATAGGCTGCAACTCCACAAACAAGCCGAAGCTGGTGACCGCGGCAATTACCCCGTCAAACTCGTCACCTACATGGTCCTGCAGGAACTCGCACTTGAGCCAGGACTCCACATCGCGGGTGGCGTCATCCGCCCGCCGCTCGGTCATGGAGCAGTGTATGCCCTGGGCCACCATGTCACGCTCGTCGTAGGGGAAGATCTGCTCCCGGGGCAGCAGCGGCGCACCGCGCTGCCGCACCACGGTTTTGGTCCGCACCTTGGAACGGATGATGTGGCGGATGCCGCGATGCACCAGCAGGTCTGCGTAGCGCCGGATCGGAGAGGTGAAGTGGGCATAGGCCGGGTAATGCAGGCCGAAATGGCCTTCATTCTCCGGTTGGTATACCGCCTGGCGCAGGGAGCGCAGCAGCATGGTCTGGATGACATTGGCATCGTCGCGGCCCTGCACCTCATCCAGCAACTTGCCGTAATGGGCCGGGGTCGGCTTGTCGCCGCCGCGCAGGTCCAGGCCCAACTCACCGAGGAAAGCTCGCAGGTTCTCCAGTTTCTCGGGAGTGGGACCCTCGTGCACCCGGTACAATACCGGTAGCTTGTGCTCTTCATAGAAGCGCGCGGCCGCCACGTTGGCGCACAGCATGCACTCCTCGATCAGCTTGTGGGCGTCGTTGCGCACCACCGGCACGATGGCCTCGATCTTGCGCTGCTCGTTGAACAGGATGCGGGTCTCGGTGGTCTCGAAATCGATGGCGCCGCGGTCACCCCGGGCGCTGCGCAGCACTTTATACAGCGACTGCAGACGTTTCAGGTCTTTCAGCAGACCCTTGCTGATCTCGGGATGAGCGCCCTGCTCCAGCGCCTCGCCGACCTGGGTGTAGGTCAGCCGGGCGTGAGAGTGAATCACCGCCTCGTAGAAGCGGAACCCGGTCAGCTTGCCCGAACCGTTGAGCTCCATCTCACAGACCATGGCCAGGCGATCCACCTCCGGCTTCAAGGAGCACAGCCCGTTGGACAGGGCCTCCGGGAGCATGGGCACCACCTGTTCCGGGAAGTACACCGAGTTGCCACGCTGGGCCGCTTCCTGATCCAGCGCCGAGCCCGCCTGCACATAGTGCGAAACGTCGGCGATAGCCACCCACAGACGCCAGCCGCGCAGGCGCTTCTCGCAATACACGGCGTCGTCGAAATCACGGGCGTCTTCGCCGTCGATAGTGACAAAAGCGAGCTTCCGCAGGTCCGCGCGGTGCAGCTTGTCCTCTTCACGGGGCTCCGCCTCCAGGGAGCCGGCCTCTCGCAGGACCTCTTCCGGCCACTCATGGGGAATGTTGTGGGAGCGGATGGCAACATCGATTTCCAGGCCGGGGTCCAGATGCTCCCCCAGTACCTCGACGATAGTGCCCTTGGCGCCAAGATTGCGGGTGGGGTAGTCGGTGATCTCGGCGGTGACAATCTGGCCCGACTTAGCGCCACCCTTGAGCTTCGGCGGGATCAGGATGCGGTGGTTGACGCGGCTGTTGTCCGGCACCACGAAGCCGATGCCGCTCTCTTCTTCATAGCGGCCCACGATACGGCTGGTACCGCGCTGCAGAACCTCGACCACCCTGCCTTCCGGGCGTCCGCGCCGGTCCAGACCGATCACGGTGACCAGAACCTCGTCGCCGTCGAACACGAACTGCATCTGGCGTGAACTCAGGTAGAGATCATCACCCTGCTCCAGGGGGATGGCGAAGCCGTAGCCGTCCCGATGGCCCTGCACCCGGCAGCGGATCAGGTTCATTTTGTCCACCAGGCCATAGGCCCCGCGGCGGTTAACCATCAGCTGGCCATCGCGCTCCATGGCTCGCAGGCGCTTGCGCAGGGCTTCCACCGAATCTTCATCTTCAAGCAGGAGCTGTTTGGCGATATGAGCGTGGCTGAGAGGCTTGTCCGCGTTGGTGAGCAGGTCGAGGATCGCCTCGCGACTGGGGATGGGATTGTCGTAACGGGCGGCTTCGCGCTCGGCGTGGGGGTCGGCAATCTTGCCTTTTTTGGTCATATGGAGGGAGATATCCTTGTCTGTTTTCACTGGGTCAAAATTTACTGGCCGACAGTATACGCGAGGATTGACAAAGCTGCCCGGGAAAAGTAAAGTGCGCGCCCTCGGGTAGTCCACCGCGATTACACGATGCCCAGGTGGTGAAATTGGTAGACACGCTAGCTTCAGGTGCTAGTGCTCGAAAGGGCGTGGAGGTTCAAGTCCTCTCCTGGGCACCATCCCATCAGTAATTCCAAGCCTTCCCGGCTAATCCATTAAAAATCCCAACATAAAACCCCACAAAATGTGAGCGGTAGAAACGCGACCTCACGATTCCCGCCAAGCAAGAAAAAACCCGGCCCGACCTGGGCGCACTAAGTGGTGCCAGTGGCACCATAAACCCCGCCCGGCGGTGACGGGGTTTCCCCTTGCATCAGCCGGAACCTTGTGCAGTATTGGCCCAGAGATCACCCGAGTGGCAGGCCCGCCATCGTCACTAGCGAGCGCAGCGGGGTAGTGACGATGGCTCCGAGCCCAGAAAGTACGCTGCGGCGAGGCCGATTTTCGGCAGGACGCGCGCGTGACGGGTTCGTAGACTACCCACCGTAGACAGAATTACCCGTGGCCACTGCGGATCAGTGGCACAGAGGGGGCCCGCCCTCGACCATCCGGTCAAAACGGGCCCGTGCGCCCAGGACTGCTTACGGCGCACCGACCTCAGGGTCGGCAGTCCGTTCTCCACATCGCGGCAACTTGTCGCCCAACTCAAAGGGGGTGCTTATACCACTACCATTATCACTCGGCCCCCTGGGGCCACGCGTGTATACACAATAGGAATCTCCCCCAGGAGATCGGTTGTGTAGCCTGTTTACAGGCGCTTTCAGGTCGAAGGGAGTGGTGTCCCGTGATCCTTGCCGGTTTCCGGATGCGGTGGGTTAGTCCCCACGCCTGATCAGAAACACTAACCGAGACAGATAAGCACCGTAAGAGACCTGAACAACCAATCTAAACAACGCTGCGTTGACACGCGTCACGTGACACAGTAACGTTTGCTGCATGATCAAGTCCTTCGCTGATAAACGAACGCAAGAGCTCTACTCCAAGGGCAAGAGCAGAAAGTTCCCCGCCGATGTTGCTCCGCGAGCGGCCAGAAAACTTGAATACGTGCATCTGGCGGAACAGCTGGACGACTTGAAAGTGCCGCCCGGTAATCGCCTGCATCCACTCTTCGGAAACAGGCAAGGGCAGCACGCGATTTCCATAAACGATCAGTGGCGGATCTGCTTTCGATTTGAAGATGGCGACGCCTACGAGGTCGAAGTGTGTGACTACCATTGAAAGGAGCAATGATTATGGCTATTCCCAACACTGTCGGGATGCAGCGCAAGCCGACCCATCCAGGTGAAATGCTCAGGGAAGATTTCCTGCCGGACTATGGCCTGACGGTTGCCCGGCTGGCCGAATCTTTGGGTGTCTCCCGGCAGTCAGTGAATGAACTCCTGCGCGAACGCCGTGCCGTCAGCCCTGAAATGGCACTCCGGCTTGCCCGGCTGTTTGGCAACTCGCCCGAGTTCTGGCTGAATGCACAGCGTGCAATTGATCTGTGGGCGGCGGCTCAATCTGTCAAGGACGAAGTTGATCGGATTAAACCATTACACGCTGCATAGCCAGGCCACCCACTACGTGGGAAGGGCTTCGAGGCAACCAACTCGATGGGGCTCGGCTTCGATGTACACCGGCACTACATCCGCGCCAACGGCCGTGTGGTCATGATCCGGGAAGATGCCAATGGCACGGTAACGCACCGCTATGTGCATACCGATCACCTGGGCAGCACCACCGCCCTGACGGAAGAATCCACCGGCACGGTGCTGGAACGCTACAGCTATGACGCCTGGGGTGTGCGCCGCAACCCGACCACCTGGCAACCCGCTGCGATCATCAGCCAGGAGAAACGCGGCTATACCGGCCACGAACACCTGGATGATGTCGGGATCATTCACATGAACGGGCGGGTCTACAGTCCCAGCCTGGGGCGGAACTTGAGCCCGGACCCGGTGACAGTCGCGCCGGAAGATGCCCAGGGGTCCACTCGCTCCAGTTATGAGC
>NZ_JAVKCQ010000212.1:0-25000 GCF_040222615.1 Haliea sp.
CGGGCTCTGATATGGGGCTCTTTGCGGAGCAGTATGCGCCTGGGATCAACAGGTTTAATCGGCTTTTGAAGGAGTGGCGCGACCAGGGCGATCTGTCCGGGCTCGAGCTGAAGTAGTTTGGGCGGTTCCGGTTGTCCGGTACGCCAAGGACTCAAGCACATCATTGTAATCGGCGTGGAGACGTTCCGCGAGGGCGAGTGCGCGGGCGCAACGCCGGGCAAGCTGCTCCGACACGGTCGGGGCTGAAACTGAAGGAAGGATGAAAATGACCACAGATATGAACGATCAGCGAGGGAGCGCAGATTCCGGGGTTCGCGAGGAATTGCTCGCGGCGAGTGACGCGACCATTGAAGAGGCCGTAAGCTTTGCCGACCCGATGGTGCTTCGGGGCCTGATCTATCAGTTCACCGGGGATCCGGAGATCGCGGAAACCGCGTTCGAGTACCACCCCGGGTTTTTGTTCGTCGAAGGAACGGGTCTGAGTGAGGAGGATGACGCCCTCATCCGCCGTAAGGCCGTAGCCTTCCTGCAGGCTTACAGGGACAGCGGTGCCGGCGAACTCGGCGTGGGTCCTTCGGATCGTCTTCCTGCCAGCATCGCCCTCACTGTGGGTCATGAGATCGAGCCCGACTATCTCGATTTCTTGCTTGAGGAGCTGGCTCTGAATCCATGGACCCGCGGTCTGGAGTGGGAGGAGAAGCCCCCGCAGCGCTGCGAGGAGTTCTTGGTCACCGTAATCGGTGCCGGAATGAGCGGCCTCAACGCGGCCATCCAGCTCAAGCGCGCGGGAATCCCGTTTCAGGTGATCGAAAAGAACGATGGTTCCGGCGGCACCTGGTATGAGAACCGTTACCCGGGCGCGCGCGTCGACACCCCGAGCAAACTCTATACACACACTTTTGGCGTCGACTACAGCTACCCCTACGCGTTTTGCCCGTGGACCGAGAACCTGA
Source organism: Haliea sp. (assembly GCF_040222615.1). Taxonomy (GTDB): domain Bacteria; phylum Pseudomonadota; class Gammaproteobacteria; order Pseudomonadales; family Halieaceae; genus Haliea. Next base: position 954 of record NZ_JAVKCQ010000212.1, read on the forward strand.
AGTACCTGGACTGGGTGGCGGATACGTTCAATGTGCGTGAAGACATTATCTTCCAGACCGAGGTCCGCTCGCTGGTCTGGGACGAGGCGACGTCGATGTGGGAAATCACGGTCGAGGGCCCGGAAGGTCGGCGTACGCTGCGCTCGAACGCCGTCATCACCGCGGTTGGCATCCTCAATCGCCCAAACATGCCGGACGATCTCCCCGGCATTGAGCGCTTCGAGGGTCCATCCTGGCACACGTCTCACTGGCCCTCGGACTTCGACCCGACTGGCAAGCGTGTGGCGGTCATTGGCACGGGCTGCACCGGCTATCAGTTAGTGCCGGAGCTGGCCCTTGAGGCCGGGCACGTTACCGTCTTCCAGCGCACGCCGCAGTGGCTCTTCCCTGTTCCAGGCTATTTATCGCCCTTGCCGCCGCAGGTGGGCTGGCTGGATCGGAACCTGCCGTATTACACGAATTTCACGCGCCTGCGCATCGCGTCGGGCTTCGCCGGGGCGTTCGAAGGGGACTTCCAACGGATCGATCCGGATTTCCAGGACGAACACGCAGTCAATCCGACCAACAAGGCGGCCCGTGACAGATGCATCGGGTTTCTCAGGGAGAAATTACCGAACGAGGAACTGGTCAGGACGATGACGCCCAAGCACCCCGTTTTTTCCGCTCGGGCGGTGATAGTCGACCCTGAACGCAGCATCCTTGACGCCATTCAGCGCGATAACGTGACGCTGGTCTTGGATGGTATCCGTGGAATCACCCCAACCGGCGTGGAGACCGAGGACGGGACAGTCCATGCCGTGGATGCCATTGTCTACGCTACGGGTTTCAAGGCGACCGAGTACCTGTTCCCGATGTCGATCACGGGCCGCAACGGCATGACCGTCGAGAAGCTCTGGTCGCAGACCGGCGCGCAGGCATACTTGGGCACCATGATCCCGGGATGCCCCAACCTGTGGACGCTGTGGGGTCCAAACACCAACGGTGGCCTGCCTATACCGGCAATCCAGGAAATGGCGACGCACTACGCCCTCGAGTGCATCGAGCGGCTCATCCTTGACGACAAGCAGTCGATCGACGCCAAAGAAGAGCCTTACCGGCGCTACAACGAGATGATCGACGACCGCAACCGCCACCTGGTATGGAGCGACCCGCGCGCGCAGAACTATTACTGGACCAGGTTCGGCCGCTCAGCCACACAGAACCCGCTTAACACCCTGGAGACCTGGAGCATGCTGCGCGAGCCCAACTTCGCGGACCTCGATATACGCTGATGCAATCTACTCGAATGAGAGGTGTCCTCCAAAACTAGAACGCACAGTAAAGGATTGTAGGAAATGATGTCGACTAATATTTATGAACAGGGTCTCGATAAAAACTCTGCCAATTTCGCAAACCTGACCCCTCTTACTTTTCTGGAACGTGCCGCCGCGGTGTATCCGCACCGGTTGTCTGTGATACACGGAGACGTCCAATATACCTGGGCCGAAACTTATCGGCGCAGTTGTCTGTTGGCCTCGGCGCTGATCAAGCGGGGCATTGGGGCCGGCGATACCGTGTCTTTCATGGGAGCTAACACACCGGAGACCTACGAGGCGCATTTCGGCGTGCCGATGACTGGCGCGGTGGTCAACGCCCTGAACGTGCGTCTGGACGCCAAGACCATCGCTTTCATCCTTGAGCATGCCGAAACCAAGGTGCTGTTCACCGATCGTGAATATTCGGACACGATCTCCAAGGCGCTGGAACTTGTTACCAAAAAGCCTGTTGTCATCGACATCGACGATCCCAGCTACGAGGGTGGTCGCTTGCTGGGAGAAATGGACTACGAGGCACTGCTGTCCGAGGGAGACCCGGAGTTTCGCTGTTTCCACATCGACGACGAATGGCAGGCGATTTCCCTGAACTACACATCCGGGACTACAGGCAACCCTAAAGGCGTGGTTTACCACCATCGCGGCGCCTATCTCGATGCCATATCCAACGTGCTGTGCTGGAACATGACTGCCCACCCGGTCTACCTGTGGACACTGCCCATGTTTCACTGCAACGGCTGGTGCTTTCCCTGGAGCCTGGCAGTGGTCGCTGGTACCAATGTTTGCCTGCGTCACGTGCGTGAGGTCGCCATCTTCGATGCTATCAGGAAACACCGGGTAACCCACTTTTGTGGTGCGCCTGTCGTGCTGAATACACTGCTCAATGCAGATGAACATCTTAAACAGGGTATCGACTACCGGGTCCATGTAATGACCGCAGGCGCGGCACCGCCCGCCACAGTGATCGCGGGAATGGAGAACATGGGCTTCAGCGTAACCCATGTCTATGGACTGACCGAGACCTATGGTCCCTGCACGGTCTGTGCGCCCAAGGAGGATTGGGCCGGATTAAGCATCGATGACCGCGCCGAGATGCTCTCCCGGCAGGGTGTGCGTGCGCCACTACAGGATGAAATTATGGTGGCCGACCCGGAAACCCTGGAGCCAGTGTCCAAGGACGGCCAGACCATGGGTGAGATATTCATGCGCGGCAATTTGGTCATGAAGGGATATCTGAAGAACCCGGAAGCTTCCAAAGAGTCTTTTCGCGGTGGCTGGTTTCATACCGGTGATCTCGCTGTCTGGCACGAGGACGGCTATGTCCAGATCAAGGACCGGTCCAAGGACATTATCATTTCCGGCGGCGAAAATATCTCCTCCCTGGAGGTGGAGTCTGTGCTCTTCAAGCATCCCAAGATTCTTGAGGCGGCCGTTGTTGCGGCGAGCCATGAAAAGTGGGGTGAGGTCCCCTGTGCGTTTGTCAGTTTGAAGCCCGGTCAGGAAATGACCACGGATGAGCTGATTGCCTATTGTCGGAAGGAACTGGCGGGTTTCAAGATTCCCAAGAAAGTCTGTTTCGGTGCCATTGAAAAGACCTCCACGGGTAAGGTGCAGAAATACCTGCTACGAGAAATAGCGGAGTCCTTGGAACACCTGACGTAAATATATGTGAATTCGCATTAAGAACCATCGGCGATATAGCGTAAGAAGCTAGAGACTAATAAGGAATACAAAATGGAAACGGCAAACAAGACCCAGCCTTCGAGAGAGAACGGATCCATCGAACACTATGACGCGGTGATCATCGGAGCTGGCATCAGCGGCATGTACGCATTACATCATTTGCGAGAGATGGGACTCTCGGTGCGCGTCTACGACGGTGCCAGTGATGTTGGTGGTACCTGGTGGTACAACCGTTACCCGGGCGCACGGGTTGACGCTCCAGGCAGTCCCTTCTACAGCTACACTTTCTCAGAGGAGCTGATGAAAGAGTGGGACTGGGCCGAAGTTCAGGCGGAGCAGTCCGCCGTGTTGGACTACATCGAATTTGTCGCTGACCGATTGGACCTCCGCCGCGACATTCAGTTCGAGACCTGGGTGCAAGACGCCCGCTACGATGAGTCCTTGCAGCGATGGACGGTCGAGACCAGCACTGGAGTACGCGCCTCTGCCCAGTTCCTGATTTGCGCGGTCGGCGCACTATCGACGACAAACATGCCCGACATCCCCGGGATCCTCGATTTCGCGGGCGAGTGCTACCACACCGGCAGCTGGCCGCATGAGCCGGTTTCCTTCCAGGGAAAGCGGGTGGCCGTGATCGGCACGGGCTCCTCGGGGGTCCAGTCGATTCCCGAGATCGCCAAAGAGGCCGATCACATGACGGTGCTCCAGCGTACGGCTCAGTTCACTTTTCCTTCCGGGAACCGACCCGTCAAGCCTGAAGAGATGGCGGATGCGAGAGAGAACTGGGACGCTTACGTTGCGAAGATGTACGCGAGCCCCGCAGGCTTCCCTTTCGACATGAATGAACGAAAAGCTCTGGACGATACGCCGGAGCACCGCCGCGCCCGTTACGAAGAGCTGTGGCGGCGCGGTGGGGTCGACTTTCTCAAGGGTGGTTACAGTGACATCACGACGAGCGAGGAGGCCAACGCCTGGCTCGCAGACTTCTGTCGTGACAAGATTCGCGAGATTGTGGACGACCCCGAGACCGCCAGGAAGTTAATGCCCGATCACTACATATTAACGAAGCGAGCGATTTTAGACTGCGGCTACTACGAGACCTTCAACCGCGACAATGTGACCCTCGTCGACCTGCGCGAGGACCCCATTGAGCGGTTTACCCCTACGAGTGTGATCACCCGATCCGGGGAGCACCCTATTGATATGCTCGTGCTGGCGACTGGGTTCGATGCCATCAGCGGCTCGATGCTTCGTCTTAACCCAAAGGGACGAGGCGGTGATAGTTTAAAAGAGCGATGGCAGGATCGCTTCCACAACTATCTCGGCTTGTCCGTCGTGGGCTTTCCTAACATGTTCATGATTCACGGTCCGGGGTCTCCCGGCGTGTTCTACAACATGCCACTAGGCGCTGAGCGACAGATGGACTGGATTGGTAACCTGATAAGCGATATGAAAGAGCGGGGCATGAGGGCCGTAGAGCCGACGACCGAAAGCGAGGAGAAATGGGACAACATGGTTGCCGAGTTAGCGCATTCTACTCTCCTCCCTCGCACCGATTCCTGGTGGACGGGCGCTAATGTTCCAGGGAAGCCCCGATACTTTTCTGTCTATCTGGATGGTGGTGGGTACCATCAGATGATCTCCGACATTGCTGCCAGAGGTTACGAAGGGTTTGTGTTCGAGTGAGCGCATCGTGTCCAAATGGGTGCATCACTTGAATCAAATCTGAACCTGGGGAGAGAAGTTATGGATGTTCATGGATATTGTGATGAAAGATTTGCCAGGGTACGTGATGTCTTTGTAGAGAATTTTACCGATCGAGGTGATGTAGGCGCGTGTTTTGCCGTCTCACTTGAAGGCGAATTTGTGGTGGATTTGTGGGGAGGATATCAAGATGCTGCCCGGCGGCGACCCTGGCAGAAAGACACCATAGTTAACGTTTATTCCTCGACCAAACCCATGGCCGCTATTTGTGCGCTGATGTTGGCCGACCGCGGGCAGCTTGATCTTGAAGCCCCGGTGGCAAACTACTGGCCTGAATTCGCCCACAATGGAAAAGACAGGGTGCTGGTTAAACATTTAATGAGCCACTCGGCAGGATTGCCTGGTTTTAGTCGTGCGTTCACGACTGAGGAATTGTGCGATTGGGATTTTTGTTGTTCCGATTTAGCCGCACAAGCCACCTGGTGGGAAGCGGGTAAGCAAAGCGGTTATCATGTCATTACGCAGGGATATCTCATTGGAGAAGTCGTGCGCCGCATTACCGGGCAGTCCATCGGTCAGTATTTCAAAACTGAGGTTGCGGACAAGTTGGGCGCTGACTTCCACATCGGCATGGACCCGGCAGATTTCGGGCGAATAGCAGATTTGATAGCGGCGGCTGAGCCGACGCCCCTATTGGACCTGGATCCGGATTCTATCCCAGGCCGCGCACTTGCAGGATTAGATCTTTCACCCGAAACCGCTGCATCAACAGGGTGGCGACAAGCAGAAATTCCTGCTGGAAATGGTCACGGGAATGCTCGTTCGATCGTACGCGCTCAGACGGCGATGGCCAACTCCGGCAGTGCGTTCGGGGTCGAACTGCTTTCCGCAGCAGGGTGTGCCAAGGCGCTTGAGCTTCAAACTGAAGGTCTGGATCTGGTGGTTGGCATACCCGTGAAATATGCGCTGGGCTTTGCATTGCCATCCGCGAAGCTCCCCGTGAGCCCCAATGCTAACACCTTATTCTGGGGCGGGAAGGGCGGTTCTACCGTGATGGTAGATACCGATGCACGAGTTTGTTCTTCCTATGTTATGAACCAGATGGACAATTTCATGATGCCCGGACCGCGTGGTCAGGCATTGTCCGACGCTGTCTACGAATCGCTAGCGGTGATTTCCTAGGAAGTGTAGCGGCGTAAACACGTGGGATGTATTGGTAAATAGTATGTGTATTAGTCTTTATGCTACGCGAATATTGTAATTTTTGAAAAAATGAGTTGGTTAGCGTAACCATTAGGTTGATATTGACTGAAGAAGGGAGGGAGGGCTGATGCGCGAGCTTCGCAATAAGACGGCGGTGGTGACGGGCGGCGCGAACGGAATCGGCAGCGGCATCTGCCATGCGCTGGCGCAAGAGGGTAGTCAGATCGTGGTGGCCGATCTCGACGGGCAGGCCGCCGAGGCGCTGGCCAGCGAATTGCGCCGCCAGGGCGCACGGGCGCTGGGGCTCTCGGTCGACGTTGCCGACCTCGGCTCGGTGCAAGCGCTCGCCGACGCCGTGGTCGCCGAGTTCGGCGGTGTAGATGTGGTCTGCAACAACGCCGGCGTGTTCATCGGCGGCTCGATTCGCGAGCTGACGCCCGACGACTGGCGCTGGGTGATGTCGGTCAACGTCGACGGCGTGTTCCACGGCTGCAAGGTGTTCGCGCCCCTACTGCTCGCGCGCGGCGCGGGCCACATCGTCAACACGGCGTCGGTCGGCGGATTCCTGTCGAACCCCGAGGCCGCCGTCTACGCGACCAGCAAATTCGCCGTGGTCGCATTCTCCGAGGCGCTGCGCGGTGACCTCGCCCCGATGGGCGTGGGGGTCTCGATCCTGTGCCCGGGCGCGGTACGCACGCGCTTGGCGAAGTCCGATGTCCACCGGCCGCGGGCTCTGGGCGACGCGGGCAACCACTCCGAGATCCTGTGGGACCACATCAAGGACGGGATCGAGCCCGGGCAGGTTGGCGAGATCGTCGTGCGCGGGATCAAGGCCGACGTCCCCTACATCTTCACGCACCCCGACGAATGGAAGCCTGCATTCGAGGAGCGCTTCGCGAGCGTGCTCGCCTGCTTCGGGAAGGTCTGATGAGGTTCGTCCAGGCCTGCGCGATTTGGTCGGGCATCGGGGGCCTGACGGAACGCGGGTAGTAAGAATAAACGCCTTTCCCGAAAAACCCCCATGAAACCGCGTGAGGCTGATCCGTGGTTTTGGTACCAACGTTGCGAGGCACCCCATAAATCCCATTGGACTGAGCACCGGATGAGCAGTGCCATCTTCGTAAGGCGTCTTTGTTGACTTCCTCGTTGAGGGCTGCGGTCTCAATGACAACTGCGAGCTTGTTCTAGTTGCTCCAGTTCTCGGGGTTTGATGGGTCTGCAGGCACGGCGTTACCTCGATCACGGTATTGGTTGCGTCAAGTGTACAGGTTGACACCCGAGACACCGAGATCCCGGCTGACTTGTGCTACAGACTGGGCATTGGGGGGGCATCAAGCGCCTGACCGCCCCCTCCTTGAGTTCTAGAGTGAAAAATGGACACGACATCCAGTCTGACAGAGCGGGTCGCAGCCATTCAACCACTTCACAGTGATTTTAGAAGAGATTAAGATGTAATGCGGTGATAAATAGAGTGAGGCGCAATGAAAATATCTTTTTTGCAAAAAGTATCTAAGAAATGAATTCCCTATCAAAATGGCTATTTTTAATCATTTCAGCCGTGGCGATAACAATTGTTGTAACTACTGGTTGTTCGAGTTTAGGTGGAAGCTTAGATAGAGAAGATGAGATGTTGTATCAAAAATCAAAGAATTTTAATTCGGAAAAGAAAGTCTTTGAAAATCGTATTCCTGATATTAATGAGCGTTGGAAAAAGCGAGTGTATACCTATGCTGCTTTTAAGGAATTTTTATTCACAGGCGAAAATAGGAGGCCCAATGAAAAATTACCTGAACAAAAACCCGAGATTGATAAATTTTTAAGTAACAAAGATAATCCCCAAGTCATTTGGTTTGGGCACTCTTCGTTTCTACTGAGCCTGCAAGGGAAAACTATATTAGTTGATCCTGTTTTTTCCGCTTCTGCATCACCCTGGAGGTTCTTGAATAAGCGTTTCCAGCCGCCTGTTTTAAGTTTAAAAGAATTACCTGTGATTGATTATGTACTTATTTCTCATGATCATTATGATCATCTGGATATGGAAAGTATTCGATTTTTTGGAGATCAAAATATTAAATTTTTGGTTCCACTGGGTGTTTCTGTACACCTGAGAAAATGGGGCATAGATAAAAATAAGATTAAAGAATTTGATTGGTGGGATGAGCTGCAGCTTGAGAATTTTCAATTTGTTTTTACTCCTTCTCAGCATTTTTCAGGTCGAGCGCTTTTTGATGAAGCGAAAACTTTGTGGGGGTCCTGGGTTATCAACAGCCAAAATTACAATGTTTATTTTAGTGGTGACTCTGGTTATGACACTCATTTCAAAGAGATTGGTGATAGGTATGGGCCTTTTGACATCGCTTTTTTGGAATGCGGACAGTACAACGAAAAATGGAAAGAAGCTCACTTGATGCCGGAAGATACAATGCGAGCTTTCGTTGACCTAAAAGCAAAACAGCTATTTCCAGTGCATTGGGGGTTGTTTGATATGGCGATTCATGCTTGGAATGAACCAGCTCAAAAAATATATGCGCTTTCTCGACAACAGAAAGCTCAAGTAGTTATACCTCAGATTGGAGAAATGATAGATCTAAACCAAAAATATGAAACCAAAGTTTGGTGGAATCAATTGTAGTAGTTCAGACTTGATCTGACAGTTACCGGTTAGATGTCGGCGATTACTGTCAGGTCAAGTTCAAGCCATGAACTTTTCCTTCCAGATCTTCTTGCCATCGAGCAAAGTATCCATCGGCGTTCTGCCGCAGCACATTTTGCCCTGATGGGTTCGTTCATTGTTGTAATAATTCAGCCAGCTGTCCAGATCTGTCTGCAGATCTTCAATCGATACGTAGATTTTCTTACGGAAAGTGACTTGGTAGAACTCCTGCAGGATCGTCTTGTGAAATCGCTCACAGATGCCGTTAGTTTGCGGTGACTTCACCCTGGTCCTGGTGTGATCGATTTCGTTGACCGCCAAATAGAGCTGATAATCATGTCGCTCCAGGTTGCCGCAGTACTCGGTTCCTCGGTCCGTTAAAACCCGCAATACAGGTAACGAATGTTGCTCGTAGAACGGCAAGACACGGTCGTTCAGGAGGTCGGCTGCCGTGATCGGCGTCTTCGTGGTGTACAGTTTGCACTGCGCCACTTTGGAGTAGGTATCTACGTAAGTCTGTTGATAAATTCGGCCAACACCCTTCAAAGTGCCTACATAGAAGGTGTCCTGCGAACCGAGATAACCAGGGTGGACTGTCTCGATTTCACCGCAGGCCTCATCGTCGAGCTTCTTCCGTTCAAGGGCTTGGACCTGGGCTTCGGTGAGGATGATTCCTTCCTCCGCCACCTTTGCCTCCAGGGCTTTCAGCCGGAGCTTGAAGCTGGATAGTGCATGCCGCAGCCAGATGCTGCGAACGCCTGTGGGAGAGACGAATATTCCACCCTTGCGCAGCTCGTTGCTGACCCGCACCTGGCCATGTGCTGGAAAGTCTATGGCGTACTTCACCACCGCCATTTCGATTTGGGGGTCAACCCGGTTCTTGATATTGGCTCTCTTTCGATTTGCATCCAGGAGGGCATCCACTCCGCCTTCCTCGACCGCCCCCTTGTAGGGGTAAAAGGTATCTCGAGAGACGCCCATGAGCTGGCAGGCCTTGGCAACATTGCCCAGTTCCTCTGCCAGATTTAGCAGGCCGACCTTGTGTTTGATGATACGTTCGTTAGTATGAAGCATGAGGGTTACCTCTTCAGTTTTGATGGTTGGGTCGCACCTCCATCAAAACCGGTAACCCTCACTTTTTCAAGCGGTGTCAGATTTGGTCTGAACTAATACAAATCAATAAAGAGCGTTTAGTCTTTTTGTATCAATTTTGATATTGCATTAATCAAGTACTGTAGTCCTCACGGAAGCAGCCCTCAGTATACGGCAGCGTCAGCGTAAAAACGGTAGCGCTGTAGTGACCCAGCACTTTCTGCTCAGGTCAGGCCGCTAATGCGTGACTGTCACGGTACCACCACTGAAATCGACGATGTCCGCATCATCGGCAAAGCAGCCGCTGTGCATGGCGAAATCGCGATTATCTACAGCGGCAGCGTAACGCAGAAGCACATCCTGAAAGGCCTGCCTATCTGCGGTCTCTGACATGTGGTTGCCCCAACGTCATCAAGGAACGGAATCCTGACCATTTCAGGTGGAACCGTATTTAAAATGAAATGCCGGGATGATCAGGCGAGCGGAATAAACAGACAGTCGCGCGGTTTGCCGTCCGGCGACCGACTCTGGTGTCCCCTACCCGTTGTGTCCTCGGCCAGGAGGATCTCACCCGGCCCGAGCACCCGCCGCTCCCCATGACCTGTTTCAATTTCAACCGAGCCATTGAGATTGACCACGTACTGCTTCCTGGGTGCGTTGTGAAAGTCGACATCGTAATCGCCTTCTACCCGACGGAAAAGGACCGCCTTTGCGTCCACCGGTTCTGATATCAGAGCACCGAACTCACCGACAGTCATCTCTATATCAATATCCTCAAAATGCGACTCGCCGTCATCACCTGTAAATATCCTGGTAACCTTCATTCGTGCTTCTCCTGAGTCATAACCTAATCTTGTGCCTGAAAAAATCTTGACGTATGTCTAGCGCCTGGTCTGGGGATGATTCCCGTGCGCGCTTACCCCATTCGGTACAGCGCAGAAATCTTGTTCCCGGACGGATCCCTTAGGTACGCCAGGTAGAGCCCAGTTTCGTCCCGCTTCCCTGGTGGGTCCTCGCAGGTCGTGCCGCCGTTGGCGATGCCCGCGGCGTGCCAGGCGTCCGCCGCTTCCGGGCTGGAGGCGACAAACCCGATCGTGCTGCCGTTGCCGTGGCTGGCGGGCTTGCCATCGATGGGTTTGCTCAGCGCGAAGACTCCTTGCTCGGTCCGGTAGAAGCACCGTCCCTTCTGATCGATCACCCCCGGTTTGTAGCCCAGCGCGCCGAGCACGGCGTCGTAAAACCGCTTCGACGCCTCGACGTCGTTTGTCCCTAGCATTATATGGCTGAACAATTGAGAACTCCTTTGAAAAGTGGTCGCGGTGCAAATTACGGCAGGCCGCGTTAGCCGTTAAACGATCCGTTCGGTTCGACGCTCTATTGAAAGTCCTATCCTCGCGAGCCGCGACCATTACCAGAGCCGCGATTAAGTCTGCGGTGTAGGGGCTTCGGCTGGGATCAGGCCTTCTGACCTCATATCTCGCCAGACTGAGTCTGGAATGTGCTCGCTGATCAAGTTGACGTTCTGCTCCAGTTCACCGACGGTCTGGGCGCCGGGGAGTACGGTCGCAACAGCAGGGTGCGCCAGCACGAACTGGAGCGCCGCCGCTTTCAGGTCTACGCCGTGGTGGCGGCAGATGGCCTGCAGCCTCTTCGCACGGTCGACGAGATCCTGGGGAGCAGGCGCGTATTCGAAGCTGACCGGCTTGTCCAAGTCTCTCGCCAGGATGCCCGAATTGTAAGGGCCGCCGATTGCCACCTTTACGTTTCGCTCCACGCATAGCGGCAGGAACTCCTGTAACGCTGAGTGGTCAAGCAGCGTGTAACGTCCCGCTAGCAGTATGATATCCAGGTCGAAGCTGCGCACGAAGCGGGCTGGCAACTCCCAGGTGTTTGTGCCGCTGCCGATGGCCTTGATCACGCCCTGCTCGCGCAACTCCATCAGAGCCGGAAATGCCTCCTCATTCGACTGCCTCTCGCCAAACTCCTCCAGATCGGGATCGTGAATATAGATGATGTCGATCCGGTCCATGCGAAGCCGCTTAAGGCTGTCCTCGATCGAGCGAAGCACGTCGTCACGGGTGAATGTGTTGACGTGGATAAGCTCAGGTAATCCGTCCGGATTGTCGGTCGACTTGTTGCCGCCGGGCTTCGGGTCCAGGACACGTCCTACCTTGGTTGACAGCACAAATGAGTCCCGGGGCTTACCGGCCAGCGCGTGCCCTAACCGGGCCTCGCTGCGGCCATAGCCGTACACGGGCGCGGTATCGAAGTAACGGATGCCAAGCTCGTAAGCCCGCTCGACAGTCCGCACCCCCTCATCATAGGCTGTCCCGCCATAAAGACCGTCAGCGTGCACCATGCCAGAAAGTGCAGCACAGCCGAGGCCAAGCCGCATAACGGGCAGGTCATATGGCCCGACCGGAACTGTATCAAATGGGTTCATGGCTTCTTCAGTCCTATAGTCTTTGTATTGCGCATATATAAAGTATATTGACAAAAGTATGTAATTTGCGCAACTATAATGCAAATTATGAACAGCGACTACCTTAATCTCTACTTCGCTTGTTCTATGCTGAAAACCGTTCTGGGCGGATGTTGAGGCTGCTGATGTCTGACCGCTCCATGGGCGACATACGGCGTTGCTTGGCCGCTTTAGGTCAGATGGTTCCCTAACCCCGCAAACCGGGGTGACGAGCAGGATCGCGTAAGACGATACCGCTAATATTGAGAGCCGCGGCGCGGTAGCCACCGCGGATGCGCAAGCACCCAACAACGAGGACAAAGGTCTATGGATATCGGCATCATCATCTTCCCCACCGATAAGACGATCCAGCCGATGGAGCTGGCGCAGGCGTGCGAGGAGCGCGGCTTCGAGTCGCTCTGGTTCCCAGAGCACAGCCATTTCCCGACCAGCCGTGAGACCCCCTTTGGCGATGGTTCCTTTGGCCCGCTGCCCGAGGAGTACTTGCGCATGCACGACCAGTTCATCGCGCTAACCGCCTGCGCGGCCGTCACGAAAAAGCTCAGACTCGGCACCGGAATCACACAGGTGGCCCAGCGCGACCCCATCTGGTTGGCGAAGGAAGTCGCGAGCCTTGACATGATCTCCGGTGGTCGTTTCGAGCTCGGCGTCGGCTACGGCTGGTGCGTGGAGCAGATGCGCAACCACGGTCTAGATTTCAAGCAGCGCCGCGAGATCCTTCGTGAGCACTGCCTATTGATGAAAGAGCTGTGGACGAAAGACGAAGCGAGCTTCGAGGGCGAGTTCGTCAAATTCGAGAAGAGCTGGGCATGGCCCAAACCCGTCACCAAGCCGCACCCGCCAATATTGATGGGCGGCGCTGCCGGGCCGAAGACGGCCGCACACATCGCAGAGTTCTGCGACGGCTGGATGCCGCTCGGCGGGTTGCACGATTTCGATAGCGGCTGGGCTAACATCACCAGGGCGTGCGAGAAAGTCGGCCGCGATCCGGCCAGTCTGCACCTTGGAGTGTACTTCGCCATACCCCCAGAGAACGCTGACCAGGTCAACTCGCTGGCCGACAAGGGCGTGAAGCGCTGCATCTTACCGCTGCCCGCCGAAGGTGCGGACAAGGTGCTGCCGATACTGGATCAGTACGCGGTTTATATCGACTGAATGGACCGTCTGCTCACCGGCCGGCCGGCGGGGCCGAATCACCTTTCTCCGCTTTCTGGTTAAGCTGGTGGGAGGAGGGATTCATCCCATTGAATACACGCAAAAATTCATAAATATGATTGAATAATTTTAATAGCGCAGATAAAATAGAAATTATATACGCAAAGTTACGTTCCCTCCCTCCACAATGGTGAGGAATTTTCCTTGCATCGGGCCCGAGGAGGGCCCGAGCACGAGCGCACAGTTTGCTCGGCGTTGGGCGCCTTGGTCCAGAGGTTGATAGGGTTTGACTCACGAGCGGATGTTATCGGTCAGCCGGGCACGTAGCACTTCAAACGAGATATGACCGAGGTGTGTAGGGAGGCTAGCGGATGAATACTGAGTTCGATGTTCATATTAAGAATACCTGCATCGTGGACGGCACGCACGTCCCGAGATTCAAGTAGGCATGCGTGCAGCCAATGGACCATTTCAGGGCTGGGGCAGGGGGCACAGGTCATCGGGCGCGCGCTCGGGAACGAGCTGGCCCCGTGCGACTACAAGGTCACAGAGCCGTTCACTAATAAAGAGGGCTCTCGCGTGAGAGGAACAGCGTTAACCAGCGCTATTATAGAGATTGCGCTATTTAGTCAAGTCAGCACGTTAAGCAAAAATTGGTTATTATGATAAGTGCTCCGCGATTCTGCGATCAGTGTGGGAAGCGTCTGGAAAAGCGTTTGGTGCCGGCTGAAGGCTGTTACCGGATGGTTTGTGCCGGTTGCGGAGAGGTAACCTACCGAAATCCGAAAGTGCTTGTGAGCACTATTGTGGGGTGCGAAGAACGCATACTCTTATGCCGTCGGGCGATAGCTCCAGCTGTTGGCAAGTGGTGTTTGCCTGGCGGATTTGTGGAATGCTGCGAGCCGCTAGAGGTTGCTGCGGCTCGAGAGACCCATGAGGAAACGGGAATAATCGTTAATCCCGGCACACTGCGCTTGCATGCCGTGTTTACCTTGACGGATATCAGCGAAGTCTACGTTAGCTTTTTAGGCGTCGCAGTCGATGACGCTACGCCGCTGTGCGGACCGGAGTGCTTGGATGTCGGCTATTTTGACGAGTCGAACCTGCCCTGGAATGAATTGGCTTTCTCCGATATAGGCTGGTTTTTGCGCTTGTATTTTCGTGAGCTCCGTAGCGGTCGACATGCGGTTCACTTTAGCCGCATTGACTCTGCAGGAGTGGTGGGCCGGTCATATCTGACGGATCAGATTCAGGAGGTAAACGTACAGCGCGCCTCGCTAAATGTGACTTGATTAGAAATGAAGTCATTTTGTGGCAATTTGAACGAGGCTGGTTACGAGTTGGAGCATATCGAGGACATCCATCCCCGATGTGCACTGGGATGACGCAGGAGTAGCAGCAGATGAGTGAATTGAAGGCCGGACAGCGATTGAAGAGCGGGGTGTGCGATGCCGAGGTGATGGTCATCAAGGCCGGCGGCGGTGAAGCCCTGACCTGCGGCGGCGTTCCCATGACCGCGGGTGGCAACGACGGCGGTGCCGAAACCGACGCGGTCCAGATGGAAGGCTGCCAGATCGGCAAGCGCTACGTGAACGACGACGGCTCACTGGAAGTGCTGTGTGTGAAGCCCGGCCAGGGATCCCTCGCTGCCGACGGCAACGCCCTGGCCATCAAGGGCAGCAAGACGCTGCCCTCCGCCGACTGATCTCCGTGCTCAGCCCATGAACATTGCAATGCTGTTGCAGATGGCGGCAGAAGCCTGCCCCGACCGACGAGCCCTGACCAGCGCAGGTCGGCACTACTGCTATGCCGAGCTCTACGCTGCCGCCCGCAACGCCGCGGCGCTGATCCGCGCGCAGGGCTGCGCCTTCGCCGCCGTGCTCGATACCAGCAGCCCGGCCGTTCCGGTCACCCTGATGGGAGCCGCGATGGCCGGTGTGCCCTACGTGCCCCTCAACTACCGGCTGTCTGACGCTCAACTTGAGGCGCTGCTCGAACGCGTCACGCCTGCGTTACTGGTCACCGCCGACGACATCGCCGAACGCCATGCCGACCGCGCAGGCATGACCGTCTACCCGCGCGCCGACTATCTAGCGCGAGTGTTCTCAGCAACGCCGACGGAAGACGAGGACTGGCCCGCGGACCCGTCGGCAGTGGCGGTACAGCTCTTCACCAGCGGCACCACCGGCGCGCCCAAGGCCGCCATCCTGAGGCACGAGCACCTAGTGTCGTACATCCTCGGTACCATCGACTTCATGGCGGCGGAGGAGGATGAAGCCACGCTCGTCTCGGTGCCGCCCTATCACATCGCCGGCATCTCCGCGGTGATGAGCTCACTCTACGCCTGCCGGCGCATCGTCCAGCTTCCCGAGTTCGGTGCCGCCGCCTGGCTCGAGCTGGCCGAGCACGAGTCGGTGACCAACGCCTTTGTGGTCCCGACCATGCTCTCGCGCATCGTCGACCATCTGGAGACCGTGCACCGGCGCCCGCACCTGCCGAACCTCAAGGCCATCGCTTACGGGGGCGGCAAGATGCCCCTGCCGGTGATCGAACGGTCCCTGGCGCTGTTCCCCGGCGTGGATTTCACCAACGCCTACGGCCTCACCGAGACCAGCTCGACCATCACCCTGCTGACCCCGGACGATCACCGGGCCGCCATAGCCGCGGGCGATCCGCAAATCCGCCGGCGCCTAGGCTCCGTCGGCCAGGCCCTGTCGAGCCTGGAGATCGAGATCCGCGACGAAACAGGCAACATGCTCGGTCCCGACGAACCCGGCGAGATCTTCGTGCGCGGCCCCCAGGTGTCCGGCGAGTACCTCGAGCGCAAGGCTATCGACGACGAGGGCTGGTTCCCCACCCGGGACGCAGGGTTCCTCGACGCGGACGGCTACCTGTTCCTATCCGGCCGGACCGACGACGTCATCGTCCGCGGCGGCGAGAACATCTCGCCCGGTGAGATCGAGGACGTGCTGCTGGACCACGAGGCGGTGGCCGATGCCGCTGCGGTGGCGATACCCTCCACCGAGTGGGGCGAGACCGTCGGCGCCGTGATCGTGCTGAAGCTCGGCAAAGAGGCCACGGTACGCGAGCTGCAGCACCTGGTGAAGAACCGGCTGCGCTCCTCGCGGGTGCCCGAGGTGATCCGCTTCGAGCCTGAGCTGCCCTACAACGAGACTGGCAAGCTGCTGCGCCGATTGATAAAGGACTTTTTCGTCTGACGGAGTGCCCCATGGTCGACAGTACCCTCGACCTGCCAGACCCACCCCTCGGCGGCGCCGCGGAGCGGGGGCTGCGGGCCCTCGAACGCGTCGCCGGCGCCGCTGCACTCAAAACCCTGACCGGCCCTGAGCTGATGCTCGAGCGCGCGCGCCTGCTCGGGCTGACCTTCCGCGACCGCATCGCTCCTGGCGGTGCCTGCAGGCTGCTCGATGCCGCCGACGGCACGATCGCCGTCAACCTGCCGCGGGACAGCGACTGGGAGCTGCTGTCGGCGTGGCTGGAAACCAATGACGCGATTGACGCATCCTGGGATCACCTGGCCCGAGCCGTCCGCGAGCGCCCCGTCGATGCACTGGAGGAACGCGCCCGCACCCTAGGTCTCGCGGTCGCAGCCGTCAGGTCTCCCGCATCGACCCCACCGCCTTTCTTCCGCGTAGAGGGCCCACCGCTAAACGAAAGCGCAGTGGGCTCGAAACCAGGCGGCCGCGCGCCGCGAGTAATTGACCTTTCGGCGCTCTGGGCGGGCCCGTTGTGCGGGCACCTGCTGCATCTGTGCGGTGCTGAGGTGGTCAAAGTGGAGGCCCTTGATCGCCCTGACGGCGCCCGGTTCGGCAATGCCGACTTTTATGCCCTGCTCAACCAGGGCAAGCGCAGCGTCGCCGTCGATTTCGGCAGCGCCCACGGCCGGCAGGCGCTCGCGCGCCTGATCGAGACGGCCGATATAGTGATCGAGGCCTCCCGCCCGCGCGCCCTGGCGCATCTCGGTATTCGTCTCGAGGAGGTGGTGCGCCGTTCCCCAAAGCTCACCTGGGTGAGCATCACCGGCTACGGTCGATCCGAACCGGCCGCAGACTGGATCGCCTTCGGCGACGACGCCGGCGTCGCCGCGGGCCTAGGCGACGTGATGCGCTCGGCCACCGGTGCGCCGCAGTTCGCGGGCGATGCCATCGCCGATCCGCTCACCGGTATCCAGGCCGCGCTGGCTGCCTGGTGCTCCTGGACCCAGGGCGGTGGGCGGCTGATCGGCTTGGCGCTGGCGGACGTGGCCGGCGCCAGTCAGGCGGACGCGCTGCGGCACCTCGGGCGGGAAGCGCTTCTGAAGACGTGGGGGCAGTGGTGGTGCACCGTCACCGGCCGGCGACTCGATGCCAGCACATGCACGCGGACCGCCACGGCGCCAGTGCGGGAGCTGGGAGCCGATACGGCTGAAGTACTAGCTGCCCTCGAACCGCTATGTTGATCCGCGACGCCGAAATCTACCCCACCGGGCAACGGCAGGACGTGCGTGTCAGCGGACACCGCATCGCCGAAATCGGACGACTGCAGCCGGTAACGGACGAATTCGTGATCGAGGCTCGAGGCGGTGCACTGCTGCCCGGCCTCCACGACCACCACATCCACCTGATGTCCTATGCGGCGTCCCTCAACTCTCTGCTCTGCGGGCCACCGGCGGTCAAGGACGCCGATGCATTCGCCGCGACGCTAGGCCGCCCGTGGGGTACAGATGAACGTGGCTGGATCCGCGGCATCGGCTACCAGGAGCAGGTGGCCGGTGACATCGACCGCGCCTGGCTCGACCGCCGCGCTCCGGATCGACCCATCCGCATTCAGCATCGGTCGGGGCGCCTGTGGATCCTGAACTCAGCTGCGCTAGACGTGCTCGCGAGCGTCGATCCCACCACTTCTCTGCCCGCGGACGGCCGTCTCTTCGATCGCGATCGGGAACTGCGGAATTTGCTGGGCGCCACCCAGCCGCCGATTGCAGCCGCCAGTCAAAAGTTGGCAGCCCTGGGCTTGATCGGGCTGACGGACATGACGCCGCGTAACGACGACGACACCGCGGCCATCTTCCGCCAGCTGCGTGCCGAGGGCGATCTGCTGCAGCGAATCCGTCTGGCTGGTGCGCCGTCTCTGTCGCCCGGCGATGCCGGTGGCGTCAGTACCGGCGAAACCAAATTCCATCTCCACGAAGCGGACCTGCCAACCTTCGATACGCTGGTGACCGGTATCCGCGAGAGCCACGACCAGGGCCGCGCCATCGCCGTGCACTGCGTCACCCGCGCCGAGCTCGTGTTCACACTGGCGGCGATCCAGGAAGCCGGGTCATTGCCTGGTGATCGCATCGAGCATGCTTCCGTGGCGCCGGACGATGTGCTGCCGCTGATCAAAGAGCTTGGCCTGATCGTTGTGACCCAACCGAATTTCGTCGCCGAACGGGGCGATACCTACCTGGCAGAGGTGGAACCGGAAGACCAACCCTGGTTGTACCGGGGCCGCGGGTTCCTCGATGCTTGTATACCGCTGGCGGCAGGCTCAGACGCCCCATTCGGCGATGCTGATCCCTGGGCGGCCATGCGCGCTGCGGTCACTAGACGGACGCCCAACAACCACGTGCTGGGTGCGGAGGAGGCTGTCACGCCGGAGCAGGCGCTGGCTCTGTTCCTGGGCGAGCCCGATCAGCCTCACATCGTTCGAGAGATTCGCCCCGGTGTGCAGGCGGATATGTGCCTATTGATCGCTGACTGGCGACAGGCCCGTCAGCATCTGTCCGAGGGATACGTCGGCGCAACAATCATTGACGGAAAGCTCGCCTGGCGCCGAGAGGATTTTGGTAACCCGAGCATATCGCGTAATGGATCGCTCTCGGCTTAGTGAGCAGTTTCGTCAGAATTTTGAGCCGCGGTTAGGTCAGCACATCAGTCGACCTGCCAGCGATCCATTCCGTCTAGCCGTTGACCACGTCGACCAGCCCCCAGGCCAGCGCCTCGGTGGCTCCTATCCGCCTGCCGGTCAGGGCCATAAACGCCGTACGCTGGCGGCCTATGCGCCGAGGAATGCTGACACAGCCGCCCGCGCCGGGAATCAGACCCATGCTGATTTCGGGCAACTGGAAAAAGGTGCCCGGCTCGGCCGAGATCCGACTCGCGAACGCTGGCAGCTCGATGCCAGCACCGACACAGGCGCCGTGGACGCGGACGTGGCAGCGGTCGGCCACGGCCGCAAAAAATCGTGCGGGCATACGGCGCATTCGGATCTCGTGCGCGGTCATCGGATCTATCACCGTCCCGAATTCGCTAAGATCGCCGCCGGCGCAGAAGCAGGGGCCGCTGGCGCTGACTTCCACGCTCTCGATTGTGGGATCGAGCATGACGAGCTTGAACGCCTCGGTAAGCGCGTCACGCATGGGCGCGGAGAGCGCGTTGCGGTTTTCCGGCGCGTTCAGCCGGATCGACAGGTGCTCGTCATGACGTTCCAGCCGGACGATTTCTTCGGCAGGGGCGAGTCTGCCGGTGATGCGCTTGCGCCCTGCCAGCCAGCGGGCGAACTCCGGGCCGGCCTGCAGCGTTGCGTAACCGAGGGATTCAACCGCCAGGGCGTCGGCGACCGGCAGTCGCTCAGTCGCACGCAGCACCTGCACGAGCACCGCGGCGGCCTGCGGATTTTCCCGGCAGGCGGTGCAAACGGCAATCAGGGCCTGCTCGTCATCGACTGCCAGGTCGACCGCGTCCTGCAACGGTCCCGTCGCGGGCCCGAAGCCGACCACCGGAATCGTCAGGTTCAGGATTCGCGACGCCAGTTCGGCTTCCACACCAGCGCTCGCCGAGCCGGTGAAATCCAGCACGACCCAGTCCAGCCCATCTCGGTCCGGCCAGGCCGGATCCCGAACACTGTCTAGCATCTCGTCGGGCGAGAGGCGAAGCGATGCTGGCGGGTCAGTCACGAGCACGTTGCTTGTGACATCCGGCCCAAACATCTTGCCGTTGCGCCCGCCCCTCCAGCAAGGTTGGCAGCGTGAGTCCAGGGGTGGCAGGATGCGCTGCGTTTGACCGGCTCATAAGGACCTCAAGGCACGAATTGATTCGGTAATCATGATCGATAATGGAATCTAGGCATAGTCGTTTGTATGATCGCCGTCCATTGTTCCTCAGGCTGATGGCGTCGGCAATTCGCCGCCACCGTGGAAAGGAGGCAGAGCACATGAATGTCGCCGACCCATTGGAAGTCCGCGACGTCCCGGATCTATGCTGAATCACCGACTGTACCTCAGCGGCTCGCTGGGCGGATCGTTGCACTAGCAAGTTGAATCTGGGTGTTGATATAGTTGAGGGGCTTAGCAGCACTTGCTGCTCGAAATGTTCGCCCCAGCCAGTCGGGGAAAGGGGGCACATCTATACCTGATGCTCTCACCGGGCTGTTATACTTGTCGCCCGGCCTAATTCGGATGGAGTTGACAGCATATGGCCGCTGCAAACAACAGCGATGAATTCGCTATCCTGAGCGAGTGGGCAGCGGCGGGCCGCAAGGCCGCACTGGCAACCGTTGTCAGTACCTGGGGTTCTTCTCCCAGGCCAGTAGGTAGTCATATGGTTGTCAATGATCAGGGCGAATTCCTGGGCTCTGTCTCCGGCGGTTGCATCGAGGGTGCGGTAGTGGCCGAGGCCCTGGAAGTTATGGCCGCCGGTGAGCACCGCGTACTGGAATTTGGAGTCAGTGACGAAGAGGCCTGGGACGTTGGTCTGTCCTGTGGCGGCGCCATCAGGATTTTCCTGGAGGTCGTGGCGTGAAACTTATGGTTCTCAAAGAGCTACAAGTGGCTCGCAGGAACAAGGTCCCGGTGGCCGTGGTAAGTGATCTTGAAAGTGGCGTGCAGGGCCTGGTATATGTCGACAGACAGCACAGTCCGGATTTACCCCTTGCCGCCACCCAGGCCGACCAGGTGCGCGAACTGTTACGCTCTGCACGTAGTGGTATATTGCCTAACAGCAAGCTTTTTGTACGCAGTTATGTGGCGGATTATCGCCTGCTTATTATCGGCGCGGTACACATCGCCCAGGCCCTTACCACGCTGGCACTTGAGTGCGGTTATCAGGTGACTGTGATCGATCCGCGCCGCGCATTTGCAACCGAGGCAAGGTTCCGCGCTGTCGAACTTTGCACCGAATGGCCGGATGAAGCCCTGGCAAGGTTGGCGCCCGATCCACAAACGGCGGTGGTAACCCTGACCCATGACCCAAAAATTGATGACCCGGCACTGGTCAGCGCGCTTAACAGCGAGGCGTTTTATATCGGCGCGCTGGGAAGTCGCCGCACGCATGAGAAGCGGATTGAGAGATTGACCGAGCTGGGCCTGAAAGACAAATTGGAACGCATTAAAGCACCGGTTGGCCTGGATCTTGGTGGTCGTGGACACGCCGAAATTGCCCTGGCTATTCTGGCCCAGGTGGTCCAGGCCAGGTACCGCGGGTGAGCTGTGGTTTTCGATAACTACGAATGTAGCAACGCTGAAGGAGTCATTCTCGCTCACACTGTAAGAATGCCTGGCCTGACCCTCAAGAAAGGACGTGTTTTGTGCGCCGCGGACCTGGCAGCCCTTCAGGACAACGGCATTCTCCGAATAAGTGGCGTGCGCCTGGAAGCGGATGATGTCGATGAGGACCAGGCCGCGCTGGAAATGGCGCGAGCACTGGCGGGACCCTCAGTGGCACACGGCCAGCCGGTGGCGGGGCGCTGCTACCTTTATGCGCTGAGCGATGGCCTGGCGCTGGTCAATCGAGCGGTAATCGATGCCATTAACCTTTGCGACGTGGGGATTTTTATCGCCACCCTTCCCGAGTATGCTGAGTGCCTGCACCAGCAGGCAGTAGCCAGTATCAAGGTCATTCCATTTGCGGTTCCACGGCGGCAATTGGATCGCTGCCTGAAACTGATTGGCGCGGGCGGCAGTGCGATAGCCGTACAGTGGTACAAGCCTCGAACTGTAGCGCTTCTCCTTACCGAAACCGCTGGCTTCAAAGAATCCCTGCACAGGTCTACGTCAGCAGTTACCCACCAGCGGGTCACTGCTATGGGAGCGCAGATCATATTTGAGAAACGCTGTGCCCACGTGGTGGAGGAACTCACCTCGCTGCTGACGGAAGCTCTGGCGGAGGAGGTAGATCTGGTATTGATATGTGGCGCCAGCGTCAGTGTGGACCCGTCGGACATTGTACCCTCAGCGATAGTGAGCTGTGGCGGAGAGATAGATCATTTCGGCATGCCAGTGGAGCCGGGAAATATGTTGTTGCTGGGGCATGTTGGCGCCTGCCCCGTGATCAATTTGCCAGGGTGCAGCCGCTCGCCCAAACTCAATGGCCTGGATTGGGTCATGCAGAGAATGGCGGCGGGCCTGCCCATGGGAAAGTCTGAAATTCTGACCATGGGGGTAGGCGGGCTGATCAAGGACATTAGTCACCGCTGGCGCATGCGTGAGCAGGGTAATCTGATCGAACAGCTTCAGACACCCCACAAGGTGGCGGCTCTGATACTGGGCGCCGGCAGTTCCAGCAGAATGGGTGGAGTGAACAAGCTGCTGCTCAAAGTGGGCGGTGTCCCCATGTTGCAGCGTGTGGTGGACGCGGCACTAGGAGCTGAGCTTGCGTCTGTCACGGTGGTTACCGGTTGTCAGGCGGACGAGGTGCGCCATCTTTTGCAAGGACGCGATGTCCGATATGTGCATAACGATGCTTACCGTGAGGGCATTGCCGGATCACTGAAACTGGGTTTATCTTCACTGCCAGAGGACATAGATGGGGTCATGATACTGTTGGCGGATATGCCGTTCATTGAGGCCGCTCATCTCAATGAATTGATAGCCGAGTTCAACCCGGCCATTGAACGCGATATCGTGGCACCCTTAAGAGAGGGGCGCCTCGGAAATCCTATTATCTGGTCCTCCCGTTATATCCCGGCCATGATGAACTTGAGTGGCGACGGTGGCGCCCGGCCTCTACTTCATGAATTCGCCGCGAATGTCTGGGAGGTCCCAATGGGGGATGACGCTATCTTTTTGGATGTTGATACACCCGAGGCGCTGGGTGAGGCCAATCGACGCTGCGAGATGAATGAGCCCGTTGTCGGCGGGGATGAGTGAGGTGAACTGGTCGCCCCACGAGCTGCGCCTGCAATTTCCAATATTGCAGCGCGAGGTCAATGGTTATCCGCTGCGCTACCTGGATAACGCGGCAACCACCTTCAGTCCTCGCTGCGTCGGCGAGGCGATGACGCGATTCGAAAGCTACAGTCGCTCCAATGTGCAGCGCGGGATGTATCAACTGGGTATCGAAGCCACCGATGCGTATGAGGCGGCGCGGACCAGTGTGGCGAGCTATCTCAATGTCGACGACGAGGAGATCATCTTTACCTCGGGTACGACCTTTGCCGTGAACCTCGCCGCACAATGCCTCGGCATGTCACTGCGTGCCGGGGACGAGATCGTGGTTTCATTGGCAGAGCACCACAGTAATTTCGTTCCCTGGCAGCGCCTTTGCCAGCAACACGGCCTGCAGTTGAAACTGATACCGGTGCTAACAAATGGTAGCCTGGACCTGGAGCAACTGGATGAGTTGCTTAGTGACCGCTGCCGCATGGTTGCCGTCGGTCATGTCTCCAATGTCACCGGGTCGATTACCGACATCGCGGCGATAAGTCGCGCAGCACGGCGTCATGGCGCCCTGGTATTTGTCGACAGCGCCCAGGCCACCCCACATGGCCCAGTAGATGTTCG
>NZ_JAVKCQ010000213.1:0-2792 GCF_040222615.1 Haliea sp.
CCCACGAGCGTCTTGCAGGTGGCTTCGACGTTACCGCTGCCGATCGGAAGCCTCTCTCGCCGCGCGGCCGCGTAGTCCATGCGCGCGTTGTCGCTCAGCGACCGCTGGGACGCCGCGATGGGCATCACGCTGCGCGTCACGCCGCCGCGCATCGAGGTCGCCGCGTGCTCAGCATGAGAACCACACCCGCTGGCAGGAAGCCACGAACTCGACTTCGTTCGGGTCGGGATCTGACACTGAGCAAGGGCGGGGGGTTTCCGCGGCGTCTTGCACCCGCTGCGTGAAGGATGAGCGCGATGTGA
Organism: Haliea sp.; assembly: GCF_040222615.1. Taxonomy (GTDB): domain Bacteria; phylum Pseudomonadota; class Gammaproteobacteria; order Pseudomonadales; family Halieaceae; genus Haliea. The sequence goes on from NZ_JAVKCQ010000213.1 coordinate 303, forward strand.
TCGACTTCGCTTTGTTCACCGGAGGCGCGTCGAACGGCGGCAGAAAGATGGGGCAGAGCCTGTAGTGTCCGATTTGCAAACAGCGAACGGAGGATGCCCCATGGCCACAATCGTGATTGAGATTCCGGATGCACTCAAGCCCATCGTTGAGCCGTCGATGCGCGCGTACGTGGACGCGGTGGAGCAGCAAGTCCGGGCCGGCGAGGCGCGCCGGCGTGTGGACTACGCCGGTTTCGAGGTGAAGCTCGCCGAAGCGACGGCGGCGATGGAGCGAGCTGGGCACCAGGCGGCACTGTCTGCGCTCGACGTCGACGCTCCCGGTTTGACGCTCAGCGGCGTGGCTTACACGCGGGTGGGCCGCTACCAAGCGCCCTACAAGACGCCTGCCGGCCCGGTGCCGGTGATGCGCTCGCTGTACCGCCGCGTCGGCGAGCGCAACGGTGAGACAGTGAACCTGGTTACGCTTCGCTCCGGCGCCGTCGCCGACGAGTGGCTTCCCGATACAGCGAAGCAGATGGCGCATCTGCTTCAGCTGGGACCGTCGAGGGAAGCGGAGCAGACGGCGCAGCGTCTCGGGCGACTGCCGTACTCGCGCTCGAGCTTCGAGCGGGTCGGCCACGCCGTGGGCGAGATGTACGTCCCGAGGCGCCACGACATCGAGGAGATTCTCATTGGCTCGTTCGAGGTTCCCGACGAGGCGGCCAGCGTCAGTGTGTCGCTGGATCGCGTGACCGTCCCGATGGAGGAGCCGCGCCCGCGCCCGCCGGGTCGACCGCGCAAGAACGCACCGAGGAGACCGGTCGATCGCGTCTTCCGCATGGCCTACTGCGGCACGGTGACGTTGCACGACGCCGACGGCGAGGCGCTCCACACCATTCGGTACGGCTGCATGCCGCTCAGTGACGCGGAGGCGCTGTGCACCAGCCTGGCTGGAGACGTCGTGGCGATGCGCGAGCGGCGACCAGACCTGCACGTGATGCTCCTGTGCGATGGCGCACCCGAGATGTGGAACCTGCTCGACGCCGAGTTCGACGAGGAGACCTTTGGCAAAGTGCATCGCCTCATCGACTTCTGGCACGCGGTTGAGAAGCTGGCGCCGGCTGCCAAGGTGATCGCCGGCGACGACGAGGCGTCGAAGCCGTTGCTCGCGCGCTGGAAGCTGCTGCTGCGCAACAGCAGCTCTGCCCGCGCAAAAATCCTCGGCGAGCTGCATGCGTCGGGCAAGGAACACGTTACGGTGGGCACGAGCGAGCCTGTTCACGAGGCGATCACCTACTTCACGAACAACGCCAAGCGCATGGACTACGCGGCCGCGCGGCGAGAGAGGCTTCCGATCGGCAGCGGTAACGTCGAAGCCACCTGCAAGACGCTCGTGGGCCAACGCATGAAGCGCTCGGGAAGCCGCTGGAAGAACGCCACCGGCGATCACGTGCTGCACATGCGCGCGTTGTCGCTCAGCGACCGCTGGGACGCCGCGATGGGCATCACGCTGCGCGTCACGCCGCCGCGCATCGAGGTCGCCGCGTGCTCAGCATGAGAACCACACCCCTTCGTTCGGCGTGCGGCTATTCGTGAAATTGAAACTCAGGGCTCGGCGTCCTTGCGCGACGAGCTGAGGGCCGTGATACAGCCTGTAGACGATCCGTGGCTCAGTCCCGCACCGTTTCCGAATGCACACACGATCGAACTTGATGAGAGCGATTCAGCGTTTCAAAACCCTGAGTCAGCACCGGAGATGTAGGAGATACTCATGCGGCTAAAGTTAACGGGAATCCTGGTTGTTGCTTTCCTCGCCAGCGACGCTGCATCTTCGGTTGAGGTGCGAGCGGCAGCGAACCTTCCAAACTGCCTATGTACCTATACGGTGCCGCCTCTGGGAATGACCGGAGATGACTACTATTCCTCGATTTCGTGGAACACTAGCCCTAGTTGGTGCGGGTCGCCAATGGTTTCTCTGGCGGATTCGTATGGTATAAAAAGCAGCCATTGGGGTGCTGGCTATGGCTTCTTCCAGTGCGACCAGACATTGCCATTCGCAAGATCAATGAATGCGATAACCGCTTTGGCACTTTCTGGGCCAAATGCGGTTACCGGTACGCTGTTTCAGTTTCAGACGCAAGCCTTCCCGCTTATTGACTGGGCGTACCTGTGGACCTTGAACAAGCTGGATGATACGCGCGGACAATGCGAGCACGGCGACATGAAGCAATTCAACGCTTCTGAGTCGGGAGGTACGATAAAGCTATATATTCGACGATCGGGAAGCTGCCAGATGGGTTTCTTCTACGGTAATGATACCGCCGAAAGGGCCGGGATACTCGTTCATGAGGCGAGGCATGTGGGTGGCCCAGGTCACTACAATACATACCAGGACTTCAACTTCGGAAGTGGGGGCGCCTACGAGTTTCAGGCGACGTGGCTTCGGCAGTACGCGGAGAACGGTCAGGCTGCGCCAGGCGATATGCGTTGTTCGGCCGCGGATCGAGCCCA
>NZ_JAVKCQ010000214.1:0-39985 GCF_040222615.1 Haliea sp.
TCTCGCTGGTGCAGACCAAGCACAAGAACAGCTACCGCAATGTCTCGCAGACGGTGCTGGATATCTCGCCGAAAGCCTACATCCAGATGATCGAGACCGCGGAGATTGTGGCCGAGCGCTACGGCATTTCCCGCGATGCCCAGGACGAATACAGCTACCAGAGCCAGATGCGCACCGCGGCGGCCCAGGAGGCCGGTGCCTTCGACGATGAAATCGTGCCCATGGCCAGCCGCATGGCGGTGTTCAACAAGGAGACGAAGGAGACCAGCTACCAGGAAGTGACGCTGGCGAAGGACGAGGGCAATCGTCCGTCCACCACCCTGGAGGGCCTGCAGGCCCTGGAGCCGGTGTTCAAGGATGGCCAGTTCGTCAAGGAAGGCCGCTTCATCACCGCCGGCAATGCATCGCAGCTCTCGGATGGCGCCTCAGCCTGCGTGCTGATGGACGGTGCCCTGGCTGCGCAACAGGGCCTGCAGCCGCTGGGTATCTACCGCGGCCTCGCCGTTGCGGGCTGCAGCCCGGACGAGATGGGCATCGGCCCGGTATTCGCCATTCCCAGACTGCTCAAGCGCCACGGGCTGAAAGTCGACGATATCGGCCTGTGGGAACTTAACGAGGCATTTGCCTGTCAGGTACTTTACTGCCGCGACCAACTGGGTATCGACAACGACCGGCTGAACGTGAACGGCGGCGCCATCGCTATCGGCCACCCTTTCGGCATGAGCGGTGCGCGGATGGTCGGCCACGCCCTGATCGAAGGCAAGCGGCGCGGTGCCAGGTATGTGGTCATCACCATGTGCATAGGCGGCGGCATGGGCGCTGCGGGGCTGTTTGAGGTGGCTTGAGTCGCGGGCTGGTAGCGTTCCACCCCAGGGTGTCTCTCGGGTAGTCCTCGCTGTTAGAATGGTCGCAGTCCGGAGGGGTACCCGCAGTGTCATCAAGTCCTGTCAGTGAAGTTTTCGACGCCTATCACCGCTGGTATTACGATACCAAGGTCTGGGAAACCGTGGAGTTTCTCGGTGTCCCCAGCCTGAAGTCGGTCGCCGACATGTGGAACTACCAGGAGATTCTCGCGGCCCTGAAGCCCGCGCTGGTGGTGGAGTTCGGTACCCGTTTCGGCGGCGCGGCCTTGTATTTCAGTGTCATTGGCCGGGCCCTCAATCCCGCTTTGCGTGTCATCAGTGTCGATATCTCCCATGTTGACGTATATCCCCTGGCGCGCACCGATCCGGGAATACACCTGATGACCTGTTCGTCCACGGATCCCGGCATTGCCGCCAACATTCTCGCCTATCGCAAGGCGATGCCCGGGCCGGCTTTCTTCATCCTCGACTCGGACCACCGCAAGGCCCATGTGCTGGCGGAGCTGGAGCTGCTGCGAGGGGTTACCCGCAGCGGGGACTACCTTGTCGTCGAGGACGGCAATATCAATGGCAACCCGGTGTTGCCCGGCTGGGGCGAAGGCCCCTTTGAGGCGGTAGTGGCCTACCGGGAAAAATATCCGCAGGATTACCGGCACGACCAGGCTCGCGAGGAGAAGTTCGGCTTTACCTTCGCCCCGGGCGGATTCCTGGTCAGGCAATGAGCGCAGGGACATGGCTATGAAACTCGGAGATCTGCTGGTCAGCCGCAACAAGGTCAGCGTACGCGACATTGAGCGCGCGCTTATCGCGCAGCAGGAAATGGGTGGTTACATCGGCCGGGTGCTGGTGCAACTCGGCCTGGTGTCGGAACTGGACGTGGCGGAGGCCCTGAGTGAACAGCTTGGGCTGGCGCTGGTGGCCGCGGCTGACTACCCGGAGGAGCCTCTCGAAATCAAGGGCCTGGCGACGGACTTCCTGTTCAATCGCCAGGTGGCGCCGTTGGCGCAAACAGAGGATGTGCTGCGTTTCGCCGCTGTCTTGCCCCAGGACCCCTTCATTCGCAAGGCCCTCCAGCTCGCGACCGGTTGCCAGGTGGAGCTGTGTCTCGGTCTGGAGTCCGACATCAACGCGGCCCTGCAGCGCTATCTGGGCCAGGAGGACGACACGGAAGTCGGCCCCGGCGATCAGTACGCGGGTGATGAGGAATTCATCGAGCACCTGCGGGACCTGGCCAGTGAGGCGCCTGTGATCCGCCTGGTGAACCAGATCATCCACCGCGCGCTGGACCTCGGGGCTTCCGATGTGCATGTGGAACCGTTCGAGGATGGTCTGCACCTGCGCTATCGGGTGGACGGTGTCATTCAGCTGGCGCAGGATCCGCCGTCCGCCAGTCTTGCCCCGGCCATCGCCTCGCGGATCAAGCTGCTGGCCAACCTGAATATTGCCGAGCGACGACTGCCGCAGGATGGGCGCATCATGACCCGGGTCAAGGGGCACGAGCTGGACCTGCGCGTTTCCACCATTCCGACGGTGCACGGGGAGAGCATCGTGATGCGGGTTCTGGATCGCCAGAGTATCCGTCTCAGTCTCGAAAGCATGGGCTTCAGCACGGATACGCTGCAGCGGTACACGGACTTGCTGCACCGTCCTCACGGGGTACTGCTGCTGACCGGGCCGACGGGCTCCGGCAAGACCACTACCCTGTATGCCTCCCTGTCGACCCTGGACTCCAGCGCCCTGAAGATCATCACCGTGGAAGACCCGGTCGAGTACCAGCTGAATGGTGTCAACCAGATCCAGGTAAAGTCCGAGATTGAACTGACCTTTGCCCGGGCCCTGCGCTCCATTCTGCGGCAGGACCCCGATATCATCATGATCGGTGAAATGCGGGATACCGAAACGGCCCAGATCGCCGTGCAGTCCGCGCTCACCGGTCACCTGGTACTGTCCACCTTGCACACCAACACCGCGGCCGGCGCCATTACCCGGCTGGAGGACATGGGCATCGAACGCTTTCTTATTACGTCGGCGGTCAATGGCGTACTGGCCCAGCGCCTGGTGCGGACGCTCTGCCGTCATTGTCGCCGGGAGGTGGAGTTGAGCCCGCGCGCCATTGAGGATGCCGGCTTGCGGCGCTGGCTCGCCCCCGGGCACAACCGCATTTATTCCGGTGAGGGGTGCGAGCACTGCAAGTCCACCGGGTATACCGGGCGCACGGCTATCCACGAGCTGTTTGTGCTCGACAGCGAGATGCACAAGGCCATTCTGTCCGGTGCCGACGCCACCACCCTGCACGCCGCATCGCGCCAGCGTGGTATGCTCACTCTCTACGAAGACGGGCTGCGCAAGGTGGCTGCCGGCATCACCTCTCTTGAGGAGGTGTTGCGGGTAACCCAGGACCAGAGCGAGGAAGTGGAATTGCTCGACCAGGTTTCCTGACTCGATCGAACCTGCTTTCCGCCCGCAAGCCACCGGGATTAACAATCAGTCATGCCACAGTTCAGCTATAAGGCCGCACAGAAGGACGGCTCCATCACCCAGGGATCCCTGGTTGCCCTGAGCCAGGCGGCGGCGCTGCGCCAGTTGCGCGAACAGGGCCTGACCCCGGTCCGCCTGTCGGCGGTCACGGGTGATACTGTGTCGCTACCCGCCGGCGGCGACGCGGCGCCACCGGTGCGTCCGGCTGCAGCGCGCCCTTTCTGGCTGCGGCGCAACGCGGACGAGGTGGTGGGCCGCGACGATGTATTGGCGCTGACCTCGGAGCTGGCGGTGCTGCTGCGGGCGGGCCTGCCCATAGACCGGGCCATCAAGGTACAGATCGATATGAGCAGCAAGGCGGGGTACACCAGCCTGCTGCGGCATCTGCTGGAAACGGTCAAGGGCGGCAAGCCCTTGAGCCAGGGCCTGGAGCGGCGTCCCGAACTATTCGGCAATTTCTTTGTCAACATGGTGCGCTCCGGTGAAGCCAGCGGGCAGCTAGGCACGGTGTTCGACCGTCTCGCAGAATATCTGCATCGCGCCAGGGAAGTGCGTAGCACGGTCGTCTCGGCGCTGATCTATCCCGCCATCCTGGCAGTGGTGGCGCTGCTGTCGGTAGCGGTAATGCTGGGGTTTGTCGTGCCACAGTTCGAGGCACTGTTCGCCGACATGGGCGACGGCTTGCCGGGGCTGACGAGAGCGGTGATCGCGCTGGGGGATGCCGTCAAGGCCTGGGGCTGGCTGATGCTGCTGCTATTGGTTGCGGCCTGGTACGGCGCTCGCGCCTGGCTTGCCAGACCCGAGGGCAGCAGCTGGAAGGACCGCAAGCTGTTGCGGTTGCCTCTGCTGGGCGGGGTGATGTTCAAGTACGAGCTGGCCCGTTTTGCCCGCACCCTGGGCACCCTGCTGAGCAATGGCGTCTCGCTGTTGCAGGCCATCAACATTGCCCTGAGCACGGTGGACAATTCCGTGGTTCGGGAGGCGCTGGCTATCCTGCCACCGGCAATCAAGGCGGGGCGGCGAATGTCCGATGCGCTGGCGGAACCGGGTACCTTTTCGCCCATGGTCATCCAGATGGTGCGGGTGGGGGAGGAGTCCGGGCGGCTGGATGAAATGATGCTGGAGCTGGCCCGTGTCTACGAGCGTGATGTCGAATCGGGTATCAAGCGCGGGTTGACCGTTCTGGAGCCCCTGCTGATCCTTGGCATGGGCGGGATGATCGCCTTGATTATCGTGTCGATTCTCATGGGCATTCTCTCGGTGAATGATCTGGCGATGTAGCAAAACCATTGAATCGCAACAAGCTGTTACAGGAGCAGGCAATGTCAAAACTCTCGCGTCACACCAGTCGCGGCTTTACCCTGGTCGAGTTGCTGGTAGTGCTGGCCATTCTGGCCATGCTCGCCGGCCTGGTCGGTCCGCAGGTGCTCAACCAGCTGGGCGGGGCCAAGTCGAAGACCGCTACGGTGCAGATTCGCGACCTGGAGCAGGCGCTGGAGATGTACAAACTGGATGTCGGGCGCTTCCCCTCCACGGAAATGGGTCTCGATGCCCTGGTGCGCCAGCCCGGTGGCGTCAAGGGCTGGAACGGACCCTACCTGCGCGGCTCCAGCGTGCCGCAGGACCCCTGGGGCAATGGCTACAATTACCGCATTCCCGGGCAAAACGCGGCCTATGATCTGGTGTCCTACGGTGCCGATGGGGCCCCCGGTGGCACCGGTGAGGATGCCGACGTAACCAACTGGGAATGATCACCGGGACGCCGCTGCGGAGGTCGGGATCGCTGCGGTGGACAGTGGCGGCAACCAGCGGGCGCGGCTTTACCCTGATCGAACTGATGGTGGCGCTCGGTATTGCGGCGCTGCTCGCCGGTATGGCAACACCCATGGCGGTAAAAATGTATGCCACCATGCAGTATCGGGATGCGATCCGCAACATGACCGGTGCCGCCACCACGGCCCGCTATCAGGCTATTAACACCGGCAAAGCGCACGATCTGCTGGTGGCACCAGACGCGCATCGCTACGCTGTGCAGCTGGCGGAATCCCGCTTTGACCCAGAGCGCGCCGCAGAAATTCCGGACGCGCTCTCGATAGCGATGGAGGTCTCCCAAAGCCTGGTTACCGAACGCGGCGTGGGCGTGATCCGTTTCTATCCCGATGGCACTTCCACCGGCGGCAGCATCACCCTGACGCGGGCCAGCGGTGACGGTCAGCGGATCCGGGTGGACTGGCTGCTGGGCCGGGTCACCCATGAACCGCCGGAATCCTCATGAACTTTGCGTGCCGCCGTTCCCAGACGGGGTTCTCCCTGATTGAAATGATCGTGGCGATGGTGATCCTGTCCCTGTCGCTGGGCATGCTGTACCAGGCCGCAGCCGGCGCCACCCGCAATGTACGGATAGACGAACGCTATAGCTATGCCGTGCTCCTGGCCCAGTCGCTGCTGGCAGAGCACAGTGTGCTGGCGGCACCCGGGATCAATGCCGGGGGAGAGATCGAGGATTACCGCTGGCGTCTGTCCAGCGCCCTGTTGCCAGGCGAGCAGGGCATCGGGCAGGTTCGGCTGCATCAAGTGACCGCCCCCATCGAGTGGCGCGACGGCGCGAATACCCGGCAGGTGGAGCTGGTGACCGTGGCGCCGGAGGCGCCCGCAGATGGGTGAGCAGCGCGGATTCACCCTGGTAGAAGTGGTGGTGGCGTTGACCGTGATGTCGCTGCTGGTGCTGGCGACGCTCACCGCCGTGCGCACGCTGGGGGACACCCATACGCGGGTCGAGGCGACCACCCTGCGCCTCGATGAAATGCGCCTGGTGAGCCAGTTCTTGCGCAACAGCTTGCGCCAGGCAGTGCCCGTGCGAACCCTGGCCCGGCCCGGTGGCTACCTGCTTGGCGGCCGGGACGAGTTGAGCTGGATCGCTCCGCTGCAAGGTGTAGAGGGTGTTGCGGGTCTGCAGTACAAGCGGCTGTTCCTGGACGGGGATACCCTGATGATACAGTTTGTGCCGTTTCATCCCGCACTGGAGTCGCCGGACTGGGCGGAGGCCACGGCACACCCTCTGCTGACTGACGTCAGCGAATTTACGCTGGCATTTCGGGAAAATCCGCAGTCGGCGTGGCTGGAACAGTGGGGCGAGCAGGAGGGCGTGGTGCCCCGGGCGCTGAAGCTTCAGCTGCGGGTTCGCGAGCGCTACTGGCCCGACCTCATCGTTCTCCCCGACTTGTACCAGGCGGGATATTAGGGGTGCGGCGGCTATCGGGGAGATTGGCGGCGGGGGCCCAGCGGGGTGTGGCTTTGGCCTTTCTGCTGTGGATGCTGGCAGGTTTGTCCCTGCTGGTGGCAGGGGTCGTATCGCTGTCGCTGAGTGATGTCAGGTCCACCGGCCTGCAGCTTGACCAGGCCCGGGCCGAGGCGGCGGCGGCCGGGGCCGCTCACCTGGCCCTGCGGGATATGCTCAATATACAGGCGGAAAACGGATTCAATTCCGGCGCCGTGTTCACCCGCCAGTACCGTCTGGGTGAGGCAGCGGTCACCGTGCGTGCGCTGCCGATTGCCGGGTTTGTCGGCCTCAACCAGGCGCCGGAGGGTTTGCTGCAGGCCCTGTTCCAGTATGCCGGTGGCCTTGCCGCGGGCGATGCGGAAGGGCTCGCCAGGAGGGTGCTGGAGAGGCGCGGCGGAGCGTTGCAGCTGGATGCGTTCCCCGGGGATCGCGTGGCAAGCGAGTCGCCGGCGCCGTTCATGGTGGTGGAAGACCTGCTGCGAGTTCCCGGAATGACCCGCAGTGTGTATGATCGCGTCCGCCTCGCAGTGCATGCCGACCCCGCAGGCGGCCCCGGAGTTGATCCTCTGGCGGCACAGGCGGCGGTACTGCAGGCTCTGGCTCACGGCGACCCTGCGCTGGTTGATTTTGTTCTGGATCGGCGTCAGGATGACTCGCCGGGTGATCTAGTGCTGCCCGCGGGCTTCGATCAGGAGTTCATGGTCAGTGGCGGCGGCGGCGTGTATTGCTTGGAGATCGATGTGCGGATAACAGAGGACAGGCTGCTGCAGCAGCGTATCTGGGTGGACATGGGCGGGCGTACCGGCGGCGCTCCGTGGCGCTTCACCCGGGTGTTCCCGGTGGCAACGACAGCCACTGCCAGCGGCGTGGGTCAGTAGAACAGCATGCAGACCGATTCCCGGCGCTGGTCCCTGTTTGGCCTCGATCTCGAGCCCTGGATACAGGCCTGGCGAGCAGGCTGGCATGAGCTGTTCTGGGGCCGGGCCGCCGGTATCCGGCGCCGTTTGGAAGCACCGGTAGCTCTGCGGAAGGGGAGCGAGCCCGATCTGGACTATTTTGTCGCCGAGGAGCCGATGGCGGCCGCGCAGGCACCTGACTTCGTGTTCGATGCCTGTTTGTTGCCGGCCGAGCTGGTGCTCCTGCGGCACATCGAATTGCCCGCATCGCTGGAGGCGGAGCTCGCGGACGCTGTAATGCTGGAAGTGCAGGCCAGCAGCCCGTTTGTTCTGGACGATACCTGCTATGGCTGGGCACTGCGCCGCAGGGCGGGTGGCAAGTTGCACCTCACCCTGGCGATCACCGCCTGCAGCGAAGCAATGAGTTACCTGCACGCCCAGGGTGTAACTGCGGACAGCAGAGAGACATTGCCGGAGCTCTGGTGCCTGGATGAGGAACAGCGTCCGGTGGTGTTCCAGGGCTTTGGCGAGGGCAGGCGGGCGGGCAATTATCGTCGCCGCCTGGCGTTGCTGGGGGGCTTGCTGGCCACGCTGCTGTTGTTGTTTATGGCCCTGCTTGCAGTGCCCGGGGTGGTGCGCGGCATGCAGGCTGACAATATGGAGTATCATCTTGCCGCGGCGGAACGCGATGCGGTTGAGGCCATGCAGCTGCGCGAGCAGCTGGCGGTGGACAACGATCGTGCCCAGGCAGTGCAGGTGCTTGTCGATCGCCAGCTTGACAGCCATTCGCTGCTCGATCGTCTCGCCGCCCAGACTCCCGACAGCGTTTATTTCGAGCAATTGATGATTGAAGACAGGCAGATTCGCATCCGTGGCTGGGCCGTCAACGCTGCCCGCTTCCTGCAGTCCTTGACCGAGGACCCGTATTACGCCGAGGTCAGTGCTCCTGGCGGTACCCGTCGCCACGGGCGCACCAACCTCGAACAGTTCACGCTGGAGTTGCATTTGGCTGAAGTGACTCCGGACTGATGAACAGTATCCTGCGCACTGTGACTGCAATGCCCGCGCACGCAAGGGTGGTGGCCGCCGTGCTGGTTGCCGCCCTGTTCGTGCTGCTGTTGCTGGTGGCCGGCACAATGGTGTCCTGGTACGCCGAGGGCAGCCAGCGGCTGCAGCACGCAGAGCCCCGCATTGCGCGCCTGCTCGGCTTTGCTGACAGTGTTGAAGCCCTGCGTGCAAGCAGTGAGCAGATAGGCCAGCGTCTCGAGGCCCTGGCCTATCCCGCGACTGCCGATCTGGCGTCCACGGGTGCCAACGCCCAGCAGCAGGTTCGCCGGTTGGCAGAGGCGGCGGGACTGGGCGTGACGGGCAGCCAGGTGCTGGGGCCCACGGGCCACGATGGATTCCAGGAAATCCGCATCGATGTGACCGCCAGTGGCACCATGGATGGTGTAGAGCAGGTGCTGCTGGGGCTGCGGGAGGCCCGGCCGTTGATTCTGGTGCGCAGCATCGAGGTGACGCCGGTGCTTAACCGGCGGCAGCAGACGGTGCAAAACGTCGCCCTGTCGCTGCGCGTCAGTGTGCTCAAGCTGCAATGATAATGCTGCCACCTGCCTTGCGCTCCGGGCTCCTGCGGCAGTTGTCGTTGGCGGCGGGCATGTTGTTTGCCGCGCTTGTCGTGGTATTCCTGCTGGGCGCTATCCTGGTCATTCTCAGGCAGCCGCCAGCGGCCATTCCGCCCTCGCCTTCCACGCTGACAGCGGTGTCGATAGAATTGCCAGCTCCGGGCCTGTCGGAAAACGCCGGAGAAATGCTGGCCCGGCCACTGTTCTGGAACACCCGTCGCCCGGAGCCCGAGAAGGGTCCCGCCGAGGCACCGGTGCCGGTGCTGGGGCCCGACGTTCTGGACAATGTCCGGTTGCTCGGTATGTTTGCCGCCGGCGACAATGCGGGCGTCATCATCAACGTCGCCGGGCAGCGGCAGCGCCTGCTGGTCGGGCAGGAGCTGCAGCAGTGGACCCTGCGGAAGCTGTCGGCCGCAGGGGCGATATTTGTGGCCACCGATGACGCATCGGTCGAGCGCACGCTGCCGCTTGAGCATGCACAAGTAACACCGGCGCCTCGCTCCGCCGGGCGAACGCAGGAGGCGGCCGCGGAGGCTGGCTCCCCAGAATGATTTATCAAGGCGGTCGAAAGATGATTAAACAGTTAGTGCCGGTCATTCTGTTGCTGTCGGGCTTGACGGCCTGCAGCGCGGTCGGGCCCCAGCAGCCCCAGCCTGTGCGCGGTGCTCCCGGCGCGAGCACGCCTGCGGCAGTCGAGGCGGGCCCCGAAGCCGCTGCTGAACTGCCCGAGAACGAGCTTGAGGCGGTGGTCTACCCCGGCAATGACCGCGTGATCAGGGTGCCACCGGCGCGGCCGCCTGTGCGCCTCGACGGTGAGGCGGTCAGCCTGAACTTCGAGCAGGCACCCGTCACCGAAGTGGTGCATTCCATCCTGGGTGACATCCTCGAGCTTGACTATGTGGTCGAGCACCCGCTGAAAGGCGAGATCACCCTGCGCACCCGTACCCCGGTACCCAGGGACCAGTTGCTGGCGATCCTGGAGTCGCTGCTGCAGGCCAACGGCATCACCATGGTGCGCGATCCCAACGACCGCTACTTCGTCAGTGGTTCAAACAACCTGCCCAGCCTGATGCCGGCCTTTGGCAGCGCCGATTCCAGTGGTGCCGGCTTTCGCAATATCATTGTGCCGCTCAGTTACATCAGTGCCACGGGTATGGCCGAGATTCTGGCGCCCGTAGCGCCGGATTCCGCCTTTGTCCGGGTAGATAACACCCGCAACCTGCTGGTGTTGGCCGGCACCCGCAACCAGATCGAGGGCTGGCTGGATATCGTCGCAACTTTTGACGTCGACCAGCTGCAGGGCATGTCGGTGGGCATATTCCCGCTCAAGCACAGCACCGTGGAAGATATCAACGCTGCGCTGGCCCATCTGCTGGGTGGCGAGGGCGCCGACGGTGGTGCGGGTAATCTGTCGCAGGTGGTGCGGGTGATGCCGCTGGAACGCTTGAACAGCATTCTTGTGGTCACTCCGCGCGCCCACTATATAGAACAGATCCGCACCTGGATCAGTCGTCTGGATCAATCCCAGGAAGCCGATGGTGAACCATCGCTGTATGTATTCAATGTCCAGAACGGCTCTGCCACCCATCTGGCAGAAATGCTCAGCAGCATATTCGGCGGTGGGGGCAGTGGCAGCAGCAGTCAGCGTAGCAACAGAGACAGTGGCGTGGCGCCCGGCCTGAACTCCATGAGCCTGGGCAGTGGCTCGGGCAGCGGCGGTGGCTCGGGTAACTTCGACGCCCCCGATACCGGTGGCAGCACTCCCGCGGGGGGAAGTTTCGACCTCGGCGACAACGTCCGCATCGTCGCCGACGAATACAACAATGCCCTGCTGGTGTACGCGCCCCGCCGGGAGTACCTCAAGGTGGAATCGGCCCTCCGCCAGCTCGACGTAATTGCCAACCAGGTATTGATCGAAGCCAGCATACTGGAGGTCACCCTGGCCGACGATCTGGAGTACGGGGTGGAGTGGTTCCTGCAGAACAGCCTGGGAGAGGGGCGCACCGGCAGCGCCCTGCTTGCTACCGGCGACAGTTCGGATATCGGCGGCCGGATTCCGGGCTTCTCCTACACTATCGCCAACCAGGCGGGTACGGTGCGCGGCGTGATCAGTGCGCTGGCGGAGAAAACGGCAGTCAATGTGCTTTCGGCTCCTTCGGTCATGGTGCTGGACAATCACACCGCGGCCATTCATGTGGGCGACCAGCAACCGGTGCGTTCCGCGCAGACCATCACTGATGGTGGCACGTCGACAACGTCCATCCAGTATGTGGACACCGGGGTGAAGCTGGAGGTTACGCCCTCGGTAAATGCCGGCGGCCTGGTGACCATGGATATCCAGCAGTCGGTCACCGATGTCGGCCCGGTGGATACCGCCACCGACCAGCGCAGCTTTCTGGAGCGGAATGTAAGCAGCCGGGTAGCGATCCGTTCCGGTGAGTCGGTGGTCCTGGGGGGCTTGATTCGCGACAACCAGAGCAGGGGCAAGCTGGGCCTGCCTTTCCTGCACAGCATCCCGCTGATCGGCAACCTGTTCGGGCGTACCACCATAGCGGCGAGCCGCACGGAATTGCTGGTCTTTATCACGCCGCGGGTGCTGCGCAGTGAGCAGGACATGCGCGACATCACCCGGGAGATGCGCTCCCGGATGAAGGGCCTGCACTATTTTGAAGATCTCCCGCACGGTGCCGACACCGGGGCGCCTCTGGATCCCGCGGGTGGGGCAGAGGATGCGCCGGCGGGGCCGGCTGGAGAGTAACATCGCCCCGGCGGCGTCTGCCGGCGGGGCTGGTCAACCTTTTAGCGAGGAGTAGATGCATGGGAAACGGCGCTGTACGCCCCGAATCGGTATTTTCAGGGCGCACTTCCGGGCTGGCTAAACGCGCTGCCCTGATGGTGGCCACTTGTCTGTTGGTGTCCGCATGTGCCGGTCTGGGTGGCCCGATGGCACCAGAGGACATTGTTGCCAAACGCGCCCAGGCCCACATGAACCTGCTGCTGGCGGGCAACTTCGAGAAGGCACTGAAGTACACAACACCGGCCTATCGGGCCGGGCGCGGTATAACAGATTATACCCGGCGTCATGTCGGCGCAGCTTCCTGGAATAAAGCGGAAGTCTCAGGCGTCATGTGTGAGGGTGATCGCTGTGAAGTTGCGATAGAGGTGACCTACCAAACTTTCGGTTCAGGTTTTGAGAACACGCGTTCCAGGGAAGAACGCTGGATCAAGGTCGACGGGAGCTGGTATGTCTACCTCAAGTAGTACTTGACAGCTTGGGGCTTATTTAGTGATTTTTAACAAAAAATCATGGCTCTAATGCCACTTTTAAGGGGAAAAAGCTGTTGTTGGGCATGGATGCCTATGCTAATCTCGTTTCTACCGGTCGGGGGTACACCCTGGGCCAGGTGGTGGTCACCGTAGGGTGTATGCCCAAAAAAGTGAGCCGAAGCAGCTTGCTGTTCCGGTCCACGAGTAAACAATTGTTTAAATAGAACGTTCTATTTCCATCAAGGAGAGACACATGAAGAAGAACATCATGTCTGCAGCGGTAGCGGCGACCCTTCTGGGCGCGAGTGCTGCCAATGCCGTGTTCGTAAACTCTGAGGGCCACGGTCAGGCACTCATTTATCCGTTTTACACCGTCGAAGGCGGCCACGATACCTACATCAACCTGGTTAACACCACTGACCAAACCAAGGCTGTGAAGGTTCGTTTCGTCGAGGCCATGAACAGCCAGGAAGTTCTCGACTTCAACCTGTACCTGTCTCCGCAGGACCATTGGTCCGCAGTGGTATTTGCAGACGGTTCCGGCGCGTCCATCCGCACCGCCGACACCTCCTGCACAGTGCCCACCGCCCTGTCTGCCAAGACTGAAGGCGTTGCCGGTACTGCCGTACCTTTCCGTAACTTCACTTACCAGACCGACGCCGCTGCTTTCACCGGTGTTGACCGTACCCGCGAAGGCTACGTTGAAATCATCGAAATGGGCGTTTTGACCGACGCTACCGATGAAGCTGCTGCCAAGCACGGCTTCACAACTGGCGTACCTGCCAACTGTGGCACGCTGTCCAGCTACTGGACCGGCACTGGCAAGTGGGTTGCAGATCCGAATGACGACGTCGCTCCCCCGACCGGCGGTCTGTACGGCTATGGCGTTCTGATCGACGTTCAGGAAGGCACCAATGCCACCTATGACGCGATTGCCCTGGACGACTTCATCAGCATCCTGGATCCGGGTGCGACTGCGATCCACAACGCGCCTGGCAGCATCCTGCCTGGCCTGGGTGACGCAACTCCTGTTGCCCAGATCCTGGACTCCAGCTCCTTTGAAGTGGTAGAGGCGCAGTTCCTGGAAGGTATCGATGCGGTCAGCGCCGTGCTGATGCACAGCGCCATCATGAACGATTACGTTCTTGAGCCGACCATTGCTGCCGGTACTGACTGGGTCGTAACGTTCCCGACCAAGAAAGAGTACGTCAACGTGACCACCGCGATTGCACCCTTCACCGAAGAGTGGGATCCGATCACGGCGACTGCCTGCGAAGCGATGGCGATCACCTACTACGATCGTGAAGAGCGCACCATTACCCCGGATCCGCTGGACTTCTCTCCGGCTCCTCCCGGCCCTGATGCGTTCGCACTGTGCCGTGAGGCCAACGTGCTGACCTTCAACGACAGCAATGTTCTGAGCGGCTCTACTCGTGTCAACCAGAACCTGAACGTTGATTACAACAACGGTTGGCTGGAGCTGGGCTTCACCGGTACCGGTCGCGAGCTGGTCTCTGACAACGGTGTGACCTTCTTTGGTCTGCCCACTGTCGGCTTCGCTGTACAGAAGTACGTCAACGGCACGCTGCCGGGCGGCGTCCTGTCCAACTACGCTGGCGTGGTTGAGCACAAGAACCGTCGCTCTGTAACCAGCGCTCCCTGATGGGAGGGGGTTTCTGGCTGCTACGGTGGTCAGTGCTCCTTGGTTAGTAAAAAGCGCGGCCACGGCCGCGCTTTTTTTTTGAAAGCTGTTTGGATATAGGATAAATCTGGAGTTTTCTCCAATCTCTGTGAGATTTACCCTTGTTTTACAGGAAATGCACAACCTAGAATGTAATTGCATTTAGACGCTGAGGTGAAGCGCTTTGCTCCCGACGGAGTAAATGCTGACTTGGAGGGATGGCCCCCAAGTGGCCCGCAGCAACGTGAGGTAGAAACTATGCGCAACAAACTTTTATCGATGACAGTGCTGTTGGGGTGGGTGGTCGCCTCTGCGGCTCAAGCTGTTACAGTCACTTTCAACGGTACTCAGTACACTGTTGATTCTTTCACCATCAGCCAGAATGCTTCCGGTGTTGTGATTACTACCGCCGGTACCGGCAGTGGTGGTGGCACGGATCCAGACCCGACACCGGATCCAGACCCGACACCGGATCCAGATCCGACGCCGGATCCAGACCCGACCCCTGACCCAGGCACGGGCAGCTGCGTAGAGAGTCTCACGCAGAAGTGCGGCAGTATCAACTGGGCCTCTCCAGGCGGCCGCCTGACGTCCGGCCTGCCGGGTACCAACGTTACCCAGTCCTGGCAGTTCACAACCACCAGTAACCCCGGCTTTGCGGGTGATATCAACTTTGCAGAAACAACCGGCTACGAAAGCGTGACTCGTCGGATCTGGATCTCCACGGAGCCCGGGGGCCCTGAGCTCGCGAATTCGCGCTGCTCTTCCGAAGGTAACAGCAATCGCAAGATTGCCTGGGGCCAGTCCTCAATGTTCCTGCGTTGCCCCCTGCAGACCAACACCACCTACTTCCTCAACTTGAGGAACGTGAATGGGTGTTCAGCCGTTGCCAGCTGCGGGTATTACCGCAACACCTCGACCAACGGCGCCCCCTAAGCTGTTGCGTCACACCCCCTCCGGGTAACCGGAGGGGGTTTTTTGTATTTTTTTCCTGAGTCTTTAATAGTCTGTTTTTTCCATATTCGAACGAGAATTCTGTTTATGTTGCGAGTCATTGTTTTTGCGGTGCTTGGCTGTTGCGGCGCTAGCCTGGTACAGGCCGAGGTTGCCTCCGAGGTTGCGCTGAAGCGCGGGCAGATCGAAATCAGTGCGGACGACCTGCGCTTTTATGCCCGGGACAGGGTGCCCACCGCGCGTCGCGGCGAGTTTTTCCGGCGCGATGAAGCTGTCAAGCAATTGGCCGACAGCCTGGTTGCAATCCGGGTATTGGCCGCGGAGGCGGCAGATTCCGGAGTAGTGGACACGGATCTCATCGAGTGGCAGCTTTCCCTGCACCGCGAACGCCTGATGATGGAACAGTACCTGGATGCGCTGGTGGCCAGCCAGACTGCCGACATCGATTGGGAATCCACGGCGAAGGATGTCTACACCGCTGAAGCGGATGCGTTCCAGCAGCCCGAGCGCGTGCGTGCGGCACACATCCTGATCAAGACCGAAGACCGCAGCGAGGAAGAGGCCCTTGCGCTGGCGAAAGAAGCCCTGCAGAAGCTGGAGGCCGGCGAGGACTTCAAGATGCTGGCCCTGAAGTATTCCGAGGATCCTTCTGCAAAGACCAACCTCGGTTCCCTGGGAACCTTCGCCCGCGGGCAGATGGTGCCGGAGTTCGAGCAGGCCGCTTTTGCCCTGCGCAAAGCCGGTGAGCTGGCCGGGCCGGTGAAGACGGATTTTGGCTACCATATCATCAAGCTGGACGAGTACCTGCCGGCACGGAGGCAGTCCTTTGACGAAGTGAAAGCGGAGATTATCAGCAAGCTGCAGTCGGAAATCCCCGCCAATATTCGCCAGAGTAAACTGGTGGAGATACGCTCGGCTGAGCCTTTGGAATTCAACGAAGAAGTCGTGCAGCAATTGCTGGAGGAGTTTCGCGAGGCCAGCTCCAGGTAGTATCAGCTTCATAGTACAGGTGCAGTGATGGCTGAAGGGGGTTCGTTGCAGGCCGCGGTCGTCGTTGTGCAGGCTGCGGATAGCGTGGAGTTGGTCCTGTCGGTGCCCAATCGGGTGCTGCAGTATCAATTTGTCTCTGAACCCCTGCCGGGCGGTGTCTCCTGCCGGATAATCGCGGATACTCGTGAAGCCGTGAGCTGCGAGGTGGAGGCCGGCTGTAGTGAGATGGAGGGCGGTTTTCGTCTACACGCCCTGAACCGGTGCCTGGCCCGGGAACTGTTGCGCGTGCGGCCACGGGTGTTGCTGCTGCGGGGTTGTTACGGCTGTGTACTGGATCTCGCTCGGGTAGCCAGCTTCCTGCGGATTCCGGTCCTGCTCGAGGTGGCGGGCAATGTGGACTGGGTGCAGTCTGCCTGGCTGCAGGATTGCATGGGTCGCCTGACAGCGCTGGTGGGTCGTGAAGCACTGCCTCCGGCTGTCGCGGCGATGGCGCCACAGGCGCGTCCTATTCAACCCGGGGATCTCGATACAGCGCTTGCGGAGTACTGCGCAAGCGATGCCTCGCGCGACCGGATGTCCTTTGATTATTCACTGTACGAGTTCCTGTTGCGCGACCCACCGCTGCTCATGCGCATGCAGGCGCCTCACGCCGGGCTTTTCTCTGGTTGCCAACGGGTGCTGGATGTCGGCTGCGGTGCGGGCCTGTTCCTGCAGTTGCTCGGGGAGGCGGGTATCCCGGCGGCAGGCGTTGAGCGCAATGCGGTGATTGCGGAGTACGGTCGCGGTATGGGGCTGGATATCAACACCGCCGACGCACTGGAATTCCTTGCGGGAGAAGCTTCCAGCTTCGACGGCATTTATTGCTCGCACTTTGTCGAACACCTGCCCATCGAGGGGGTAGAGCGCCTGCTGCAGGGTATTGCCGGGGCTCTGCTGCCCGGTGGTGTCGCGGTGCTGGTGTTTCCCGACCCGGAGTCGATCCGCTCCCAGCTGCTGGGGTTCTGGCGGGACCCGGAACATGTGCGCTTCTACCATCCGGAGCTGGTTGAGACCCTGGCCGTACTGTTCGGGCTGGAACTTGAGTGGAGCAGTTATGATGCGCAGCCACACGAGGTAGGGCCGTTTGCGCTGGATCCGCCGCCAATGCCTCGTACGCAGACTGAACAGTTGTCGCCGGCCGCGCGCTTCCCGCCGGAGCAGGGCTGGCGGGCCCGTGCCATGGCGAGTTTGGGTCTTGCGCCCCGGTCCCGGGTGGCAGAGCTGGAGGACCGTCTGGCGAACATGGAAAACCTGCTGACCCATATGGTGCAGGATAGCAAGCAGACCCTCGCTGCACTGGATGAACGCACCCGGCAATTGTGGGCTGTCAACCGGACCTGGGCATGGTCAGACAACGCGGTGCTAAAGTTGCGCAAACGCCCCTCGCCTGGGACACTCGGCGCATGACGCTCGGGGGCGCGCCGCCGCCAGTTCCTGTGGCGATCGTCATTCCGGTCTACCGCAATCTGGCCGCGACCCGGCGGTGCCTCGAGTCGGTGCTGGCGCACAGCGGTGCGGATCAGGTTCGTGTCATCCTGGTGGATGACGCGTCGCCGGAGCCGGCGCTGGCGGCCTGGTGTACAGAGCAGGCCGCGGCGGGCCAGGTTGAACTGCTGCGCAATGACAGCAACCTGGGCTTTGTCGCGTCGGTTAATCGTGGGATGCGCCACGCCCCGGACGCCGACGTGGTGTTGCTCAACAGCGATACGGAAGTCCCGCCAGGCTGGCTGCAACGCCTGCAGCGCTGCGCATCCGGCGCCGCGCAGGTCGCCACAGTCACCCCCTTCTCCAACAATGCGACTATCTGCTCCTATCCGCTGTTTTGCCAGTCGTCGGGCTTGCCCGAAGGGCTTTCCCTGGAGCAATTGGACACCCTGTTTGCGCAGGCCAATACCGGGCTCAGCTACGAGTTGCCCACCGCGGTGGGCTTCTGCGTCTACCTTCCGCGCGCCGCCCTGGATGCCCTGGGCCTGTTTGACGAGGAGGCTTTCGGACGCGGCTATGGTGAGGAAAATGATTTCTCGCGCCGGGCTGCGGCAGCGGGATGGAGTAACCTGCTCTGTGCCGACCTCTTGGTATACCATCAGGGAGGTGTCAGCTTTGGTGATGACAGCCGTGAACTTATGGCTGCGGGCAATACCCGCCTTTTGGCGCGCTATCCCGACTATGCCGATACCATAGCGGCTTTTGTTGCGACGGACCCCCTGCGCGTTTTTCGCCAGCGGGTTGATGAGTTCAGGCTGGTGCTGCCGGGGCAGGCCGCGCTCCTGGCCGAGGAGTGGCAGCTTGAGCGCGAGCGCCTGCAGCCCCTTGTCGTCCAGCGCTACGATCTGGAACGGCTCTGCGGCAATCTCGGCCTTGAAATCGAGCATCTTCGGCAAAGTATTGGTCAACTGGAGCAAAGTTGCAGTGACTACGATGCCCGGTGTATTGAATACCAGCAGTATCTCGACGAGACCAGGCAGCAGGCGGCGCGCATGGACGCTGCGTTAACACAGTTGCAGGATGATTATCGGGAGTTGCAGCGAGCCCACCAGGAGAGCCTGTTGGCGCGAGAGCAGCTGGCCGCAGAGCTGGCACAGGCCAATGATACCCTGCAGCGCATCTACAACAGCCGGGTCTGGCGCTATACCAGCTGGCTGCGAAAGTGGTTTGGGAGAAAGGGGTAGGGGCACAGGCCGCTACCCGGGTGGACTTCGTGCAGCTAGCGAGCAGGCCGGGCGCGGCGAGCGACCAGGGTCATCAGCCCACCCAGCAGCAACAGCGACCACAGCGTCGACGACGGTACCGCGAAAGGTTCAAGGGCGGGGCGCAGGGCTACCCCGGCCAGAAATACTCCGCCACCGAAAATACTCAGATTGCCGGGGTCGACCACGGTAATGGAGAGTTCACCGCTGGCGTTCGCCCGGCCGGTCACTGCATAGTTGTTGAGATTGACAGCCGACGCTCCGACCTGACCGTTGACCACCAGCTCCCGGTCCGCGCCGACCTGGACGAAGCTCGCGCCCCCGTCGATGCTCACTTCCTGCTCAAATGCCGGCCCTGGATCACCCATGATGTCTCTCGCCCCGAAAACCCAGATGTCATAGGGGGCGTTAGGCTGCAGTCCGGTGAAGGTCAGGTCAACGCGGTCCTCAAAGGTGAATACGGAACCAGTCAGGTTGGCGAGGCTGGTGCTGTGCGCCGGTATTGTGGGCGTCAGAAGAGTAACGTTAAAATCGCTGATGGCTGTGCCCGACACGCTGATGCCGATGGGAGTGGCGTCGCCGGCTTCATTCAGCAAACCTGAAAACACGCCGGCACCCGTGACAAGATTCCAGTTGCCTGGCGTGGTCGATGCGGGGGGGCCGAAGTCCACACCGACAATGTTGGCGCCGGCCTGCATGCCAAAGCCGGCACAAAACAGCAGGCAAGACGCCTGCACGAGGCGTATAAGTTTACGGCGCATGTTGCTTTTGGCTCATGTGTGGTTACGACACCCGATTATCTCGCTAAGAGTCGCCCGACACAAGGCCCGCTTGGTCTCAGGACAGGTCCGAGCAGTGCCACCCGCGGACAGAGGTGATAATATGCGGCTCCTTCGCGAACTCAAGCCGCACAGTCGCACCTGATTTTCGACAATCGGGGGCGCCCGGAAAGGATAATTGGGAAGTAATGACCTCGAGTGTTCACGTTTTCACCAGCATCACCGCCAACTATTTGCCCAAGGCGCGAGTGCTCGCGGCCTCGCTCAAGGCGGTTGCGCCTGGCGCCAGCTTCCATCTGCTGTTATCCGATGACCTGCCGGCAGGATTCGACCTGGCCGCCGAACCGTTCGACTCTGTGATCACGGCGGAGGAGCTGCCGCTGGCCAACAAACCCGGCTGGTTTTTCTCGCACACGGTGGTTGAACTCTGCACGGCGGTCAAGGGCCTGGGATTCGAGTACATTTTCGATCGCTACAAGGCCGACAAGGTATTTTTCTTCGACCCGGACATGGTCATTTTCGGCCGCTTCGACGAACTGGAAGCAGCGCTGGACAACTGCAGTATCCTCCTCACTCCGCACCAGACGGAGCCGGAGACCGACGACGAGGCCATCATGGACAATGAGATGGCAAGCCTGATTTTCGGTGTCTTCAATCTGGGCTTCCTCGGTGTCCGCAATGACCCGGAGGGGCGTCGCTTCTCCGCCTGGTGGCGCGATCGCCTGCTGCGCTATTGCCACGATGACAGGCCTCGGGGCCTGTTTACCGACCAGAAATGGGTCAACCTCGCCCCGTGCTTTTTCGACCGGATTCGGGTCTTGCGCTCACCTGCGTTCAACGTTGCCACATGGAACATCAGCAAGCGGCGCGCTTCGGGTTCGATCGACGAGGGTATAGCGATAAACGGGGAGCCGCTGGGCTTCTATCACTTCTCTGGCTTCGATAGCGGTGCGCAGGAGGTTATGCTGAACAAATATGGCGCCGACAGTCCGGTGCTGTTTGACCTTCGCAACTGGTATCTGGGCGCCTGCGAGCAGCAGGGCCAGGCCGCGCTCGGCAAGCTGCCCTCCCGCTATGCCAGCTACGCCGATGGCACTCCGATCACCCTGCCCGAGCGAGTACTCTACCGTCAGCGGACTGATCTGCAGGTCGTGTTCCCGGACCCTTTTGCCAGTGGCAGTGACGGCGGCTACAGGGCCTGGTATCTGGCCAATGCTCCGGCCAGCCCCGAGGCCGACAGCACGGTCAGACTGGACCCCGCGGGCCCTCTGCCAGAACTGCTGCACGGGATGGGTTATTGTTTCGCCGCGCGCTCGGCGCTGGTGGCAAGCCCATTGAAGCGGGCTGTGTTGCGCTGCGGAGAATGGCTGTTGCGGGCTGCGGCGCGAGTGGCCGCATGAACGGTGCCGTGGCAGGCAGCCCGGAGACGGGAGTGGCCGACTGATGGAAGTACTCATCGTGCAGATGGGCAAGGTGGCCTCGACCGCGATTGCGGAAGCCTTGCGGCGTGACGATATCGAGGTACTACAGGCCCATATTGCATCGCCGGAACGCCTGCAGGAAAAGCTCAGGATCATGACCGGTGCGGTGGTCTCCGACACAGTCGCCAACCGCATGTACCAGGACTATCTGCAGGAGCTTCGGGTCACCTTCCTGCTGGCTCGCCAGTTGGTGGCGGGGGCTGGCAGCGAGAAGCAAACCCGGGTGATCTCCCTGACCCGGGATCCCCTGAGCTGGTACTGGTCACACTTTGCCCAGAACTATGACCACTACCAGACGCTGCTGGAGAAATATTTTCGCTTTCACCACCCGGCGGATGTCGGCTTTGATCCCGCCGAAGTGTTCGCCGAGGTCCAGGGCAGAATGTTCACTGTGCTGGAGCAGACTACCGCGCCGCTGGATGATGCCGGCGCCTTGATGCAGCTGATGGCAGAGGCCGATGCGCTGGATCCGACGGGGGTAGTCTTCAGCCAGTTGAACCGGTTTCTGGTGCCCCTGCGCTGGTTCGACGAGGATTTTCGGCCGGGCACCGGCCTGGATGTCTACGACTTCGGTTTTGACCGTGACGCGGGCAGTGCCCTCATCAAGTCCGGCGGGTTTTCGCTGCTGCTTTTGCGCTATGAGAACCTGCCGGAGCTGGCCCCCGGGATCGCCGGGTTTGTCGGTATCGAGGAGCTCCGGCTGGAGCGGGCCAATATCAGCGAAGACAAGCATGTCCCGTTCAGTATCAAGGCCATGCAGCAGCAGGGCCAGGCCATGATTCCGGCAGCGCTGGCAGAGCGGATCTATACCACGCGGTACGCCAGGCATTTTGGCTACAGTTTCGACGCCTCCTGGCGCACCCTGGAACAAACGGCAGTGGCTACTGCGACAGCCTCTGCCGAGGACCGCCCGGTGCCTGCGCCGGTGCCCGATGATGTCGCCGCCCCGTAGCAACATGAATTGCCCGCCGCTTTGCCTGGTCGCCTTCAGCGGCGAAGCGGGGCAGTTGGCGCGGGCGCTGGAAGCATTGCCCCCGGGCCCGCAGCGGGAGACGATGGTCCTCTGCAGCGCTGACTCCGAGCTGGAGCGGCTGGCGGCCGCTGCGGGAGTGCGCTGTCTGCCATCCCTGCCTGCCGCCGCGACTCCGGGGCGCTACTGGTGCCTGGTAAGCGCTGCGCTGAGTGGCGTGGTTGGGCGCTGCATCGTACTGCGCGCGGGCAATGTGCCGGGCAGCGACTGGCACCGGCGCTTTCCCGCGCGGGAAGAGGGTGCCGCTGCGGTGTTTCCGCTTGCGGTCAGGCACCCGGAGACCTCGGTATTTTCCAGCCCGGAGCACACTCCGTGCCTGTCGGTTGAGGATATCGACCGTTGGTTGAATATATACGCCCCCGGTACTGTCTTTGATATCCCGTTCTTCGCGGGTGAGTCGGCGCTGATCGACGTCGAGCGTCTGGGCGGTGTGGCCGCGACCGATGACCTCGAACTCGCGCAGCGGGTGCGCGAGTGCGGCGGGCTGATCCTGGCCACGGACAATGTTTATATCGATGACCGGGTAGCCCCGCCGCAGTCGCTGCCCGCAGCGACATTTCCCGCCTGGCAGACTGCCATTGCCCGCCGCCATCCGTTAACCGGTCTGCGGCATGCCCTGACCGAACTCTCCTCCCGCGCTGAGTCACCGGGCGCGGATATTCCGCAGGTTCTGCCTGCGAGGCTGCACATCAGCCATAGCTGGGGCGGTGGCCTGGGGCGCTGGGTCGAGGACTTTGTCGCCGCTGATGGCGGCCACCGCAGTTTCGTACTGCGGCCAATCGGCGATCTCACCGCCTTCGGCCAGACCCTCGCTCTGTACAGCGCGCGCAACCTGACCGTGCCCATCCGGACCTGGACCCTGGCACAGCCCATACTTTCCACCGCTATCGCCCATTACGAATATCGCCAGCTTGTTGCCGGCATTCTCGCTGAGTTTGCCATCGGGTCGGTGATCCTGTCTTCGCTGATTGGGCATGCGCTCGATATTCTGCGGCTGGATCTGCCGGTCATTGTGGTTTGCCACGATTTCTATCCCTTCTGCCCGCCGATCCTGGCTACCTGGGAGACACCTTGCTCCCAGTGTGACAACGTGCGGCTGACAGACTGCCTGCAGAACAACCCCGGGCACCGTTTCTTCCACTACGAGCAGGCACCCCATTGGCTGGCCTTGCGCGCCGCCTTCACCAGCACC
Organism: Haliea sp.; assembly: GCF_040222615.1. Classification (GTDB taxonomy): domain Bacteria; phylum Pseudomonadota; class Gammaproteobacteria; order Pseudomonadales; family Halieaceae; genus Haliea. The sequence continues at coordinate 23,243 of NZ_JAVKCQ010000214.1, forward strand.
GTGACGGAGCGAAGCATTGCCCTGGTAGCGCCCAGTGCCTCGGTGGCCGCGCGGATGCACAGCCTCATCCCGGCGCTGCGCGAGGATGCGATACAGGTCATTGCCCACGGGCTGTCGCAGGCGTTCCTCGGCGGGCTGGCAGCGGTCGCCTGCCCGCCTGCCCCGCAGCACAAGTTACGCATCGTCGTACTCGGCAGCCTCGAGATGCACAAGGGAGCGCAATTGCTGCAGGCAGTGATAGAGCCGCTGGCGGAATTTGCCACGGTGGTGCTGGTGGGCAGCGGGGAAGGCGGCAATGCCTTCGCCGGCTTGCCCCATGTGCAGGTCAGTGACGGCTATAGCCGTGAGGAACTGGGCGCGCTGCTGGCGGCGGCACAGCCGGATATCGGCCTGCTGCTGTCGGTTGTGCCAGAGACCTTCAGCTATACCCTGAGCGAATTGCACGCCGCAGGAATACCGGTTGCAGCCACTGCCCTGGGAGCTTTTGCCGACAGAATCCGGCACGGTGACAATGGCTGGTTGTATCCGCCCGCCGCAGACGCGCTGCTTGTACTGTTGCGGTCACTGGCGGCGAATCCCGAGGAGGTCGCACGCGTGCGGGCGGTGGTGACAGCCACTACACCCCGCACTGCCACTGCAATGGTTGCCGACTATGACCGGCTGTTCCCGCCTGCCGATGGGCCTTTGCTGCGCCCAGTGGAGACGGATTCGGCGCGGTCGGGAGCGGGCAGTCGCAATATCAAGATCAATCCAGAGGCCAAGTTTCGCGATGTGTTTCGCGAATTCTGGGATTATGCGCGGCGAAAAGTGCATAACACCGAGAAATTGCCCCGCGGACTGGCCCGCCTGTTGTTATGGTTGATGAAGGTTCTGTACCGATGACCGGTGTGGTTGTTCTGGGCATGCACCGCTCGGGCACGTCCATGGTTGCCCGTCAGTTGCAGGCCTTTGGCCTGGATGCCGGTGCCGACGACGAACTGCTGGCGGCGCGGGAAGACAACCCCGCGGGCTTCTGGGAGCGCCGGGATGTGGTCGAACTGAATGATGAGATTCTCAGCGCCGCGGGTGGCGCCTGGTTCATGCCGCCGGCCCTGGACAAACTGAACTCCGGGGGCTACGACGCCCGTGTCGCTGCGATTCTTGCCGCCCTGCCGCGATCCGGGTGGCTGTTGAAGGATCCGCGAATGCTGCTGACCTGGCCGGTCTGGCGGCCCCACCTGGAAGGTGCGCTGCGGGTATTTGTCTACCGCGGTCCCTGTGCCGTGGCGGTGTCGCTCAACCGCCGCAACGGTTTTCCGCTAGCCCTGGGTCTGGGGTTGTGGGAGCACTACAACCAGCTGGCGCTGGAGCTGATCGCAGGGCTCGATGTGGTGGTGAATTACGAGGCGTTTGCCCGTGACCCCGCCGGGGAAACCGAAGCGCTGTTCCGCCGGCTTGAACTTCTGGGAGCGGGTGGCCTGTCCCGGCCGGCTCTGAGCGTATTCGAACCCGAATTGCAGCGCAGCCGGTCGGCCGCGGAAGATCTGGCCCGCGCCGAGGCACTGCTGAGCCCGACACAGCGGGCACTGGACGAAGCCCTGGTTTCCGCCTGTACCGGAAGCCCGGTATCCCGCCGGACACCGATCGATGAGCTGCTGTTGGCAAGAATCCGCGATATGGCAGGCGCCATGTGCGAGCTGGCCACGGTCCGTGAAACGGCCCTGCAGCGGGATGAGCTGCAGGAGCAATTTGATCTTTGCAACAGGCAGTTACAACGTGAGCGGGAGCATGCTTGCGTATTGGTCGCTGAGCGCAACGCGATGGCGGCGGAACGCGATACTGTGGCCTCGCAGCGGGAAGTGCTTCAGGCGGCACTTGCCGAGGCGAAGGCCGAGTCCGTCCGGCTGCTCGATATCATTACCTCGATACATACTCGCCTGTTGAACCATGAACTTTCTGTCGTCGGCAGTCTACAGCGCATCCTGCGTAAGGTTTACGCAGCGCTGCGGCTGCGTGCTTCCGCCCCCGGTGCCTATGACGATGTGTTACAGGACGCGAGAAATCACTTCTCCCTGCACCACTTGCAACTGCCGGCCAGGGAGCCGGGCAAGCTTTCCCAACTCAGGGCCGTGTGCCGCTACGTCGTCAAGCATCCCGTATCGTCCTTTCGCAGCCTGAGTATTTTCCGCTTGCGCCGCGCGCTGGGAATCATGATCAGCTCCACGCCTGCCGATTTCAGTGTTTGGGTGCAGAGTCGATTCCCCGATAGCGTCCACCCGGGAGAAGGCGGCGTGCCATCGGAGCTTGGCCCTGAACTGGATACTCTTGAGCTTGATTTCCCCGATGCCAGGGATCCGCTGGTCTCTATCATCGTCCCGGTCTACAACAGCTACCGCATGACAATGCACTGTCTGGCATCGATTCTCGAACATACCCCTGACGCCAATTACGAGGTCATTCTGGCGGATGATCATTCCACAGATGCCACCGCCAGCATTGCCCAGCGAGTACGGAATATCCGTGTCGTTCGAAGTCGCAGGAACCACGGCTTCCTGCTCAACTGCAATGGCGCCGCGGCTACGGCATCTGGCCGCTACCTGGTATTCCTGAATAACGACACGGCGGTCTGCAGGGACTGGCTGCGGCCCATGTACTCGCTGTTGGAGGCGCGCCCGGATGCCGGCGTGGTCGGCCCCAGGTTGTTGTTCCCCGACGGCAAGCTCCAGGAGGCCGGGGGCATCATCTGGCGCGACGGTTCGGGCTGGAATTATGGCCGCCGGGATGACCCTCACAAGCCGGAATATGAGTACGTCAAGGAAGTGGATTACGTATCCGGTGCCTGCCTGATGATCACCCGGGCGCTGTGGACCCATCTCGGCGGTTTCGATTCCCGCTTTGCCCCGGCCTATTACGAGGACACGGACCTGTGCTTTGCCGCCCGGCAAGCGGGCTACAAGGTTATGTATCAGCCGCAGGCGTCGGTGTTCCATTACGAGGGAGTCAGCAACGGCACGGACCCCGGCAAGGGAGTCAAGCGCTTCCAGGCCAGCAATCGGGAAAAGTTCTGCGTCAAGTGGCGCGAGGTACTTGATCGGGATCACTTCCCCAATGCCGAACATGTGTTTCTCGCCAGGGATCGCTCGCGCTCACGCAACTGCATCCTGGTAATCGACCACTACGTGCCACATTATGACAAGGATGCGGGCTCACGTGCCTCGATGATGTACATACGGCTCATGGTCAACATGGGCTTCAAGGTCGTGTTCCTCGGCGCCAACTTCTTCCCTCACCAGCCCTATACCCGGATGCTGCAGGATCTGGGCGTGGAGGTGCTGGTGGGTGAGCACACTGCGCGTCACCTGGATCGCTGGTTACATGACAATGCGCAGTATATACACCGGGTGTTTCTGCACCGACCGCACGTGGCGGAGCAATTTCTGCCGCATCTTTACAAGTTGCGCCCGCGCCCCGGGATCGTTTTCTTTGGCCATGACCTGCACTATCTGCGTGCCGAGCGCGAACAGGCGCTGCTGGGTGGAGCCTCGCTCAAGAGTACGGCGATGAGTTGGAAAGCGCGGGAGTTCGCGGTGTTTGAAAAAGTGGACGTGATCTATTATCCATCGTCATTTGAAGTGCAGGCGCTGCATGCGGAGAGCCCGGCCCTGAACGTCCGGGCGATACCGCTGTATATTTTCGACGACATCAACGTGCCTTCGTACAAGCCACTGAAGCGGCACGACATTCTCTTCGTCGCAGGATTCAGCCATCCGCCAAATGTGGATGGGCTTCGCTGGTTTGTTGCGGAGGTAGTGCCCCTGCTGGTAAGTCAGTGTCCCGACTGCCATGTCCATGTGGTGGGATCGAATCCCACGGCAGCTGTGCTGGCAATGGAGTCCGCAGAAATTACGGTGCACGGTTACATTTCCGACCAGGAACTCGCTGCACTGTACCGCACGGTCGGGTGCAGCGTGGTGCCACTGCGCTACGGTGCTGGCGTCAAGGGCAAGGTCCTCGAGGCAATCCAGCACGGGGTGCCGTTGGTCACTACCAGTGTCGGTGCCGAGGGTATCCCCGATGCTGCAGATGTCATGTTCGTTGCCGACAGTGCCACGGCCTTTGCCGACGCGGTTGCCCGCGTTTTTGCCGGAGGCGGCGCTGTTGGCGAGAAACTGGATCGCTACGGCAGCTGGCTGCAACAGAACTTTGGTCGGGAGAGAGCCGAGGCAATCATTCTCCAGGACTTTGGTCCGGTTGAATCCCGATTTTCCAGCGGCGTCGGCCCCGGGGACGGGGGATGAGAGACATCGTTCTACACGGCCACATTTTCAAGAACGCCGGAACCTCGCTGGACTGGTCCCTGGCGAGGAGTTTCGGCAGCGCTTTTCTCGATCACCGCGATGACCAGGCCATGCGCCGCAATGGCGGCCGCCATCTCGCGGAGGTGCTCGCGGACAAGCAAGACCTGGTCGCTCTGTCCAGCCACCACCTGCCGAGGGACCTGCCGGCGATGTCCGGTGTCCGCGTGCACACTATCTATCTGTTGCGGCATCCATTGCTGCGAATTCGCTCCGTGTACGACTTTGAACGTGCCCAGCAGGCGGACACGCTCGGTGCCCAGGCGGCGAAGCGAATGTCGTTTCGTGAGTATGTTGCCTGGCGCATGGAGCCGGACACGCCGCCGACAATCCGCAATTTCCAGACTCTCTACCTGGCGAAAAATAAACGCTCCAGCACACGTTCGAGCCGCATCCTGCCGCGCTTTGTTGACGCGCTGGCATTTGCCCAGTCCCTGCCGGTGGTCGGCATCGTCGAGTTGTACGATCAGAGCATGGTGCTGCTGGAGGAAAAGTTGCGTTCTCACCTGCCCGCGCTGGATCTGGCCTATATCCCCCAGAATGTGTCGGGCAACACAGCGGCGGCCATGAGCGAGGGGCAGCGTGTGGCCCTGATTCTCGAGGAACTGGGCGACCTCGGCAAAACGGTGATCGATAACAACAACTACGATCTGGCGCTGTACCAGGCTGCTCTGGAAACCTTGACTGCGGCCACCAACAAGCTGCCCGGATTTGCCGCCAAGCTGGCCGTTTTCCGCGAGCGTTGCCAGGCTCTGCGGGAGGCACAGGAGTGAGTGCGCAGCCGGCTCGTGTGATAGCAATCCTGGGCATGCATCGCAGCGGCACCAGCTGTCTCACCGGTTCCCTGCAGGAGGCGGGCCTGGATCTCGGTGATTGCCATACCTGGAATCCTTACAATCTCAAAGGCAATCGAGAGAACCAGGCCTTTGTTGATTTGCATGACAGCATTCTGGCGGCGAATGGCGGTGCCTGGGACGATCCACCTGCCGCTTGCGACTGGCAGCAACAGCATCGCGAAGTCGCCTGCGGTCTATTGGCGTCCCACGCCCACCTGCCGGTTCTGGGGTTCAAGGACCCGCGGGCGCTGCTGGTGCTGGAGGGCTGGAAGACTCTGCTGCCGAACCTGGAGTATGTGGGTATTTTCCGCCATCCGGATGCTGTCGCCCGCTCCCTGCACAATCGCAGCCGGATGCCGCGGGAGCAGGCCCTGTCGCTCTGGTATGCCTACAATTGCGTTCTCTTCCGGGAGTTTCGTCGGCTGCGTTTTCCGCTGCTGTGCTTTGATGAGGAAGAGGCGCTGTTCACGGCCAAGGTCGATACTGTGATCGACCGCTTGCAGCTGCAGCGGCCGGCCCACCCACAACGGTTCTACGACAACGAACTCAGGAATTACACCGCGGCTGACTCCGGGCGCCTGCCCTGGCGCGTGCGCTGGCTATACTACCGTTTGCGGCGTGCCAGCCTGTGAGCATGCTCCAGTCAATGCTGCGAATGGCCGGGCGTCTGCGGCACCGCCCGCGGGGGCAGTCGTATCTGAGCCTGGTACTGGTGGTCTACGATATGCCGGAGCAGGCTGAGAACACCATTCGCTCCCTGCTGCCCGGCTACCAGCGCGAGGTCAGCGGGAGTGAGTACGAACTGATCGTGGTGGAGAACGCCTCGTCCAATACGCTCAGCCCGCACTTTCTGCAGCACCTGCCGGACAATGTGCACTACCACCTGCGCCGGAATCCGGAACCCAGTCCCGCGCAGGCAATCAATTTTGGTGCCAGCCGGGCGCGTGGCGGCCTGGTTTGCATCATGATCGACGGTGCCCGAATGGCGACCCCGGGGGTTGTCTGCAACCTGCTCGCGGCGCATCGCAGCTTCCCCAGTGCAGTTGTCTCGATTCCCGGCTACCACCTCGGTCGGGAGCTGCAACAGACAGCAGTCGGCAGTGGCTATGACCGGGACGCCGAGCGTGCCCTGCTGGCGTCGATCGCCTGGCCCGCCGAGGGCTATCGATTGTTCGATATCGCCTGTTTCAGCGGATCCTGTAGCTCTGGTTTTTTTCTGCCCAACAGCGAGAGCAACTGTATCAGCCTGCCGCTGGATCAGTGGCAGGCACTGGGCGGGTTTGATCCGCATTTCGACCTGCCCGGCGGCGGGCTCATCAATCTCGACTTCTACAAGCGCGCCTGCGAGCTTCACGGGGTACAGCATGTTATTGTTCCCGGGGAAGGCACCTTTCACCAGTTCCACGGCGGCGTGACCACTGGAGGTGTAAGCAGGGAGATGCGAGAGGACTATATTGAGCGGAGCCGCAGCCAGTATCGCGCGCTGCGGGGGAATGATTTCAGCAGCCCGCGGACCAGCCCGGTATTTTTTGGCGCGCTACCAGCCCAGGCGCAGAAGTTTGTACACTATTCCGCGGCCCGCGCTCTGCGCAGCCGGGGTGAAGCTCCCCTGCCCGACAGCACAGCCTGAGGAGGTCATGTGACCGCTACGCTTTATTTCCCACCGTCCCTGCAGCGCTTCGAACCGCGGCGCATGGTGTTCAGTACCTGGGTGGATCACCTGCCCTTCGCCTACGACCTGGTGACCGCAATCCGGCCGCAGCTGGTGGTGGAACTGGGCGTCTACAATGGCCTGTCCTTTTTTACCTTCTGCCAGGCCATGGTGGAAAACGATATCGACGGGGTCGCCTACGCGATAGATTGCTGGGACGGGGACGAGCACACCGACGCCTACGATGACAGCATTTTCAAGGACGTCCAGCACCATGCCCGAGAGCATTACCGGGGCATAACCTATCTTTTGCGGATGTACTTCAACGAGGCCTTGCGCCACTTCGAGCAGGACAGCATAGAGCTGCTGCATATCGACGGCCTGCATACCTACGACGCGGTGAAGGAGGATTTCGAAAACTGGTACCCGAAGGTCAAGCCCGGTGGCATCGTCCTGTTCCACGACGTGATGGCGCGGATCAAGGACTTCGGCGCGTGGAAATTCTTCGTCGAACTCGAAGAGCAGCACGAGGAGATATTCAGGTTTAATCACGGATTCGGCCTTGGCGTATTGCGCAAGCCCGGTGGCAATCCCCCGGCTACGGAGTTGACTGACTTGCTGTTCTCCGGCGACCCGGAGACCGAGAAGCGCCTGCGGCAGTTGTACTCCCATGCCGCGCATTTCCTGGAGGCGCGACGGCAGGCAAAAAGATTCAAGCCCAAGGTCCACGTCGAAGCCGACAAGGGCGGGCAGGGCAAGCAGGCGGGGGAGGGCTAGCCGCTTTGGCGGAGCCACTGACTGAAGCGCTGACGGCACTGGAGCAGGCCAATCGCCGGCAGGCCAGCGCAGAGCTCCAGCAGCAAATCCTGGACTTGCGCATCCGTGCCGGAAGGGACCGGCCCGCACAGCCCCCGGCGCCGCCGACGGCGCCCGGGGTAAACAGGACTGCGCAGGACCGCGGAGCAATCCCTGAAATCCCGCGCCGGGAACTTGGCGCGCAGCGGCTTTGCGATGCCATTCATGGATCTGGCGCCGCGATTGTCCGCGGCCTGATTGACTCCGAACAGGCCGGGCAGTTGCGTACCCTCATTGATCGGGTCGTGGCTGCCCGTGAGCATCCGGAGAGCGCACCACCCCGCGAGGAGGATGCGGCGTGGTACCTGCGTTCGAAGGAGGTGAGCGGGGCGCCGGCGCGGTTCTTTGCCAACCCGGATGAACCGGTATCCGCCAGCAGTTCGATCTGGGCCGCGGATTCGCCGCGGGTAGCCTGTGAACTGTTGGAGCTCTACGCTGCCCTGGGGCTGCCGGCCCTGCTGGCGGAATATTTTGGGGAACCCGCGCGGCTGTCGGTGAAAAAATGGGTGCTACGCAAGGTTGCCCCGGACAACGCTGCCCAGGCCGGCTGGCATCAGGATGGTCGCTTCCTCGGCGAAACTATCCAGACCGTGAACATGTGGCTGGCGCTCAGTGACTGCGGCGGTGCAGCGCCCGCCCCTGGCCTGGACCTTGTCCTCGACGGCCGCCGTGAGATTTATCCCACGGGCACTGCTGGCGCCATCTTCGACTGGACGGTGGGTCCGGAGCTGGTGGCGAAGGTGGCGGCGGACTGCGGCGGTGTCGTGCAGCCGCGGTTTGCCGCGGGTGACGCCCTGTTTTTTGACCACTACAATTTGCACCGGACGGCCTTTGCGCCGCATCACACCGCGGTGCGCTATGCCATCGAGTCCTGGTTCTTTGCCGCATCCACCGCGCCACTGAAGCAGCAACCCATCCTGCTGTAGCCTCGTGCACGGCCGCGGAAGTCCCTCATGAAGCTCTCTGTCATTGTGATTGCCTACAACATGCAGCGCGAAATCCCGCGGACCTTGCAGGCCCTGGCGCGTGACTACCAGACCGCGGGGGCGGGGCTGGAATACGAGGTGATTCTGGTGGATAACGGGTCCAGGGAGCCTTTGCGGGTGGATGCGGACGAAATTGGCGATGTCCCGATAACCTTGCTGCGTATCGACAATGCCCACGCCTCTCCGGCGCAGGCGCTGAATCGAGCCGCGGCCGTCGCTCGCGGCGACATCCTCTGCCTGATGGTCGACGGGGCCCATATGCTGACACCGGGGGTGTTCGAGTGGGCCCTGCGCGGTTTCGCCGCCTTCAGTTGTCCGGTGGTTGCTGTGCGGTATTTTTACCTGGGCCCTGGTGAGCAGCCGGAAACCGTGCCACGTGGCTATAACCAGCAGGCTGAGGATGCGTTGCTGCATCAGATCGCCTGGCCGGCGGACGGTTATCGCCTGTTCGAGGTGGGTGCACCTTTGACCAGCGGCGCGGACCGGATCACGTGGTTTAACCGGATGTTCGAATCCAACTGTTTGTTTATGACACGAGCCCATTACCACGCGATCGGGGGCAGCGATGAGCAGTTTGACCTCCCGGGTGGCGGGTTTCTCAACCTCGACCTTTACCGGCGCGCGATCGACGCCGATGACGCGGTGGTCCTGCAGTTGGTCGGCGAGGGCAGCTTCCACCAGGTGCACGGCGGCACGACCACCAACAGCGACACCGACGCCCGCGGGGCCCGCCTGGAATCGTACCGGAAACAGTATCGGGAGCTGCGCGGGGATGGCCCGCTGGTCAGCAGCAAGCCATTGAACTTCCTCGGTCACTTGCCCACGCAGGCATCGAAAATACACCTGCGTCGGCGCAGCACATGAGCTCCGTTTGCACGACGTGCGAGGATGCCTGCCGTCGTTGCCGGCGGACCCGGCGCGAGTTGGCGAAAACCCACGACAAGGCCCGGGACTACCCCTTTGTCTGGGAGCAGTGGATCAGGCGCCAGTTCGCCACAGGTCCGGTACCGGCCGGGCCAGTACTTCACGCAGCACCTCGACATTCGCCGCGAGCAGGTCCCGGTGCCGCGGCTCTGCGGCGATGTTGCGGGTTTCCTCCGGGTCTTCCTCCAGGTCGTAGAGGATGTGGGCGTCTGCAATCGAGTGCCAGATATGTTTGTAGCGGCCGCGCCGCAGCATTGGAGTGCCTTCCATCGTGGCGCAAAATACCGCCCTGGTGGTATCGGCGTCAGCGCCAGCCAGCACGGGTAGCAGGCTCACCGCATCCATATCCCCGCAGGGTCTGGCGAGGCCCACCCGGTCCAGCACCGTAGCGACATAGTCGAAACTCTGCACCGGTGCTGAAAGCCGGCGCCCGCCGGCGACACCGGCGCCACCAATCACAAAGGGAATACGTGCCAGGTCGTCGAAGGGCAGCCAGGGGATTTTGCCCAGGAACCCGCGATGGCCGCCGTAATCCCCGTGGTCGGACAGGAAAACCACCAGTGTCTCGTCCAGATTCACCGCCTGCAGAATCTGTGCCATGGCGTCATCGACATGCCTGATCGCGGCGCGAATGGCGGCGAGTACCCTGCGCACATAATCCGCGCTGTGCTGGTCTGTCCGCTGGGGGGCGAAAAAGGCGCCCCGGTCGCGGCGCTGCATGATGTCCGAGAAGGGCCAGGGCAGACCGCGGTTGCTGTCGATCGTCGATTCCGGGATGACCTGCTCTGCGGGCAGGTACATCGATGCGTAGGGTTCGGGAGGGCTGAATGGCGTATGCGGGTCGGTATAGGAGACAACGGCAAACCACGGCGCCGTGGCTCCGTCACTGCTGCCAGCCTGCTGCCCGCCCTGCAAAAACTCCAGCGCGTGGCGGGTGATCCAGCGGGTCGGGTGTGCATCCATTGGATAGGGAAACACTTTCGGTTGCGCCGGTTGGACAAAGCGCAGGTCTTTACGCCCGGTGGAGAGGATCCAGCGCCGATAGTCATCCTGCTCGCTCGGGTCGTAGCCGGCTGGCAGGTGCTCACAGGTCTGCATGACATCAAAGCCGTGTTGCGCCCGGATCGGCGCAAAGTGCATTTTCCCGAACAGGCCCGTGCGATAGCCCGCATCCCGCAGGGCGTGAGCCAGTGTCCAGTAACCCTCCCGCAACGCCCTGCCGCTGTCGGTCTGCGCCCTCGGTCGCCAGCCGCCGGTCGGGACCCGGTGCGGCAGCAGCCCGGTCATCAGCGAGGAGCGGGCGGGGATGCAGGCGGTATCGCTGCTGTAAGCGCTGTCAAAGACGACCCCGCTGGCTGCCAGCTGGTCCAGCCTGGGGGTATCCGAACTGCCATTACCGCGGTAGTACCCGGGGGCGTCGTAGCGCTGCTGGTCGGTCATGATCAGCAATATGTTGGGTCTGGAAACCATGTGGGCTACTCGTCTGCGGCCGCTTTCAGAGCGGAATCCGGCGTTTCAGTTGCAGGAAAGGTTTTTCGATGACGCTGTAACTGAGCCAGGACAGCAGCAGGGACAGCACCAGCGCGGCGGCGGTGACAGCATACAGCCACCAGGCGCTCTGTAAATCCTCCGGTGCCAATCGCTCCCGCTGGGGATAGAGCAGGTAGAACAGCACTGGCACATGGATCAGGTACAGCGAGTAGGACAGCTTGCCGGTGAGCGCGAGGCCGCGGTTGACCAGCAGGCCCGAGGCGGGTATCCGACAGAGCAACAGGCAGAGGATAAACAGGGCCCACAGGGCAGCCTCCCAGGTGTGATGAATATGCCAGTGGAGTTCCGCTTGCTGATCACCCAGCAACACCACGTGTGCCAGCACCCGCTCAAGCAGGACCAGCGTGGCCAGTAACAGCAGTGTGCCACCACGGCGCCAGGCGGCGGCCTGCAGGACCACCGGTTGCCAGCGACAGGCGCGCAGGTAGAATGCCGCCGCCGCAATACCCAGGAGGAACGCCGGCAGCCGGGCGAAAACCGACTTGGTCAGGAAAAATGAATGCTGCCCGCTCCCGGGCCCGGCCAGCAGTACCAGCGTGGCATAGGCGTAGAGCCAGCCCAGCAGCAGGGCCGCACAGAGCAGGCGCCCGGCCCGGCCACGGAACCAGAGTGATGCCAGCAGCGGCAACAGCAGGTAGAACTGCATTTCCGTGGCCAGCGTCCACCACACCGTGCTGTAGGGGAAGGCGCTGAATCCCACGAATTGGAACGCCGCCGCCTGGGCGATGGTGGCGGTATTGCCAGTGGCCAGCCAGGCCAGCAGCAGTGCGCTGTAGTAGAGGGGGAGTATGCGCAACGCCCGGGCTTTGAGGTACCGGGTCACCGAGGGTCTGGGCCGCACCGGCTGGTACTGGTGTTTCAGCCATGGCAGGGCCAGCAGGAAACCACTGAGGACAAAGAACAGGGTGACCCCGGTGTTGCCGGCGATAATGAAGCTGAGCCCCGGGGCCGGTTCGCCCGCCAGTCGCTGGCCGCTGATGCCCCAGGCGTGGAACAGGAACACCAGCGCGATCGCAATGCCGCGCACGCTTTCCAGTGGCTCCAGGTAGCCGCTGCGGTCCCGCACACCTTCGGCCAGATCCACGGCGGGGGCGACCTTCGCAGGTCCGGTTCCAGCGGCTGGGCTGTTCATTCGCAAGTGGTTTCGCTCCCGGTGTCGGCACCCGGCTGCCAACGCCAGCGGCGCAGGTCTATTCGGCCGCCGGCGGACAGGGTGACGCCCTCCTCAAGCAGCCGCTGCCTTTGTTGCCGCTCCGCCGGCGAGCCCACCGGCAGGGAAAGTTTCCCCGCACTGTTGATGACCCGGTGCCAGGGGATGCGACTGCCCGCTGGCAGCTGCCGCAGGGCCAGTCCCACCCGCCGCGCTGCGCGGCCCAGGCCCGCCTGCCGCGCCACGTCGCCATAGGTGGCGACCCGCCCCGCGGGAATCAGGGTAACGACCTGCCAGATGCGCTGGTTGTTGTCGGGTTCGGGCCGGCCCACGGGCCTTTGCTCCCAGTTATGTTTGGCCTTCATGGTGAGAGTTTTCCGCGCCGAGGGCAAGATCTCTATCGGCACCCGGCCAGTGTCTTGCAATTCGGCTGCCCGCCCACATAGAAAGGTAGATGGAGGTCCACTATGCGCTTCATCATTATCCTGTTGCCCTGGCTGGAGTTGTTCACCCTTATTCAGCTGGGTGTTGAAACCAGCGCCCTGACTGCGCTGGGCTATGTGCTGCTTACCCTGGTGCTGGGGATGTGGCTGCTGCGGCGCCAGGGTGAGGGCATGTTCCAGCGCCTGCGCGAGGCCCGGCAGGGCGCGGTGCTGGGCCCGCAATTGCTGCTGGATGACATGGCCGTGGGTCTGGCGGGGCTGCTCCTGATGGTGCCGGGCATGATCTCGGATTTTGCCGCGCTGGTAGTGTTGATCGGCCCCCTGCGGCGCAAGCTGCAGCGCTGGTTTGGTGGGCCGCAGCCGCAGCCGTTTCGCCCCGGGGACGACGCCTCGGGGCCGACAACGCTCGAGGGCGAATACCGGCGGCTGGATGAGTGATTTTTTTTGGCACTCTTTTGTCCAGAGTGCCAAAAAATCCCTTGAAATCCATTTTCCCGCCCCAATATCCCGAGCAAGCCCCAAAGGGGTCTGCCCAGGTGGGCCTGTATAACACTGTAACCAGGAGAACTTGATCAATGAAAATTCGTCCGCTGTACGACCGCGTGGTCGTTCGTCGCAAGGAAGAAGAAGAAACCACTGCCGGTGGCATCCTTCTGCCCGGTTCCGCCAAGGAAAAGCCGAATCAGGGTGAAGTGATTGCGGTTGGCGAAGGCAAGGTTCTGGACAACGGCGAAGTGCGCCCCCTGGCTGTCAAAGTCGGCGATCGCGTTGTCTTCGGCCAGTATGCCGGCAGCAACACCATTGAGGTCGATGGCGAGAAGCTGATCATCATGGGTGAGAGCGAGATCTTTGCCATCGTCGAGTAAGGCGCTCCAGTAACCTTGTAACCTCTTGAATATAAAGGATTTAGATCATGGCAGCTAAAGAAGTAATTTTTGGTGATGAAGCGCGTCAGCGCATGCTGAAAGGCATCAACGTACTGGCAGATGCCGTCAAGGCAACCCTGGGCCCGAAAGGCCGCAATGTTATTCTGGACAAGTCCTTCGGTGCCCCCACCGTGACCAAGGACGGTGTATCCGTGGCCAAGGAAATCGAGCTGAAAGACAAGTTCGAGAACATGGGCGCGCAGATGGTCAAGGAAGTCGCCTCCCAGGCCTCCGACCAGGCCGGTGACGGCACCACACCGCCACTGTACTGGCCCAGGCCATCGTCAACGAAGGCCTGAAGTCCGTGGCCGCCGGCATGAACCCCATGGACCTGAAGCGCGGTATCGACAAGGCTATTGCCGCCGCCGTTGCCAAGATCCAGGAAGCCTCGATCCCCTGTGAAGACACCAAGGCGATCGCCCAGGTAGGCACCATTTCCGCCAACAGCGATCACGCCATCGGCCAGATCATTGCCGAAGCCATGGACAAGGTCGGCAAGGAAGGCGTTATCACGGTTGAGGAAGGTTCCGGCCTGGAAAACGAGCTGGACGTGGTAGAGGGCATGCAGTTTGACCGCGGCTACCTCTCTCCCTACTTCATCAACAATCAGGAGAACATGAACGCCGATCAGGAATCGCCCTTCATCCTGCTGGTCGACAAGAAAATTTCCAACATTCGCGAGATGCTGCCCCTGCTGGAGCAGGTCGCCAAGTCCTCGCGCCCGCTGGTGATTGTGGCGGAAGACGTGGAAGGCGAAGCCCTGGCGACTCTGGTGGTCAACAACATGCGCGGTATCGTGAAGGTTGCTGCCTGCAAGGCGCCCGGCTTCGGCGACCGCCGCAAGGCCATGCTGCAGGATATCGCTGTACTGACCGGTGGTACCGTGATCTCCGAGGAAGTGGGCCTGGATCTCGAGTCCGCCACCCTGGAACACCTGGGCAGCGCCAAGCGCGTGACCATGGACAAGGACAACACCACCATCATCGACGGTGCTGGTGATGCGGCTGCAATCGAGTCCCGGGTCAAGGAAATCCGCGTCCAGATCGAGAACACCTCCTCTGACTACGATCGCGAGAAACTGCAGGAGCGCGTGGCCAAGCTGGCTGGCGGTGTTGCCGTAATCAAGGTTGGTGCGGCTACCGAGATGGAAATGAAAGAGAAGAAGGCCCGCGTTGAAGACGCCCTGCACGCAACCCGTGCGGCTGTCGAGGAAGGCGTGGTAGCCGGCGGTGGCGTCGCGCTGGTACGTGCGGTCAACGCGATCCGTGACCTCAAGGGCGACAACGAAGACCAGAACCATGGTATCGCTGCCGCGCTGCGCGCCATGGAAAACCCGCTGCGCCAGATCGTCGCCAACGCTGGTGACGAAGCCTCCGTGGTACTGGACAAGGTGCGCCAGGGCTCCGGCAACTACGGCTACAACGCGGCCACCGGTGAATACGGCGACATGATCGAGATGGGTATTCTCGACCCCGCCAAAGTGACCCGCACCGCGCTGCAGGCAGCCGGTTCCGTCGCTGCGCTGATGATCACCACCCAGGTGATGATTGCCGACGCGCCGGAAGACAAGGCCGCCGGTGGCGGCATGCCCGATATGGGCGGCATGGGTGGTATGGGTGGCATGGGCGGCATGATGTAAGCCGGCCTCCATCCAGGTCCCTGAAACCCCGCCTCGTGCGGGGTTTTTTTTCGCCGTTAAGGTGTACAATCTTCCCGGGTTATAACGACAACAAGGAGATCCACATGTCCGCCTACATTATCGAATTCATTTTCCGCTGGGCCCACGTCCTGTTCGGCATCACCTGGATAGGGATGCTCTACTACTTCAACTTCGTCCAGACAGAGTATTTCAAGGAAGCCGAGGCCGGCGCCAAGGCCGACGCAATGAAGAAGCTGGCACCCCGCGCGCTGTGGTGGTTCCGCTGGGGCGCCATGTTCACCTTCCTCACCGGCCTGGTGTTGCTGATGTCGGTTCGTGCCTTCAGCAACTTCGAAGCCAGTGCGCTGATCTGGGTCGGTTCCCTGGCAGGTATCCTGATGTTCCTCAACGTCTGGCTGATCATCTGGCCGAACCAGAAAATCGTGCTGGGACTGGCCGAGGGTGAAGGTCCGGTGGCCGCCGCCAAGGCGGGCCTGGCGTCGCGCACCAATACCCTGTTTTCCGGCCCCATGCTGTTTGGCATGCTGGGTTCGAAGCACCTGCCAATGGAAACGAGCACCACCGGCCTGATTGCCTGTGCCGTGGTTATTCTGGCCCTGGAGGCCAACGGCCTGTTCGGCAAGCAGGGGCCGATGACCAAGGTGGTTGGGGTCATCCACATGAGTATCCTGCTCACCGGTGTGATCTGGGCCTTGTTGGCCTTCCTGTAAGGTCTTTTTTCGCCAGCCCCCCGCCAGACGGGGGGCTGGCGTTGCCAACACTCCCCCACTAGTACCATCGCAGTCCCCTGCACTGGCGCGCTGCCGCATGTATAATGCGGGCTCCATTTTCCTCCCCAGCGGCTGACCATGGCTCAGGACGATCTCGACCACATGCCCTCCATCGTGCCTTCCCGCGAAACCGGGCAGCACTTTGACACCTCCAAATCCCGCGGCACCAAGCCCGACAAGCCGCGCGGCGGCCAGCGCCCACCTGCGGGCGGCGGCAATGGCGGCGCTGCCAGAGGTGGCGGGTCGGGGCCGCTGGCAAAGCTGTTTATCGCCGTGGCCCTGGTGGCTGCGGCCGGCGCCTGTGCCTGGGCCTTCCAGTTGCAGGAGCGACTGGAGCTGGCCGACGCCAAGATGGAGCGCTACGCCAAGCGGATCGGCGACCTGGAAGCTCGGTTGTCGGACACGGACGAGGGACTGAGCCAGAATACCGAGGCCATGGCGGTGAAGATCAAGGAACTCTACTCGGAAGTCGACAAGCTGTGGGCTTCCGCCTGGCGGCGTAACAAGGCGGCGATCGAAGAGCTGGAGAAAACCAGCGCGAGCCAGGTGCGCAAGGTGGCCGCGGCGGAGAAGACCATTGCCGCCAACGAGACCCAGCTTAAAAGTGCGGCGACCGATATCACCCGCCTGAAGAGCGTTGCCGGCGACCTGGAACGG
>NZ_JAVKCQ010000215.1:0-39056 GCF_040222615.1 Haliea sp.
CCAGGCTACCCACTTTTCCGGGGCTTACCATAGCGCCCCTGCCCTGGAGCGGGACGGCGTGGCCTACGTCTGTTTCGAACAAGCCCAGGCTCTCTGCGCCAGGGATCGCAAACTCGACGACTCGGAGTACCGGGCGGACGCCTCCGACCCTGGCACCCGCGTGCGCGACGCCATCCTCGCTGGCCGCGAGCCGGACCAGCATTTTCATGACTGGGTGGACCGTCTACACCTGCGGCATGTCCTGGACCGCGGCCTGCGCTTCATCTCCACCGGGGAAATGCGCAAGACCCTGCTGGTGCGGGCACTGCTCAGCCAGCCCGCCCTATTGATCCTCGACAGCCCCCTGGATGGCCTGGACCGGGCCAGCCAGCAGGCCATGCAGGCCGCCATCGACGAGTTGCTGGCCGGTGAACGCAGCCTTCTTCTGCTGTGCCGGCAACTGGAAGATGTTCCCGCCGGCGTCAGTCACCTGCTGGTACTTGCCGAGGGCCGCGTGCTGTGCAGCGGCGAGCGGGAGAGCGTGCTGGCACGCAGCGAGGTGCGGGAACTGATGCAGCCATCGCTGCCACCGCTGGGCGCGCTGCCACCCCCCGCGCCCCGCAGTTATACCATTCCCGACGGCCCCTTGCTGGATCTGCGAGACGTCGGCGTTGCCTACGGTGAGCTGCAGGTTCTGCGGGGCCTGTACTGGCGCTTTGAACGCGGCCAGCACTGCTGCGTGGCCGGCCCCAATGGCTGCGGCAAGACCACCCTGCTGAGTCTCATCACCGGCGACAGCCACAAGGCCTATGGCCAGGACATTACCCTGTTCGGGCGCAAGCGCGGCAGCGGCGAGAGCATCTGGGAAATCAAGCAAAAGTACGGGCAACTGGATACCCAGCTGCAGTTGAACTTCGCCCGCAACATGAAAGTGGTCGAGGTGGTGGTATCCGGTTTCTTTGACAGCGTCGGCCTGTTCGACAACTGGGGCGATGTCCAGCGCCGTTGCGCGGAGCAATGGCTGGCAGCACTGGGCCTGGGGGCCCACATCCGGGACAGCTTCGACACCCTGTCTTTCGGTCTCCAGCGCATGGTGCTGCTGGCCCGGGCCATGGTGAAGTCACCGCTGATTCTGTTGCTTGACGAGCCCACCCTGGGTCTGGACGGCACCCACCGCCGACTGCTGCTGAATGCAGTGGACCACATTGCCGCCAACAGCGACACCCAGATTATTTTTGTCAGCCACTCGGCGGGCGACAATCCCGCCTGCATCAACCAGCAACTGCGCTTCGAACCGGACAACGAGGGCTTCCGGGTCGTGGTGGAAAACCTTTAGCGGGCGAGCGCCCGCAGAGCGGCGCACTCGCGTTGATCACGGCAGTAGAGAGTGCCGCGGGAGGCGGTATCGCGAGCCTTCTCCACCTGGCCCTGGGCGGCGTACACCCGGGCCAGTTGCAGGTAGATTTCCCCACTGTTGGGATCGATACGCTGGGCCCGCTCCAGCAGGGCGAGCGCCTGCTCGTAGTCGCCCTGCGCTGCCGCCGCATTAGCCCTGTCCAGCAGGCCGGCAGCGGCTGATGTCACACCGGGGTCAGCCGCTGGCGGCAGCGGCGCCGGAGCCGGGGTTACTTCCGGTTCCGGGGCGCGAGGCTCCGTCTCTCCGGGAACGGGCCGGGTTTCAATCGGGGCGCGCTCGCTGCCTGGCAGGCTATATATGGTGCACCCGGTCAGGAGCAGGGCCAGCACCGGCACCAGGCCGCGCCTGAGTATGATTTTCATCTGCATCAGTTGTCACCCCTGAACAGGGACTGGAACCAGTCCCGGATAGTGCCGGGTTTTTCCCTGCCCGTGCAGTTGCTGCGCTGGCGCGGCTCAGAGCCGATCACAAACGGCATCAGCCTGGCATTCGGACAGCCCTCGCCCGTCAGGTAACCCGTGCTGCTGTCGATCCAGTAGGGCTGCATGTCCTCGGGCATCCGGTAGGCCAGAGAGCGCTGGCTGGCGTTCGCCATGAAGTGAGCCCACACTTTGAGTGCGCCGGTACTGCCGGTAAGGCCGGTACCGCCGTTGTCATCGCGGCCTATCCAGGTCACCGCCAGCAGGTCGCCGGAAAACCCCGCAAACCAGGAATCGCGACCATCGTTGGTAGTGCCGGTCTTGCCGGCGGCCTGAAAATTGTTGTCGAGGTAGGCATAGGCACCGCGGCCGGTGCCCTCGCGCAGCACCTCGCGCAGGGCATAGTGCAACAGGTGCACCGCCTGCAGGCTCACAGTACGGTCATATTCCAGGGGATAGCGCCGCAGCGGCTTGCCATCGGCATCGACAATGTCCCTGATACTGCGCAGGGGCATGCGGAACCCGCCCGCGGCGATACTCTGGTACATCGCCGCCATATCCATCGGCGAGTACTCGCCGGCGCCCAGGGTCAGCGCCGGCACCTCGGGGATGGGACCCTCGACGCCCAGGCGCCGCAGCATGTCGACAACACTGCCGATACCCAGGTCCAATCCCAACCGTGCCGTGGCCAGGTTATAGGAGTTCGAGAGTGCCCTGTGCAGCAATACCTGGCCGTGTGCCTGGCGATCAAAGTTGCGCGGCTCCCAGACTTCGCCGCGGGGCCCCGGCACCTGCAGCGGCGTGTCCGCGAGGGGCGTGGCCAGAGTGTAGCGCCGCGGCTGCTCGAGGGCGGCGAGGTACACGGCCGGCTTGAGCAGGGAGCCCGCCGGACGGCGTGCATCCAGGGCACGGTTGAAGCCCGCGTAGCGAACCTGGCGCCCGCCGACCAGCGCCGCCACCTCGCCGCTGTCAAAGCGGGTGACCACCGAGGCCGTCTGCAGCTCGCCCGAGGCGTCGAGCTGCTTCAGGATGGCGGTACTGCTCTGCTCCATCTGGCGCTGCAACAGCGGATCAAAGCTGGTGAAGATGCTGAGACCCCGGGTTGTCAGATCCTCTTCCCGGTACTCCTGCCGCAGCTGACGCCGTACCAGGTCGAGGAAGGCAGGAAAGGTATCGCGGATGCCCCGGCGGTTATTGAGATCCAGCGACATGCCCTTGGCGACTTCGGCCTGCTGGGCAGACACCAGCGCCTGGTCCACCATGATGTCCAGCACCAGGTTGCGGCGCTCGCGGGCCCGCTCGGGGTTGCGCAGAGGGTTGAACAGCGAGGGGCCCTTGACCATGCCCACCAGCAGCGCCTGCTGGTGCAACCCCAGCTGCTCCAGCGGACGGTCGAAATAGTGCAGCGCCGCGAGGGCAAAGCCGTGGATGGCTCGCGGCCCCTCCTGACCCAGATAGACCTCGTTGATATAGCTCTCGAGAATCTGCTCCTTGCTGAAGTGGAGCTCCAGCAGCACCGCCATCAACAGCTCCGTCACCTTGCGTACGATGGTGCGCTCGGGTGTGAGATAGTAGTTTTTCACCAGCTGCTGGGTGATGGTGCTGCCCCCGGCGACCACCTGGCCGGAGCGCATGTTGCTGATCGCCGCCCGCAGGATGCCGGTGAGCGAGAACCCCCAGTGCCGGTAGAAGCGCTGGTCCTCCACTGCAAGCAGGGTGGCGAGCAGGCTTTCCGGCACATCCTCCAGCCGCACCAGAACCCGGTCTTCACCGTGCTGCGGATAGATGCCACCGATCTGCACTGGTTCCAGCCGCATCAGGTCGATGGCGCCGCGGCTGCCGGTCAGGGACTGCAGGCGGCTGCCGTCCACGGACAACCGCACCTGCCTCGGTGCTTCCCGTTCACCCGGAAAATCAAAGCCGCGGGTATACAGCTCGAAGCGATTGCCGGCGCGAGCGACTTCACCGGGGCGGCGCGCCGCGGCGACCTTGCGGTAACCGAGAACCTCGAGTTCAAAAGCCAGGTCGTCGGCCGACAGGGTCGCGCCCGGAAACAGCTCCAGTGGGCGCGCATAGACCTTGGCAGGAATCTCCCACATCTTGTCGGTGAATGTCGCGGTAATGCGCACGTCGAGATACACCAGGAACAGCGCCGCGGCGACTGCGAGGGTGAGGAACAGTTTCAGAAAAGGTCGACGGGTTCTGGCCATGGTCTCGGAGTTTACATCACACCCGGTTGCAATGGGTGAGGGGGCAGCGATAATAGCGCGCTGGCCACTGGAGTACGAACAGAGAATGAAAAAATACGCTATCTACGGCATGGGCGCCGCACTGGTCGATACCGAAATCCAAGTCCGGGATGACGAGCTCGTCGCCATGGGTGTAGATCGGGGCCTGATGACCCTGGTGGACGAGGCTCGCCAGGGGGTGCTGCTGCAACAGCTGCAGGGTCACCTGGTAAAAGCCAGCCATGCCAGCGGCGGCAGTGCCGGCAACTCGATGATTGCTGCCGCCCAGTTCGGCGCCCCCACCTTCATGAGCTGCAAGGTTGCCGACGACGCCGACGGCGCCATCTATGTCCGCGATCTGGAGGCCGCCGGCGTCGACCACAGCATGGCGAACGGACGCCCGCCGGGCATTACCGGCAAATGCCTGGTGCTGATCTCCCCGGATGCGGAGCGCAGCATGAACACCTTTCTCGGTATCAGTGAGACACTCTCGATCGAGCAGCTGGACCCGGTCGCGCTGGCCGCGTCCGAGTACCTGTATATCGAAGGCTACCTGGTCACCTCGGATACCGGTCGGGCGGCGGCCATTCGCGCTCGCGAGCTGGCCGAGGCCGCCGGGGTCAAGACCGCGCTCAGCTTTTCCGACCCGGGCATGGTCGAATACTTCCGCGAAGGTATACAGGGAATCATCGGTACCCAGCTGGACCTGGTGTTCTGCAACCGCGACGAGGCGCTCTGCTGGGGGCGCACCGGGCAACTGGATGTGGCTATTGAACGGCTGAAGCCGGTTGCCCGCAGTTTCGTCATCACCTGCGGCGCCGAGGGCGCGATTACCTGGGACGGCGAGCGACTGGAGGACATCCCTCCACATCGGGTGCAGGCCGTGGACAGCAACGGTGCCGGTGACATGTTCGCCGGCGCCTTTCTGTACGCCCTGGGTCGCGGCGAGGGCTACGCCTCCGCCGGGCGCTTTGCGAGCCTGGCGGCCGGGCGGGTGGTGGCGAACTTCGGGCCACGGCTGCCGGCGGCGGACTACCCGGCGCTGCGGGCGGAGTTCTTCGGCGACTAGTGTCGCCCCAGGGTGACAGGACACCCTCTCAGAACAGGTCGATCTGGCGCCCGGTCACGGCGCTGAAGGTCGTCCCCAGCAAGCCCAGGATACCGTCCGCCACAGGCTCCAGCTGCCGCTCCACATAGTGCTCGTGATCCAGCGGAGCCCTCGGTGCTGCGGCCGGTTCCGCCCCCGCGGTGGTAATCACATATTCTATCCAGTCGCCACGGCGCGGCAGTGGCAGTGATCTTTCCGGGTAACGGCGGGCGGCCTGCACATGGGGCGGCACGTTGCGCTGGTAATCGTCCAGACGGCGCCGCAGGCGCTTGCGATAGACCAGGCCAGAGTCGAGCCGGCCTGCCAACAGCTCGGCAGTTACGGTTCGCACATAGTCCTCCCAGGGCTCATTGAGGAATACCCGCCGGTAGAGCTCCTCCTGGAAATCCCGCGCCAACCGGGTCCAGTCGCTGCGCACGCTCTCCAGCCCCTTGAACACCAGTCGCTGGCTCTCCCCGCTACCCACCAGACCGGCATACCGCTTCTTGCTGCCTTTCTCCGAGCCGCGGATGGTGGGCATCAGGAAACGGCGGTAGTGGGTTTCGAATTCCAGCTCCAGCGCGCTGTCCAGTCCGAACTCCAGCTGCACCCGCTGTCGCCACCAGCTGTTCAAATCTGCCTGCAGGGACCTGCCGGCCCGCTCGGCCTCGGCATCGCTACCCGCATCTGCGATCCAGACAAATACCGAGTCGGTGTCACCGTAGATTACCCGGTGGCCACTCGCTTCAATGCGCTCGCGGGTCCGCAACAGAATCTCATGACCCCGGCGGGTGATACTGCTGGCCAGACGGGCATCGAAGAACCGGCAACCGGGGCTGCCGAGCACACCGTAGAAGGAATTCATGATGATCTTGATGGCCTGGGACAGTGGCCCATCTGCCGCCGCCTTGGCAGCGTCGCGCTGCTCCCAGAGCGCAGTTATCAGGGCCGGCAGGATATGGCCGGTCCGGGCGAAGCGGGCCCCGGCAAAACCCGGCACAGTATCGCCCTCAACCAGGTCACCGTGCAGACCCAGGGCCAGCCCCAGCGGGTCGATGGCGAAGGTGCGAATAATACTGGGATAGAGACTCTTGAAATCCAGCACCAGCACGTGGTCGTAGAGGCCCGGCTGGGACTCGAGCACGAAGCCACCGGGACTCGCGCTGTGGTCACTACTGGCATTGGGCGCTACGAAACCGGCCCGGTGCAGCCGCGGCAGGTAAAGATTGTCGAAGGAGGCCACCGAGCCGCCGAGGCGGTCCGGGTTCAGCCCGGTGATGACACTGCGAGCCAGGGCAAAGTCCAGCAACCGGGTTGCGGCGAATATCCTGGACACCAGTTCACAGTCACGCAGGTTATAGGCCGCCAGCCGGGGTTTGTCTTCCCGGAACAGGCGCCCGATCTCCTCGCCGCGGTCGTTGCCGTGCAGCAGCTTGCCCTCGCCCAGCAACTCGCGCGATACAGCCTCCAGGGAAAAGCTGTCGAAGCGGTAGAACGCGGCCCGCAGCAGTTCGATACCGTCCAGCAACAGACGCCCGGGCACCCGGGCGGTGCGCCGTTCCCCGTCTTCATCGAGCTCCCGCCACTGCACCGAAGCGCCCGTTCGGCCGAGGCCCAGGGGGACACCCAGACTGTCCGCCAGCCGCTGCAGGTACCAGGTATCGAAATTGACCACGTTCCAGCCCACCAGCACATCGGGGTCGTAGCGTGCAACGAACTGCAGGAAGTCCTCCAGCAGGGCCAGCTGCGAGGGTGAGGCCGTTACCTGCTCGCCAGCCGCGTCCTCGCCAAGCATGAATACTTGCCGGTGCTCGCCATCGGGGGCCGTGCCGTGGACCGCGATGGAGTACAGTTGCAGCCCCTCCATCGCGGTTTCGATATCGAACGACAGGATTTTGAGGACAGGTCGCAGAGACGCCGGTCGCAGCGCTGCCTCCCGCATGCGGACAAAATTACCGCAGCGCACCGGGATGCCCGCAATGCGGGCACCTCCGGCAATAAAGCGCTCCATCAGGAAGCGGTCCGCAGGATTGATGTCGGCCTCCAGCGGCTCCGCGCCCCGCTCCCGCAGCTGGTCGGCAAGCTGCCGGGACTGGCGATAGCTGCGGCTGTACACAGCGACTACCGGTTGCAGGCGAAAGCTCTTCAGCGCCACCGGCGCCACTTCGACCCCGGCCTGCAACGCCAGCAGGCCACGGTGCTGCTCCGCCTCTGCGACCGCGAGAAAAAACACGCTGCGCTCGCCGTCGATCACCACCTGCAAGGGCCCGGAAGCGGTGGCAAACCACAGCTCCAGCTCTATTCCTGCAGCGGAGTCGCGCCACTGCCGGGTCAGCAGAAACCCCTCAAGCTGGGTGCGCTGCGGCGCGTTGCGCACGGCTGCGCTAGGCATGACCGACCGGGTGGCTTAAGCTATGGCCAATATTGCCGATTTTCTTACTGCCCAACATCTTCTGGAAGGTCACCATGAGCAAGCCTTATATCAAACAGGATCCCCTCTACCAGCTGCTGCGCAACGAGGATATCAAGGGCTTCAACGAACAGCGCGACAAACTGGACACCAGCGAACTGAAAAGTGGCGACTACCGCGGCAGGGACTTGCGCAACATGAATGCCCGCGGCCTTGACTTCAGCAACTCCTACTTTCGCAATGCGGACCTGAGCGGTATCGATTTTCGGGAAACCAACCTCGAAGGCGCCAGTCTCCTCGACGCCAAGCTATCGGGCACCTACTTCCCAGAGTCAATCAGCGCCACCGAAATCCGGCTGTCGCTGGACACCGGCACGCGGCTGCGCTACGACCGCAAGTAATTGACTAGCCCTGCGCCAGCAGGTCGCGCAGGTCGATCATGGCCGAGTTCGCGCGGCTGATATAGGACGCCATCACCAGCGAGTGGTTGGCCAACAAGCCCAGCCCGCTGCCGTTGAGGATGACCGGGCTCCACACCGCTTGCTGGGTCGCCTCCAGCTCCCGGATGATCTGCTGCAGGCTGACCTGGGCGTTTTTCTTGGCCAGGACATCGGCAAAGTCCAGTTCCACCGCCTTGAGGAAATGAATCAGCGCCCAGGCGGTGCCGCGGGCCTCGAAGAACACATCATCAATTTCGGTCCAGGGCGTTTGCACCATGATCTCTTCCGGAGCCGGAGTGGACTGGCGGGCGCTGTCGTCACCAGCCAGGTCGGTGTTGAGACGGCGCTGGCCTACACTGGCGCTCAGGCGCTGGGACAGGCTGCCCAGCCGGGAGCTGACTGTGGACAGCCAGTAGCGCAGGTTGTCTGCCCGCGCATAAAACTGCGCGTCGCTGTCGCCGGAGTTCTCCAGTCGCCGCAGATAGCTGCGCAGCAGCTCGACGCCCTCGCGATACTGGCTTTCGGTGGCCGGCAGCATCCAGCTGTCGGAGTTGAAGTTGAACTTGGGCTCGGCCAGGGACAGGTCCGGGTCCTCCCGGGACTGGGACTGGGACCGGCTGAACACTTCCCGCATGGCCCGGGCCAGATCCCGGGACTGGATCAGGACGCCGAACTCCCAGTTGGGCACATTATCCAGCCATGCGCCGGGAGGAAACACATCGTTTGACAGGTAACCACCGCGCTTCTCCAGCAGGGTTTCCATGGCGCCGACCAGTGCCGCGGTGGTAGTCGAACCGGTGGTGGTCCGGGCGCCATCCTCGGCGGCGTAGGCCGTGGCCTTCTCGCTGACGTCAAAAGGCGCCGGCGTGACGCTCCAGTACATGCCGACCAGCACCGAGAACAGCAGGTACAGGCCCACGCCCACCAGCACGCCATAGGCCCAGCCCTTCTGCGGCAGGTAATCGTCCCGCCAGCGGGCCAGCGTATTCCTGAATCCTGTCATCCCGGATCTCCTTCCGCGGCGAACCGCCAGCGGTGTCTGTCAATGGTGGTGCTGGTGATTAGCGCCAGTGCCGGCCGGCGCACGCCGGGTTTCGGCCTGGGTGCACAGGGGCGCACCGTCGACTTCCAGGCACAGCTCAAGCATCTCGCCCACCGCAGGCATTCTCTCCAGGCCGAGCAACATCAGGTGCAGCCCCCCGGGCGCAAAGGCTACCGATTCCCCCGCCGGCACAGTAACCGACTTCTGCTGCCGCATCCGCAGCATGCCGTCTACCTCGACCGTATCGTGAAGTTCAACGCTGGCTGCCAGCGAGGCACTGGCCCCGGAGATGGACAGTGGCCCGTCGCCCAGATTGCGTACAGTGACATAGGCAGCGGTGTTGGCCTGGGTAGGCGGCAGGGCGCGCACCCAGGCATCCTCCAGAACAGCCTGAGCCTGCGCGGCCCGCGCACCAGGCAGGGCCAGAACACACAAAGCAAAAGCCAACAGCTTCAGAAATTGCACAGTTCGTACTCCTTTAAAACTCTCCGGCCTCGCGAAACTTACGGGCCCCACAGGCGTCACACTATACCACCAGCGCAGGCTCCGGGGCCCGCGTCAAATTGGGCTGCCGCGGCGGCACTGCTACAATGTCGGCCGTCGCGGCAGGGCCGCAACAGGCAAAAGGAACATCCATGCGGTTTGTGCTCGCCAGCCTGCTCTGGCTCTGCAGCAGCCTGAGCCTGGCCCAGTTGCCCGGCACCGGTGCGGCGGCGGTAACTTTCAGCCAGCCGGAGTTCCTCCCGGTGGAAGCAGCCTACCAGTTGGCTGTAGAAGCTCAACCCTCGGGCGCCATGCGGCTGTACTGGCGAATAGCCGACACCTACTATCTTTATCAGCACGCTTTCGAATTCTCCCTGCAAAGCGCCGGCAGCACCATTCCCCTGGATGTTGAACTGCCCGAGGCCCTGGAGCGCCACGACGAGTTTTTTGGCGAAGTGCGGGTCTATTACCTGGATGCCGATGTGCGGCTGCGAGCCGCCGATGTGCCACAGTACGCCAGGTTGACGGTGAAATCCCAGGGCTGCGCCGACGCCGGGCTGTGTTATCCGCCCCGGACCGAAATGTTCGATATTGATTTTGCCAGCGGCAGCGCCAGCCCGGTGGCGCTGCCTGCCCGGCAGGCCGCCGCCCCGGAAGCAGCAAAGCCCGCAGCGGCGCTGGCCAGTCTGCCCTACATGATGCTGCTGGCGTTCCTCGGTGGGGCGATACTCAACCTGATGCCGTGCGTGTTCCCCATCCTGTCCCTGAAAGTGCTGGGCTTCGCCCGCAGCACCAGCCACGAACGCTTGCGTCACAGCTGGCTCTACGCGACTGGCGTGGTGCTGAGCTTTCTTGCGGTCGCCACCGCGCTGATCCTGCTGCAGCGCGCCGGGCAGGCCATTGGCTGGGGCTTCCAGCTGCAGTCGCCCGCGTTGGTGATTGCCCTCGCCTACCTGTTCCTGGTCATGGGGCTGTCACTGTCCGGGATGCTGCAACTGGGGGGCGGCCTGATGAACGTCGGCAGCGGCCTCGCCGGCCGCCAGGGCGACAGCGGCAGTTTCTTCACCGGCGTGCTGGCAGTGGTGGTGGCCAGCCCCTGCACTGCCCCCTTCATGGGGACGGCGCTGGGATTCGCCATCACCCAGCCGGCTGCCGTGGCGCTGGCCGTATTTTTCGCTCTCGGGGCCGGCATGGCCGCGCCCCTGCTACTACTCGGCTATAGTGCCCGTGCCCGCAACTGGCTGCCCCGGCCCGGACCCTGGATGGAAACCCTGAAGCAGCTGCTCGCTTTTCCACTCTATGCCAGCGCGATCTGGCTGCTGTGGGTGGCCGGGCGCCAGACCGGGGTCGACACCATGGCCGCGGCGCTGACCGGCGCACTGCTGCTGGCCCTGGGTCTGTGGCTGTGGCACGGCGCCTGGTGGCGCCGGACTCTGGCCCTCTCCTGCCTGGTCCTGGGGCTTATGCTGGGCCTGTGGCGGTCGCCGCTGGAAGCCGGCGACGACCGGGCCCTGGCAACTGCGGAACCTGCCTGGTCAACGGCAACCGTTGCCGAACTGCGCCGGCAGGGGCGCGCGGTGTTCGTCGATGTCACCGCGGACTGGTGCATCACCTGCATTGCCAACGAACGCGCCGTGCTGAACACCGCTGACATACAGGAGGCATTTGCGGAGCGCGATGTCGCTTACCTGGTCGCCGACTGGACCAACCACAATGCGGAGATCGCCGGCTTCCTGCGCGAACACGGGCGCACGGGGATCCCGTTGTATGTGCTGTACCCGGCTGACCCGGCCGCCGCGCCGCTGATCCTGCCGCAGATCCTGACCAAGAGCACCGTATTGCGGGCTCTGGACACGGCTTCTCCCGTGACAGGCAATATTGTCGGCAATATCTGATGTTTTCCCGGAAAATACCCCGCTTTTCTGCCATTATCCTGGAAACACGGCGAAACAGTGGACTGTGTGCAGCCATCGTCTGGAAAATTGCTAAATTCGCCTAAATGGCGGCTAACGGCCGCTATTTCCCAAAAAATAACATTAAACATGGACAGCACAGCGCTTTTGCGCGAGAATCCGCCCAATAAGGTCGATGAGAGCAACGGCGGGGAATCATGGCCACCATTCTGGTATTGCACGGCCCTAACCTGAACCTGCTCGGTGAGCGCGAGCCGGCAATCTACGGGCACGCGACACTGGCGGACATCAACCGCACCCTCGCCACCCTGGCGACCGAACGGGGCCACCACCTGCTGACAATGCAGAGCAATGCCGAATATGAACTGGTGGAACGCATCCACGATGCCCGCCGCGAAGGCGTGAATTTCATCCTGATCAACCCCGCCGCCTTCACCCACACCAGTGTCGCCCTGCGCGACGCGCTGGCAGCGGTGGCCATTCCGTTTATCGAGATACACCTGTCCAATACCCATGCCCGCGAGCCTTTCCGGCAGCACTCCTACTTCTCGGACCTGGCCCGCGGCGTCATCTGCGGCCTCGGTGCCCAGGGCTATGAACTTGGATTACTGGCCGCGATCCGCAGCCTGGAACAGCCTTAACCGATAACCAGAGAGAGCCCAATATGGACATTCGCAAAGTCAAGAAGCTGATCGAGTTGCTGGAAGAGTCCAACATCGATGAGATAGAGATCAAGGAGGGCGAGGAATCGGTGCGCATCAGCCGCAACAGCGCCCAGCCCATGATGGCAGCCTATGCCCCCCCGCCGCCCCCGCCGGCCCCCGCGCCGGCTGCCCCCGTGCCTGCGGCGGCACCTGCCGCGGCAAGCGCGCCGGTCAGCAGCGGCAAGGTCATCACCTCGCCCATGGTGGGCACCTTCTATCGCTCCCCCTCACCGACCTCCCCCGCATTCGTGGAAGTGGGTCAAACCGTCAAGGTTGGCGATGTCCTCTGCATCGTCGAAGCCATGAAGATGATGAACCAGATCGAAGCCGACAAGGCCGGCACCATTGAGGCCATTCTGGTCGACAACGGCGAGCCGGTCGAATTCGAGCAGCCCCTGTTCTCCATCGTCTGACACAGCCCCCGGCGCCCGAGCGCCGCAAGCAGAGGAATACACCATGGCCAAGCTGGAAAAGGTACTCATCGCCAATCGCGGTGAGATCGCCCTGCGCATTCTCCGGGCCTGCAAGGAACTGGGCATCAAGACCGTCGCCGTCCACTCCAAGGCCGACCGGGAGTTGATGCACGTCCGTCTCGCCGACGAATCAGTCTGTATCGGCCCCGCCGCCTCCACCGCCAGTTACCTCAACATACCCGCCATCATCAGCGCAGCCGAAATAACCAACGCGACAGCCATCCACCCGGGCTACGGGTTTCTGGCGGAAAACGCTGACTTTGCCGAGCAGGTGGAAAAGAGCGGCTTTATCTTCATCGGCCCACGGGCGGACACCATTCGCCTGATGGGCGACAAGGTCTCTGCCATTGAGGCGATGAAAAAGGCCGGGGTGCCCACGGTCCCCGGCTCCGATGGCCCCCTGACCGACGACGCCGAGCGCACCCTGGAGGTAGCGCGGCGCATTGGTTACCCCGTGATCGTCAAGGCAGCCGCCGGCGGTGGCGGCCGCGGCATGCGGGTAGTCCACAACGAGGCCGCCCTGCTGAACTCCGTCCAGCTCACCCAGGCCGAGGCCGGAGCCGCCTTCGGTTCCAGCGTGGTGTATCTGGAGAAATTCCTGCAGAAGCCGCGCCATGTGGAAGTACAGGTCATCGCCGATGGCCAGGGCAACGCCATCCACCTCGGGGACCGCGACTGCTCCCTGCAGCGCCGGCACCAGAAGGTACTGGAAGAAGCGCCAGCACCGGGGGTGGACGAACACTTGCGGGCCCAGGTCGCGGAAGCCTGTGTGGCCGCCTGCATTGAGATCGGTTACCGCGGTGCCGGCACGTTCGAATTCCTGTACGAGGACGGCGGCTTCTACTTCATCGAGATGAACACCCGGGTCCAGGTTGAGCATCCGGTCACCGAGATGATTACGGGCATCGACATCGTTCGCGAGCAGCTGCGCATTGCCAGCGGCATGCCCCTGTCCGTGCGCCAGGAGGATGTGGTGTTCCGGGGGCATGCCTTCGAGTGCCGCATCAATGCCGAGGACCACCAAACCTTCATGCCCTCCCCGGGCAAGGTCACGACCTTCCACGCGCCGGGCGGACCGGGGATCCGGGTGGACTCCCACCTCTACGACGGTTACACGGTGCCACCGTTCTACGACTCCCTGATCGCCAAGATCATCAGCTACGGCGAAACCCGCGAGTGCGCGCTCGCCAGGATGCGCCAGGCGCTGGACGAACTGGTTATTGAGGGCATACGCACCAACACCGCCCTGCACCGGGAACTGGTCCGGGACCGCTCCTTCCAGGCCGGCGGAGTCAGCATTCACTATCTTGAAAGCAAGCTGGAAGACTGGGCTTAGTGAGCTGGCTGCAACTCCGGCTGGACACCGCCCCGGACCAGGTCGCCGCGCTGGAAGAGCTCATGCTGGCCACGGGCGCGGTCGCCGTGACCATGGAGGACAACGCCGACCAGCCGGTGCTGGAGCCCGGCGTTGGCGAGACACCCCTGTGGCACCAGACCCGGCTTACCGGCCTCTACACCGCAGACACCGAGATGACCGGGGTGCTGGCCCAGTTTCCCGGCGAGCTGCTTGCGAGCTGCAACCAGCGGGTGGAAATTCTGGAGGACAAGGACTGGGAGCGGGAGTGGATTTCCCACTACCGACCGATGCAATTCGGGGAACGGCTCTGGGTCTGCCCCAGCTGGCTGGAACCGCCCGAACCGGAAGCCGTCAATCTGCTGCTGGACCCGGGCCTGGCCTTCGGCACCGGCACCCACCCCACCACTGCCCTGTGCCTGACCCAGCTCGACGGCATGTCGCTGACTGGCTGCCGGGTCGTGGACTACGGTTGCGGCTCCGGCATCCTCGCGGTGGCGGCGCTGAAACTGGGCGCAGCCCGCGCCCTGGCGGTGGACAATGACCCGCAGGCACTGGTTGCCAGCCGCGACAACTGTGTCCGCAATCATATCCCCGACAGCGCCCTGGAGGTCGCCCTGCCGGGAACCGATGCCATTGATCAATGGCGACAACAGGCGGATCTGGTGGTCGCCAACATCCTCGCGGGGCCGCTGATGGCGCTCTCCGGAACCCTGCTGGACCTGTTGAAACCGGGCAGCACCCTGATGCTGTCGGGCCTGCTGAACAGTCAGGCGGCGGAGCTCTGCGCCCACTACCGCGACCGCCTTGAAATAGCGGTGGTCGGGGAGCGCGAGGACTGGGTCTGCCTCCGAGGCAGGCTCGCCTGAGCAACCGGCCGCCGCAACCCCCTGGCGATTTTTTAGCCAACGCGCTTTAACCCCGGGGAGCGGTCGAGTATCATACCCGACCTCGTGAAATCACCGCCAGACGCTCTCGCAATGCTGCAGATCGGGCCCTACAAGCTGTCCAACCCCGTGGCCCTTGCGCCCATGGCGGGCGTGACCGACCTGCCCTTCCGGCGGCTCTGCGCCCGGCTGGGGGCGGGCCTGGTGGTTTCGGAAATGGTCAACGCCAACCCGCGTCTGCGCGGCACTGCCAAGACCCTGCTCCGCACCCGCCACGATGCCGAACTGGAACCCCGCTCGGTACAGATCGCCGGCAACGACCCACTGCAGATGGCCGAGGCTGCCCGCTACAATGTGGCCCTCGGAGCCCAGGTCATCGACATCAACATGGGCTGTCCGGCGAAGAAGGTGTGCCGCAAGGCTGCGGGCTCCGCGCTGTTGGCGGATGAGGCGCTGGTTCGTTCGATCCTCGAGACGGTGGTGGCTGCGGTACCGGTTCCCGTCACCCTGAAAATCCGCACCGGCCCGGAACCGTCGACACGCAATGGCGTCACCATTGCCCGTATCGCCGAGGATGCCGGCATTGCCGCCCTGGCAGTGCACGGCCGCACACGGGCCTGTGCCTTCCACGGCGAGGTGGAATACGACACCATCGCGACCATTGTCGCCGCCACGGCGTTCCCGGTCTTTGCCAATGGCGATATCGACTCGGCGGAAAAGGCCGAGGCGGTCATACGCCACACCGGCGCCGCCGGCGTCATGATTGGCCGCGCCGCCCAGGGCCGGCCCTGGCTCTGCGGCCAGATCGCCACCCGGCTGGCAACCGGGGTGACACCCCCGGAGCCGCAGCTCGAAGAGCAGCTGGCGCTGCTGCATGCCCATGTCAGTGCCCTGCACGCCTTTTACGGCGACTTCATGGGCGCACGCATCGCCCGCAAACACGTCGGCTGGTTCCTGCAGCATCACCCCCGGCTCGGGGCGTGCCGGCAGGATTTCAATGCCCTCACCGAAGGCCGCGCACAGCTGCGCATGATTGAACAACTGAAGCTGCGCGACGGCGCAAAGGACCTTGCCGCATGACCGGGCCAGAGACGCAACACCAGCAAGCAACCGTTACCCCGATCAACGCCAGCGGCAACGACGGCAACACCGGGCAACTGGCGGGCAGTCCCCTGCATGATGCGGTTACCCTCGCGGTACGCAACTACCTCGCCGAGCTGGACGGACAGATCACCACCGGCTTCTATGACCTGGTGCTCTCCCAGGTGGAGGCACCGCTGCTGCGGGAAGTCATGCAGCATACCCGCAACAACCAGACCCGCGCCTCGCACATGCTGGGGCTGAACCGCGGCACGCTGCGCAAGAAGCTCAAGCAATACAACCTCATCTCCGACAAAAGCTGACAGGCAACCTCAAAACCATGACTGACTCCCACCCCGTAACCGTCAAGCGCGCGCTGCTCAGCGTTTCCGATAAAACCGGCATCGTGGCCTTCGCCTCCGCCCTGCGTGACCTGGGCGTGGAGCTGCTGTCCACCGGCGGCACCTATCGACTGCTGCAGGAGAACGGCCTGGCGGTCACCGAGGTGGCGGACTATACCGGCTTCCCGGAGATGATGGACGGCCGGGTCAAGACCCTGCATCCGAAGGTGCACGGCGGCATTCTCGCCCGCCGCGGCCAGGACGATGCAGTCATGGCCGAGCACGGGATCGCGGCCATCGACATGGTTGTGGTCAACCTGTACCCCTTTGCGGCGACCGTGGCAAAGCCCGATTGCACGCTGGAGGACGCCATCGAGAACATCGACATCGGCGGCCCGACCATGGTCCGGGCCGCAGCCAAGAACCACCGCTGGGTGAATATCGTGGTCAATGCCAGCGACTACGATGACATCATTGCGGAAATGCGCGCCAACCATGGCGCCACAACGCTGGCGACCCGCTTCAATCTGGCCATCAGGGCCTACGAACACACCGCGGCCTACGATGGCGCCATCGCCAATCACTTTGGCGGCCTGGTTCCCGGCGGCTCCGCGGCCTTCCCCCGCACCTTCAATACCCAGTTCCACAAGGTCCAGGAAATGCGCTATGGCGAGAACCCCCACCAGCAGGCGGCGTTCTATATCGAGGCCCAGCCCGCCGAGGCGGGTATCGCCACGGCGCGCCAGCTGCAGGGCAAGGAACTGTCCTACAACAATGTTGCCGATACCGATGCCGCGCTGGAGTGCGTGAAAAATTTCGCCGAGCCCGCCTGCGTTATCGTCAAGCACGCCAACCCCTGCGGCGTGGCCGTGGCCAACAGCCTGCTGGACGCCTACAACCTCGCCTTCGCCACCGACCCGGAGTCTGCCTTCGGCGGCATCATCGCCTTCAACCGTGAGCTGGACGCAGCCACCGCCCGTGCCATTGTCGAACGCCAGTTCGTGGAAGTGATCATCGCCCCCGGCGTCAGCGACGAAGCACGCGAGGTGGTGGCCGCGAAGCAGAACGTGCGCCTGCTGGCCTGCGGCCAGTGGGGTACCAGCGTACCGGCGCTGGATTACAAGCGGGTGAACGGTGGCCTCCTGGTGCAGGACCGCGACCTGGGCATGGTGACCGAGGCGGACCTGAAAGTGGTCAGCAAATTGCGCCCCAGCGACCAGCAGATGCGCGACCTGTTGTTTGCCTGGAAAGTGGCCAAGTTCGTCAAGTCCAACGCCATTGTCTACGCCAGCAACGGCCAGACAGTCGGCGTCGGTGCCGGCCAGATGAGCCGCATCAATTCCGCCCGCATCGCCGCGATCAAGGCCGAGCACGCGGGGCTGGCAGTGCAGGGATCAGTGATGGCCTCGGATGCCTTTTTCCCGTTCCGGGACGGCATCGATAGCGCCGGCCAGGCCGGCATTGCCGCAGTGATACAACCGGGCGGTTCCATCCGTGACGAGGAGGTGATTGCGGCGGCGGACGAGCATGGCATGGCCATGGTCTTTACCGGCATGCGCCATTTCCGCCACTGAACCCGGGAGCAAACCCATGAAAGTACTGATCATCGGCAGCGGCGGCCGCGAACACGCACTGGCCTGGAAAGCGGCCCAGGCCGCGGGGGTGGAGCGGGTCTATGTGGCGCCGGGCAATGCCGGCACCGCCACCGAGCCGGGGGTGCAGAATGTCGCCATCGATACCATGGATTTCGCCGGCCTCGCAGCATTCGCCGAGGAACAGGGTGTCAGCCTGACCATCGTCGGCCCCGAAGCCCCACTGGTCGAAGGCGTGGTGGACTACTTCTGCGAACGGGGGCTGCGCTGCTTTGGCCCACGCCGGGGTGCTGCGCAGCTGGAGGGCTCCAAGGCATTCACCAAGGATTTCCTTGCCCGGCACCACATTCCCACTGGCGCCTACGCCAACTTCACCGAACTTGAACCCGCACTCGCCTATCTGCGGGCACAGGGCGCCCCGATTGTCGTCAAGGCCGATGGCCTCGCTGCAGGCAAGGGCGTGATCGTGGCAGAAACTCTGGAACAGGCGGAGGCCGCAGTCACCGACATGCTGGCAGGTAACGCCTTTGGCGACGCCGGCTGCCGGGTGGTGATAGAAGAATTCCTGGAAGGCGAGGAAGCCAGCTTCATTGTCATGGTGGACGGCGAGCATGTGCTGCCAATGGCCACAAGCCAGGATCACAAGCGTATCGGCGATGGTGACACCGGCCCCAATACCGGCGGCATGGGCGCCTATTCACCGGCCCCGGTGGTCACCGATGCAGTGTATCAGCGGGTCATGGATGAGGTGATCCTGCCCACCGTCCGCGGCATGGCGGCCGAAGGCAACGCCTACACCGGCTTCCTGTACGCGGGGCTGATGATCTCGGCCAAGGGCGAGCCGAAGGTGATCGAGTACAACTGCCGGTTCGGCGACCCGGAGACCCAGCCCATCATGATGCGCCTGCGGTCGGACCTGGTCGCGCTGTGTAACGCCGCGCTGGACGGCCAGCTCGACCAGGTCAGTGCCGACTGGGACCCGCGCTGCGCCATCGGCGTGGTACTGGCCGCGGGAGGCTACCCGGGCGACTATGGCAAGGGATTCCCCATCCACGGCCTGGACGCAGACCTGCCGGAAGGGGTGAAGGTTTTTCACGCCGGCACCGCGCTGGCAAACGGGAACATCGTGACCAGCGGCGGGCGGGTGCTTTGCGTTACCGCGCTGGGCACGGACATCGCCAGCGCCCAGCGCAGCTGCTACCAGGGCGCGGGGCAAATCAGCTGGGACGGCATGACCCTGCGTCGGGACATTGGTTGGCGCGCGCTGGCGCGCTATAGTTAGTTCCCGAGCCATCACTGGAGTATGCCCCATGAGAGCCCGCCAACTGACCCTGCTGGACCGACTGCTGGCTGAAGCCGACACGGTGCTGCGCACGCTGAACAACCGCGTCCAGCCGGCCACCCGGCTTTCACCTGCGAACGGGCATCGCGACAGCAGCTTCAACGACAGCCAGCGGCGTCACATCGCCGGCCTGATGCGGGTCAACCACACCGGGGAAGTCTGCGCCCAGGCCCTGTACCAGGGCCAGGCACTGACCGCCAAGCTGCCGGCAGTCCGCGAGGAAATGCGCCAGGCAGCGCGGGAGGAGGAAGACCACCTGGCCTGGTGTGCCGAGCGCCTGCGTGAGCTCAACAGCCGCCCCAGTACGCTGAATCCCGCCTGGTACGGCCTCTCCTTCCTGCTCGGCGCCGGCGCCGGCGCCGTCGGCGACAAATGGAGCCTGGGATTTGTCGCCGCCACCGAGGAGCGCGTCTGCCGACACCTCAAGGATCACCTCAAGCAGTTGCCCGCAGATGATCGCAAGTCACAGCTTATACTCCAGCAGATGCTGGCAGACGAGGAGCGGCACGGAGAGAACGCCCTGGCCGCGGGCGGCGCGGACCTGCCCGCGCCGGTCAAGGAGCTGATGAGCGCGGTGTCGAAACTGATGACCCGCAGCAGTTACCATTTCTGACCGGTCCCCTCTAGGGGACAAACTCACCAACTTCGAAACTGTGACTCATCGCCACCCCCGCGGCACCCAGCATGATGGATGCCGAGCAGTATTTTTCCGCTGACAGTTCCACCGCCCGCTGCACCTGCTTTTCTTTCAGCTCAACGCCCGTAACCACGAAGTGCAGGTGG
This sequence comes from Haliea sp., assembly GCF_040222615.1. Lineage (GTDB taxonomy): Bacteria > Pseudomonadota > Gammaproteobacteria > Pseudomonadales > Halieaceae > Haliea. The sequence continues at coordinate 19,975 of NZ_JAVKCQ010000215.1, forward strand.
ATTTTGGTGAACACGGCCGGGACTGCATCGGCGCGCTCGGCCGCGATTTCCACCCGGCAATCTACCACCTGCTGGCGCGACTTCTGCAACATGCTCATCACGTCAAATGACGCACACCCGCCCACTGACAGCAGCAACATTTCCATGGGGCGGGGCCCCAGGTTGCGCCCACCATGATCCGGCGGCCCGTCCATGACCACGCTGTGACCACTGCCGGATTCCCCGAGGAACATGGCGCCGTACACCCACTTTACCGTCACCTGCATAGTGTTGATTTCCCTATATCACCAGGTTCGCGAGCTTAGCATAGCGGTTTGCGTTTTACTTGCTGTGAGGGTGCGGTACCATTGCTTGGCACGATTGCCGGCGGAAGGAAGAAAGCTGAATGCTGAAGCCCCATATCACCAACACCATACCCAACGTGGAGACCTTCCTCCGCCATTGCAATCGCAGGGTATATCGCTCCAAGCATGTGATCCTGGAAGAAGGTGCCGACAGCGACTTCCTCTATCTTATCCTGGAAGGGTCGGTGTCGGTGCTGGTGCACGAAGAAGATCATCCCGATCACATGATGGTCGTGAGCTACCTCAACGCCGGCGACTTTTTTGGCGAAATGAGCCTTTTCGGCGGGACAGAGGAAGTACGCAGCGCCATGGTCGTGGCACGCGAGCAGTGTGAAGTTGCGGAGATCTCCTACGAACGCTTCCACCAGCTCCGCAGCCAGTTCCCCGACATCCTGTTTGCCATTGCCCGGCAAATGTGCAATCGCCTGCGCCGTACTACCCGCAAACTGAAAGACCTGGCCTTCGTCGATGTCTCCGGGCGCATCGCCCATACACTGCTGGATCTGTGCAAACAGCCGGACGCCATGACCCACCCGGACGGCATGCAGATCAAGATTACCCGCCAGGAACTGGGCAAGATTGTCGGTTGCTCCCGGGAAATGGCGGGGCGGGTACTGAAGAACCTGGAGGAGGAAGGACTGGTGTCCGTCTCCGGCAAGACCATGGTGGTCTTCGGCACCCGCTGAGGCCCGGCTTCGCGCGCCTAGGCGGGGAAAAACAGCTCCCGCAGCCTGTCACCGGGTTCAGGGGCACGCATGAAGGCCTCGCCGACCAGGAAACTGAACACCCCGGCGTCGCGCATCAAGGCCACATCTTCCGCTGTATGAATGCCGCTTTCCGTCACCACGACACGATCCGCGGGAATATGGGGCAGCAGGTCGATGGTTGTCTGCAGTGATGTGTCAAAGCTGTGCAGATCGCGGTTGTTGATACCCAGCAACGGCGTCGTCAGGCGCAGGGCGCGCTCCAGCTCGGCGCGATCATGCACTTCCACCAGCACATCGAGACCGTACGCCCCAGCGGCGGCCGCCAGCTCCTGCATCTGCGCATCCTCCAGCGCGGCCACAATCAACAGCACCGCGTCGGCGCCGATTGCCCGCGCCTCCACTACCTGCCAGACATCAACGGTAAAATCCTTGCGCAGTACCGGCAGCTCACAGGCCGCGCGGGCCTGCTCCAGATAGGTGTTCGCTCCCTGGAAAAAATCCACGTCGGTCAGCACCGACAGGCAGGCAGCGCCGCCGCGCTGGTAACTCTCGGCAATTTGCCCGGGCTGGAAATCCTCGCGAATCACGCCCCGGCTGGGCGACGCCTTCTTCACCTCGGCAATCACCGCCGGCTGCGCCTGCGCCACACTTTTCTGCAGGGCCGCGGCAAACCCGCGGGTGGCGGACTGCTCGCTGATCCGCGATTCCAGATCGGCGAGGGACTGCTGTGCCCTGCCCTCTGCAACTTCTTCCTGCTTGCGCGCCAGGATGCGACGCAGGATGGTGGATACCGTGCTCATCAGCGGTGCCCCCCGCTGCTCATCATCTGCGTGAAGCTGACAAATTCCTTCAGCTTCTCCATTGCCTGCCCGGTGGCGATAAGATCATCCGCCAGCGCGACACCGTCGGCGATGGTAGCCGCCAGGCCGCTGACATAAATCGTGGCGCCGGCATTGAGGGCGATCATGGCCGCGGCCTTGCGCGCCAGTTGGTCGTCGCTGCGCCCGAGGGCGCCGCGGATCAGTGTCGCCGACTCCGCCGCACTGCGGACTGTCAGGCCATCGAGATCCTGCCGCTGGAGGCCGAAGTCCTCGGGTGTGACCTGGTAGGTCGACACAGTGCCACGTACCAGTTCGGCGACCTCGGTGCTGCCGCTGATCGTCATTTCGTCCAGTCCGCCCTCCCCGTGCACGACCAGGGCATGCTCGCTACCCAGCATCTTCAGCACCTCGGCGAGAGGACGGCACAGGGCCGGGTTGAACACCCCCACAAGCTGGCGCTTGACGCCGGCGGGATTGGTCAGCGGGCCCAGCACATTGAATATGGTACGCAGGCCCAGCTCCCGGCGCGGGCCGACAGCATGGCGCATGGCGGAGTGGTGGGCGGGAGCGAACATGAACCCCATGCCCACGCTGTCGATGCTGCGGGCTACCTGGGCGGGACTCAGGTCCATGGGCACACCCAGCTCTTCCAACAGGTCGGAGCTACCGGAGGTGCTGGAAACCGAGCGATTGCCGTGTTTTGCCACCTGGGCGCCCGCGGCCGCCACCACAAAGGTAGCCGCAGTGGACACGTTGAACAGGTTGGCGCCATCACCGCCGGTGCCCACCAGGTCAACCAGGTGCGGTCCCGATACCGCCACCGGTGTCGCCAGTTCGCGCATGACCTGGGCGGCACCGGCGATTTCCTCGATGGTTTCGCCCTTCATCCGCAAGGCCACCAGCAGCGCACCGATCTGGGCGTCCGTGGCACCGCCGGACATCACCGTGTTCATCACCGCAGCCATTTCATCCCGGCCCAGGTCGTTCCTGTCCACCAGCCGCGCCAGTGCCTGTTGCATGTCCATCAGCGCGTCTCCAGCTCAAGAAAATTGCGCAATAAGTCGTGGCCGTGGGCGGTCAGGATCGATTCCGGATGGAACTGTACCCCCTCTACGGCCAGCTCCCGGTGCCGCAGGCCCATGATCTCATCCACTTCGCCGGCACCGGTTTCGGTCCAGGCGGTGATTTCCAGGCAGTCGGGCAAACCCTCCGCCGCCACCACCAGGCTGTGATAGCGGGTAGCCTCGAAGGGCTGGCTCAGCCCCCGGAACACACCCTGCCCGCGGTGATGGATCAGGGAGGTCTTGCCGTGCATCACTTTGCGGGCGCGGACCACCTGCCCGCCGTACACCTGACCGATACTCTGCATGCCCAGGCACACACCCAGAATGGGCAGCTTGCCCGCGTAGCCGGCGATGACCGCCATGGAGATGCCCGCTTCGTTGGGAGTACAGGGGCCGGGGGAAATGACAATCCGGTCCGGCGCCAGCCCCGGGATGTCCGCAACCTCGATCTCATCGTTGCGGACCACCTGCACCTCGGCACCCAGCTCACCCAGATACTGCACGATGTTCCAGGTAAAGGAGTCGTAATTGTCGATCATCAGTATCTTGGGCATAAAAATCTCCGGGGCGGGGAATCGCAGGCCTGAAAGCTGGAAAATACCTGCTGATCCCTGCTGCCCCGCTGCGGCGGCCAGGCATGGGTCATAACGAAAAGGGCTGAAATTATAGCATGCGCGGGTTCTTCACCGTCTACAGGGTTATTCCAGACGGGCCGGCCTCTCAATCACCGGCACATCCCCTGCAGGACCCCGCGAGGAGCATCCAGGCTCATGCCTGTTCCAGCCCCGCCAGCACCATGGAGGCCGCGCGGAACATGGCGCGGGCCTTGTTGTGCGTTTCCTTCCACTCCAGTCGCGGCACGGAATCGGCAACTACCCCGGCCCCCACCTGCACGTAGAGCTTGCCGCCCTTGATCACCGCGGTGCGGATGGCGATAGCGGTGTCCATTTCCCCCGCCCAGGAAATGTAGCCCACAGCGCCGCCGTAAACGCCGCGCTTCACCGGCTCCAGCTCGTCGATGATCTCCATCGCGCGAATCTTGGGGGCACCGCTCAGAGTGCCCGCCGGCAGGGTCGCCCGCAGGACATCCATGGCGGACTTGCCGGGCCGCAGCTGGCCGCAGACATTGGACACGATGTGCATGACATGAGAGTAGCGCTCCACAGCCATCTGGTCGGAAACCTGCACCGTACCGGTAGTGGCAATGCGACCGATGTCGTTGCGACCCAGGTCGATCAGCATCAGGTGCTCGGCGATCTCCTTCGGATCCGCCAGCAATTCCGCCTCCAGTGCCAGGTCCTCGGCCTCGGTGTGGCCGCGGCGACGCGTGCCCGCCAGCGGCCGCACCGTGACCTCACCCTGCTGCAGGCGGGCGAGGATTTCCGGCGAAGAGCCAACAATGTGGAAATCACCCAGGTCCAGGTAATACATGTAGGGCGAGGGATTGAGATTGCGCAGGGCACGGTACAGGTTCAGCGGTGGCGCGGTAAAGGGCACCGCGAGGCGCTGGGAGGGCACCACCTGCATGACGTCCCCCGCCAGTACATAGTCCTTGATGCGGTTCACCATGTCGGCAAACCTGGACTCGTCGAAGTGGGAACTGGCGCTGCTTTCCAGAGTATCTGAAGCGGCACCGTGCAGGGCCACGTCCGGCAGCGGGGGCATAGGTTCACGCAATTTCTCCGCCAGCACCCGCAAGCGTGCCCGGGAGCGCGCCAGGGCTTCCGGCTGGGACGGGTCGGCGTTGACGATGATACGGATGGTGCCCGACAGGTTGTCGAACACCAGCACCTCTTCCGACAGCATCAGCAGCACATCCGGATTGCCCAACTCGTCAGGAGGCGCCTTCCCCTTCAGCCTGGGCTCGACGTAACGCACACTGTCGTAACCGAAATAGCCCACCAGACCGCCGTGGAATACGGGCAGGTCTGCCTGCGGGGCCACCCGGTAGCGCTGCTGGTACTCCTCCACGAAGGTCAGCGGGTCCTCTACCTCGTGGGACTCGTTGACCTCGTCATCGACCAGGATATCCACCCGGTAGTCGGTGACCCGCAACAGGGTGCGGCAGGGCAGGCCGATGATCGAGTAGCGACCCCATTTTTCACCACCCTGCACGGATTCGAAGAAATAGGAAAAGGGGCCTTCCGCCAGCTTGCGGTATGCACTTATGGGGGTTTCCAGGTCGGCAAGCACCTCCATGCTGACCGGAATGCGGTTGTAGCCCTCGGCCGCGAGAGCGGCAAACTGCTCAGGATTCATCAGCTGCCGCCCACCTGCGCCAGCGTCGCGCGCATCTCGGCAATCACCGCGGCGTAGTCGGGCTGGTTGAAGATCGCGGAGCCGGCGACAAAGGTATCGGCACCCGCGGCCGCGACCGCACCGATATTTTTCGCCGACACGCCGCCGTCGACCTCCAGCCGGATGGGATAGCCGGAGGCATCGATCAGGGCCCTGGCCTCGCGCAGCTTGTCCAGGGTGGAGGGGATGAAGGACTGGCCGCCGAATCCGGGGTTGACCGACATCAGCAGCACCACATCCACCTTGTCCATCACGTACTTGAGCACGTCCAGGCCGACATGGGGGTTGAACACCAGGCCGCTCTTGCAGCCGGCATCGCGAATCATCTGCAGGGAGCGGTCGACGTGGATCGTGGCATCGGGGTGGAAGGTGATCCAGCTGGCCCCGGCCTCGGCGAAGTCGCCGATCAGGCGGTCCACCGGAGAGACCATCAGGTGCACATCGACAGGAGCGGTCACGCCATGCTTGCGCAGCGCCTTGCAGACCATCGGCCCGATGGTGAGGTTGGGGACATAGTGATTATCCATGACATCGAAGTGCACCACATCCGCACCCGCCGCCAGCACCTGGTCGACCTCCTCGCCAAGGCGTGCGAAATCTGCCGACAGGATAGACGGGGCGATGAGGTAATCGGTCACGGGAAAACTCCGGCAAATGAACAGGCGCTCATTCTAGCGGCTATGGGAGGTCAGATCATCCTCGGATCCGGCATTTACACGGAGCAGACGGGCGTCCAGCTCCCGCAGCCGCTGCGGCGTGCCGACATCGGTCCAGGCACCGCGGAAGTGTTCTCCCGAGACCCTGCCCCGGGCGATAGCCACATCCAACAGCGGCCGCAGAGGCAACTTGCCGGGTGCCATGTCGGCAAAGAACCCCGCCGTGTAGACGCCGACACCTGCATAGGTCAGCCCGGGCTTCCCCGGCGGCCGGGCGCGGACAAGACCTTCGTCTGAGACGCAGAAGTCGCCGTCCGGGTGCTGCGGCGGATTGTCGACCAGCACCAGGTGTGCGGCCCCCGCGGGCAGGTCGCGCCGGGCCAGCAGGCGTTGCAGGGGGAAGCTGGTCCAGACATCGCCGTTGACTACCAGGAACGGTGCCTCTCCCAGCAGTGGCAGGGCGCGGTGGATGCCGCCGGCAGTTTCCAGCGGCTCGGGTTCGGCGGAATAGCGAATGCGGACCCCCCAGCGGCTGCCGTCCCCGCACCAGTCAATGATCTGCGCAGCCAGGTGGGACACGTTGATCACCAACTCATCCAGGCCCAGGGCAGCCAGGGCCTCAATGTGCCAGGCGATCAGCGGCCGGCCACCGACCTCCAGCAGGGGCTTGGGCGTGTGTGCGGTCAAAGGGCGCATGCGCTCCCCGACCCCCGCCGCCAGGATCATCACTTTCACAGCGACTTGCTCCAGGGCTGCCGAGCAACCGCAGTCAACACCGTGTGTTCGAACCAGTCCCGGAATTCGTCCAGCACGCTGGTCTCACCGGCGTGCGCAGCCAACACTTCGCGAATGTAGGCGATGACCAGCGGCAGATCCCGCAGGTAGGCGGACTTGCCGTCTCGCAGGTAGAGGCGGGCGAAGGTGCCCAGCACCTTCAGGTGCCTCTGCAAACCCATCCAGTCCAGCCAGCGCAGAAACGTGGCGTCATCCACCGCAGGCAACAAGCCCTGGCTGACCAGGGCGTCCCGGTGGCCCAGCGCCCAGGTCGTCACCCGCGTCCGCGGCCAGCGCACGTAGCAGTCTTTCAGCAGCGACACCGGATCATAGGTGACCGGCCCCACCACGGCGTCCTGGAAGTCAATTACCGCCAGCTCGCCGTCGGCCAGGCACATCAGATTCCGACTGTGGAAATCCCGATGCACCAGCACCTGCGGCTGCGCCAACGCACTGCCGATCAACAGGCCGTCCAGCTCTGCCAGCAGGTGGCATTCGGCGTCAGCAAGCTCCAGTCCCAGCAGCTGCTGCAGGAACCAGGCGGGAAAGCGGCTGAACTCTTCCGCCAGCAGGGCGCGGTCGTACACCGGCAGGGACGCCAGCGTCCCGGGCTCGATCGCCGCCAGCTGCCGCAACACGGCAAGCGCCCCTCCGTAGCAGTTATCTGCGGTAGATTCCGCCAGCTGACCCAGCAACAGCTGGTCCCCCAGGTCCTCCAGCAACATGAACCCCTGCGCCAGGTCCGCCGCCAGCAGGTCCGGTACGCGCACCCCGGCGCGACCCAGCAACTGGCGCAGCGCCAGGAATTCGCGGTTTTTCTCGGTCGCCGGAGGCGCCTCCACTGCAATCGCAGTCCGGCCCGGCCACTGCAGGCGAAAATAGCGACGGTTACTGGCGTCGCCGGCCACGGGCAACAGCGTTGCCGGGGTGGCCCCGGGTAGTTCAAGGGCGGCCAGGGCCCAGGGCAGCAGATGAGGCGAAGCAGTCGACAAGGGGGCTCCTGTGGCAAAAAAGTCCCGGACAAGCCCGGGGCGATGCATTATCATCCCGTGTTATACCAGAAAATGCATCTTGCCCTGATGAATCCGCCCCCGCACAGCCCCGCCAAACCCAGAGTGCGCCTCCTGGCCGTTGCCCTGAGCCTGGCCCTGCCGGTGCTGGCCGCAAGGTCTGCCGTGGCAAACGACACCGCCGGGCTGGATTGGGTGCCGCTGCAATCCCTGCCTGAGGCCCTGCGCGACAAGCAATGCCGCAGCTGTGGCGGGCGCTACATGGACCCGCTCGCCGAGTCAGACCTTACCGCCACCCCCGAGACCTCAGACATCCGCGCCCGCGCCAGCGAGTCCGAATTGGTGGGCGATGATGTCTACCTGCGGGGTGGAGTGACGGTTGACCAGGGGTATCGTCAGCTCCGGGGTGAAGATGGTTACTTCGACCGCGCCGAGCGCGAGGGCACCGTATCCGGCGGCATCACCCTGCGCGAACCGGGACTGCTGTTGCGGGGCCAGGAAGCGCAGTACTCCGCCGACACCGGGGAAGCGCGCATCCGCGACAGCGAATTTGTTCTCCACCAGCAGCACGTGCATGGCAGCGCGGTGCAGCTGCGGCGGGACAGTAATGGCCTGCTGTTCATCGAGGATGGCAGGATGTCCTTCTGCGCTCCCGACGATGAAGAGTGGGCCATCCGCGCCGACAGCATCAAGCTGGACCTGGAGGAGGGGCTGGGCACTGCAACAGGGGCCAAGCTGGACCTGGGTGGATTTCCGGTGCTCTACGTCCCCTGGGTTCGCTTTCCGCTGGATGATCGCCGACACACCGGCCTGCTTTGGCCCGATATCAGCTCCGACTCCAGCGGCGGGCTGGACGTGGCAGTACCGATCTACTTCAATCTGGCCCCCAACTACGACCTCATGTACACCCCGCGCCTGATCCAGGACCGCGGTCTGAACCATGAGCTCGAGGGCCGCTACATCAACCGCAACACCGGCTTCTGGTCCCTGGGTGGAGCCTACATGCCCAGCGATGACCAGCTGCAAAATGAAGGGGAACAGGGCGATACCAACCGCTGGCTGGCCAACGTCAAGCACAACGGCCTGTTCGAGCAGCGCTGGCGCTCGCGGGTGGATTACAGCAAGGTCAGCGATGTCGACTATTTCAAGGACCTTAATACATCCAGCCTGGATACCAGGCGCAAAACCAACCTGCTGCAGCTGGGCTCCGTGGATTACCTGGGGGAGGACTGGCTGCTCGGCGTCGAACTCCAGCAGTTCCAGACCCTGGCCGACGATATCGACGAAGACTACCAAAAACTGCCGCAGATCAGCGCGAGCTTCCGCGGCGACAATACGCCCTTCAAGGTCGACCCGATCTTTCTCGCCCAGTACTCCTATTTCGATTCGGATTCAGAGAGCGTCACCGGGCAGCGCCTGTACATGGAAGGCGGCGCCACCCTGCCGCTGCTGTGGCAATACGGCTTCCTCAAGCCCACCGCCAAGTATCGCTACCTGGAATATGAGCTGAACTCCACCGAACCGCTGTTCAGCGACAGCCCATCGGCGGGATCGGGCTTGCTCAGCCTCGACGGCGGCCTGTACTTCGAGCGCCCCACCAAGCTGGCGGGCAGGAACCTGCTGCAGACCCTTGAGCCCAGGGTCTACTACCTGGTCAGTGAATACGACGACCAGTCCACGCAGCCCGACTTCGACAGCGCCGAGCTGACCTTCAGCTACAACCAGCTGTTCCGGGAAACGCGATTTTCAGGCCGCGACCGCCTCGACGATGCCAACCAGGTGTCGCTGGGCCTGACCACCCGCTACATCAGCGATGACGACGGGCGTGAATACCTGAACGCGAGTATCGGCCAGATTTTTTACCTGCGTGACCGGCGCGTTCGCCTGGACCCGAGAGATGCGGTGCTCGACCAGTCGAGCTCGGAGATGGCCGCGGACGTCAATTTCTTCCCCAACCAGCGACTGAGCCTGCGCAACAGCCTTGTGTGGGACCCGGAGAGCGGCAACATGAACGCTGGCAGCCTGCACGCCAGCTACCAGCGCGAGGATCGCTCGGTGTTCAATGTGGGCTACTCCTACCGCCGCCCGGTAACCCTGGTAGACCGGGACACGGTAACCGAACAGGCGCACCTGTCGGCCTACTACCCGGTAAACGAGCGCTGGAGCGTATTTGCCGCGCTCAACTTCAGTATTGAGGGCAGTACCAGCGTGGAAGATATGTTCGGAATCGAATACGATAGCTGCTGCTGGCGTGTTCGCCTCTTGCATCTGCGCTACATTGACACCGTTCTCGGCGAGGATACCGATTTCTCCGACCCTGATCTGGAACGGGAGTACTCCACACAGGTCCAAGTCGTTCTGAAAGGTATGGGCGGCTTTGGTAACCGGGTTACCGACCTGCTTGAAAACATGATTCGAGGTTTCGACGATCGTGACTATTAAATCCGTACTGCTGGCCGCTGGCCTCGCCACCTCTTTGCTGCTGGGGGCGTCCGCGCAAGCCCAGACCCAAATGCTGGACCAGGTGGTGGCAATCGTCGATGACGACGTCATCATGGCCAGCGAACTGCGGGAGAGGATCCAGAGCATCACCCAGACCCTGCAATCCCGCGGCATGGACCTGCCCGCCGAGGACGTGCTGATCCGCGAAACCCTGGACCGGCTGATCCTGGAGAGCATCCAGCTGCAGATGGGCAACCGGGTCGGCGCCCGCATCAGTGACGCGCAGCTCAATGCCGCCATGGAGCGTATCGCCGCCCAGAACCGCATGAGCCTGGACCAGTTCCGGGTCATGCTGGAGCGGGAAGGCCAGTCCTATGCGACCATGCGCGAGCAGATTCGCCGCGAAATGGTGATCCAGAGAGTCCAGTCCGGCAACGTCAACCAGCGCATCCAGATTTCCGAGCAGGAGGTGCGCAACTTCCTGGCCTCCTCCGAAGGGCAGAAACTCAGCCAGCCCGAGTATCGCATCCAGCACGCCCTGCTGCCGCTCTCACCCGACGTCCCCGACAGCGAGGCCGAAGCCGCCCGCTCCTACCTGCAGGGTCTGCTGCGGCGCATCCGCGGTGGCGAAGCCTTCGACCGCGTTATTTCCACCAGTACTGACCGCTACCAGTTTTCCGGTGGTGACCTCGGCTGGCGCAAACTGGAAGACCTGCCCAGCCTGTTCAGCGATATCGCCCCCGGCCTGGAGGAGGGCGCCACATCGGATCCCATCCGCAGCCCTTCAGGGTGGCACCTCGTGCACCTGGCGGAAATGCAGGGGGGCAACCAGATGGTGAACCAGACCCGGGTACGCCACATCCTGGTACGGCCTTCGGAGATCATGACCAGTGAGCAGGCGCGCGCTCTCGTCGCCAGCCTGAAAGAGCGCGCCGAAGCTGGCGAGGACTTCGCTGCCCTGGCCCGGGAATACTCCGAGGATATCGGCTCCGCAGCCGAGGGCGGGGATCTCGGCTGGACCAACCCCGGCCAGATGGTTCCCGAGTTCGAGGCGGCCATGGCCAGCACGCCGGTCGGTGAGCTGTCTGACCCGGTGCAGAGCCAGTTCGGCTGGCACGTTCTCGAAGTGGTGGACAGGCGCGAGCAGGACATGACCCGCGAGGCCATTCGCGCGCGGGCCACCGAGGCCCTGCACCAGCGCAAGTACGAAGAAGAACTGGACGCCTGGCTGCGCAAGATTCGCGACGAAGCCTACGTCGATATCAAGTAAACCGGGATGACGGTGCCGAGGATCGCCATAACCGCGGGCGAGCCGGCGGGGATCGGCCCCGATATCGTCGCCATGATCGCCCAGGACAGCTGGGCCGCCGAATTACTGGTAATTGCCGACCCGGACTTGCTGCGGGACCGGGCCAGGCAACTGGGCCTGCCGCTCCAGCTGCGGGTGATTGACCTCACAGCTACGCCACACTCCCTGCCCCCCGGCACTGTTGGCATCCTGCCCAACGGCGGTGAATCAAGGGCGCCGCGCCTGGCCGCGGGAGTAGAGCCCGGTGTCCTGGACACAGCCAACGCGCCCTATGTCGTCGAGGCCCTGCAGAGCGCCGTAGACGGCTGCCGGCGCGGCTATTTCCAGGCCATGGTCACTGCCCCGGTGCAAAAATCCGTGATCAACGATGCGGGCATCCCCTTTAGCGGCCACACCGAGTTCCTGGCGGAGAAAACCGGCACAGCGAAGGTAGTGATGCTGCTTGCCGCCGGCCAGCTGCGGGTTGCGCTGGCCACCACTCACCTGCCACTGGCGCAGGTTCCGGCGGCCATTACTGCGGAATCACTAACAGCCACGCTGCAGATCCTGCACGCCGACCTGGTGCGCAAGTTCGGCATCGCCAGGCCCTGCATCGCTGTGCTGGGCCTGAATCCCCACGCCGGCGAGGGCGGACATCTCGGGCGGGAGGAAATCGAGGTCATCAGCCCCGTGCTGGACAGACTGCGAGGTGAAGGCATGAACCTGTTGGGGCCGCTGCCGGCGGATACTGCCTTTAGTCCCAAGCTGCTGGAGCAGGCCGACGCCTACCTGGCCATGTTCCACGACCAGGGCCTGCCGGTGCTGAAGTACGCGGGCTTCGGCAACGCGGTGAATATCACCCTGGGGCTGCCGATCGTGCGCACCAGCGTGGACCACGGCACAGCGCTGGACCTGGCGGGCACCGGCAAGGCCAGTGACGGCAGCTTGCGGGCGGCGCTGGAGCTGGCAATAGAGTTGGCATGAGCGCTGCCATCAGTAACCGGGAGTTCCTGAGGGCGCTGGTACTGGCCGTGGCGGCACTTGCGCTCGGCGCGGCATTGCTGGTGACGGGCTACAGCCTGTTGGTGCCCGTGTTGCACCCGGAGTTCGAGCCCTCTATCACAGGCGACCGGGCAGACGCCATTGTCATCCCGGGCAAACGCTTCCAGCCCGTAGTGTTCGGTGACGCCGGCACTGCGGGTGAAGCCGCCGTAGTCAGCAAACTGGCCAAAGCCCCCACCGAAGACCACGCTGTGCTGGTGCACAGGCGCCAGCTGCGAGCCGACCAGTTGCCCTTTCTACGCCTCCACATGGAAGGTCGCAATCCCGCTCTGCGAGTCATGCTGTTCTGGCAGAGAGCAGACGCTCCCGGAGAAAACCACTTCGCGGAGCTCGACCACGCGGGTGCGGGGCCGTATCTGCACAACCTGCTGCGCCATGATGAGTGGAAGGGAACGATAACCGAGCTGGCGGTGGGGCTGTTCGGTGATTTACGCGGAGAGGCAGTAACTCTGCACAGCGTGGCGCTGGAGCCCTACAGTTACCGTGGGCTGCTACAAACGGTGTGGACCGAGTGGACCGCATTCACGCCCTGGACCCAGAGCTCAATCAATGTCTACCGGGGAGTGCCGGTGGGTGCACTGGTCTTTCCTGTGCCCATGATCGCTGCCTGGCTGGCCACCGGCATTGTCATCATTGTGCTGTGGCGAATGGCCTTCCGTGAGCGCAGCCGACCTTCCCGCGCCTGGCTACCGGCAGCTATTGCCATTGGAATCGCCTGGGCTGCGCTGGACGCCCTCTGGCTGCAGCAGCTGTTCCGACAGAACGCCGAGACCCGCTACCTGTTCGCGGGCAAGACCTTGCACGAGAAGAAGCTGGCGGACTGGGATGGGGAATATTACGCGGCAAGCAGTTGGATCAAAGACAGTTGGGATAGCTCAGCCGACGAGTTGATCATCCTCCACGAGGAGAGTCACCTTGCACTGGCGCAAAGAATGCGTTTCCACCTGCTGCCAGAGCTCAAGGCGAGCACGATTCGTCCCATCAGCCGACTTTGGCTGGAACGCGCGGCCGAAAATTTCGACCGCGTAGTCGTGCTGTCAGCTCCGGGAACAGATCCCGATACCCTTGACGAGCTGCAGGAAGCTTTAACAGGAAAACATACTGGAAACTGGCGAATCATTGGGACCAAGGGGCCGGTAGCGATCTATGCTACCAACAGAGCAAAAGAGTGGGACGAGCCATGACCAGCGCTGCAAACGCGATCGTCGCTATTCTCCTGCCCTGGCTGTTTGGATCAGTGGTGGCTAGATCGCTCTCGGGACCAGGTCGTTCGGTTTGGCTGTATCTGGGGCAAGGTTATATTCTGGGCATTCTCGCTGTTGTGTGGCTCACAAAAGCATGGGATGCAAGTGGCTGGACACTGAACCTCCGAACCATGGCCGGCACCTTGATCTTGCTCACAGCCCTGACATCCCTTGGAATCCTGCACCGGAAGATTTCTGTCAGAGCTACTGTCCCGCGGCCGGCAGATCTGCCGCACAGCCCTACCGCCAGTTGGCAACGTGCAATTCTCGCGCTGCTCTGCTTGGGCATGGGCACTCACCTGTATGCCGTAGCGCAGGAACTGTTTCTCCGCCCGACATTTCCCTGGGACGCCTGGCGAGGCTGGGAACCCAAGGTTATCCAGTTCTTCGCCAATCGCTCATTAGAAGCGCCAATGGGAACCATTGGAAATTATGGCGAAATTTCGACTATCGCTCTGCTGTGGATGATGCTGGCCAGTGACACCACCCACCAGCCCTTCCTGCACCTTCCGTGGCTGCTCGCGTATTTGGCGCTGGCGGCCACAGTTTACGGCCATCTGAGAGAGCAGTCCTCCAGCATAACTTCTGCTGTTGGAGCCTACCTGGTCCTCAGCATGCCGTACTTGAACATCCACGTTACACTGGCCGGCTACGCAGATATCTGGCTCGCGCTGGCGTTTACAGTGGGTGTTCTGGCCTTGGCTGACTTCAGGCGCAACCCACGACACCTTACACTGATTGTGGCTGTGCTAATGACCGCTGCCTGCTTCCAGGCCAAACGTGCGGGTGCTGGTTTCGCTGTCGTGCTATCAGCACTCCTGGTAATTGAGACGAGCCTGCGCGCACCCAGGCCGGTCAGAATCGTGATGGCCGTTGCGCTCGCCATCGCAATAGGAGTTCTTGGATATACCATTCTGGGACACCCGGGCCTCCAGCTACCTCTCCCAGGTAACCATCGCCTGATAGTCACTTCCGAGGAATTTCGCATTACCGGACTCATGCGATTTACCTTTGGACCGGCCTGGCACCCCACGCCATTCTCTGAAGCGGTGCTGCAGTTCGGCAACTGGCATCTTGCAACGTTTCTGTGGGCTTTCGCCATCGGTGTCACCATTTTCTATCGCGAATGGCAACTTTTGTGGAGCACCAAAATTCTGGGGGTACTGTGTGGTGCTGGGGTAATCGCAGGCTACTTCATCATTGTGTCCCCCGAGGCGGCGGTTGATCATACCGGACTCGCAAGATCATTAACCTACATCATGCCCCTCGCAATAACGTCACTTCTGACGATTGCTTTAAAACTGGGCGAACGATCGAGCGAGGCAAAAGACCCGCCACAGATACCGTCAGGATACTGACAGGCGCGCTCCGCACAGCTTACCCCTACTCAACGGCGCTCCGGCGACTGGCCAATGTATTCAAAGCGAAACACAGTGCCTCAACCGTTCTCGATCAAGGAAAAATAAGAGTGCCCGACTTCAGCCCAGGTATATCTGCAAACCGCTATATCACGCATTTTCTTGCCGACCATGCGAGCTTCATTTGGGCTGAGAGTTTCAACCGCATCACATAACTCATACGCACTATTAAAGTAGAGCGCCGAGCACTCTGTTGTATATCGATTGAAATCACACCCATGTGCGAGGACCGGGATGCCAAAATGCATCATTTCTACGAGCGATGGATTGGTTCCGCCGGCGGAGTGGCCGTGAACGTATAGCCAGGCCCTTTCACGTATCTCGCGAAGCTGCCTAACGTCATAAACAGGATCACACATAAAAATATGGGAGTAGCCATCATATTTTTCACGCAGGTTTTTACCGTAATCACTTGCCTGCCAGTTACCTACAAAGACGAGAATCCTATGGGGCACACGGGAAAACCCTTCAAGGATCATCGCAACATTATTTTCAGGCTCGATTCTGCACAGGGCAAGAGCATAATTGGCCGGGAGGTCAACCACCAAACGAGAACCAGGGGCTGCGTCCAGAGCATGATCTCCACCGTACGCAATAACCTGACAGTCCTTTCCATAGCTCAACCTAATGTACTCTGAGATTGCCTGGTTGTCCGCCACAATTGCATGGGACCACCGAACCGCACACCTTTCAGATAACCTTAAAACCAACCTGGCCAGTCGACTCCACTTTCCTCTTCGCCACTCTATGCCGTCGACATTGGTGATGATACGTGCTCGCGAAATTAGTCGGACTATCGGTAGAAATAGCGCTCCGGACACACCCAAAAGCACGACTACATCGTGCCGTCGCAGACAACCATCCAACAGACAAACCGCATCATAGATCATACTCTGCCATCCGTTGGCTCCGAGCCAGACATACTGAAGACGCGCCCCCTCGAAAAAAGCGGGTCTTTTTTCATAAGCTGCCGCGCTGCAATAGACAGTCAATCTGTGAGGGAGGTTATTCCTGGTGCTGTAGCGAACCAGATTCTCGGCAAGTGTCTCGAAGCCACCGTAGCAAGCAGGCACTCCCACTGTGCCAATAAGTCCGATGTTCATCGTTTATTTACTGCCCCCTGCAGCCTTGGACATTGATATGGAAATGAGGATCCAGAATAACAAGAACCTTATCCCGTTGTGGGTAACTCCAAAAAGCATTACTGGACCACAAACAAGGCACATCGCCAGCCACCCATGACTGACAAGAACTGTACGAAACCACCGCCAGAAAAAATAGAGCAAGAATCCAGAGCCGCACAGACCGTAGTAGGTGAGCTGAGACATCAAGGTACTGTGGACCTCGTGGCCGCCGTGACGCAACGCAGCGCTATAGGACGACATGCCAAACACAAGCTCAACAAGCGAGGCCGAAGCAATAATTCCGTACCCTCTGACAGTAAAACTAGAGTCGTTTTCGCTGGCGAAATTTACCAATCTGTCAACAAAAGGAAGGCCGTCTACTACCATAAACACACGCCATAGCTCGAACATCAAAGCAATCGATGAGACGGCTACCACAAACAATAGACAGGACAGTAGCTTGACCAGGCGCGCTTCACGCGAGGCGTGGGAAAAAAGAAGATAGCCCGATTGAGCAAGCAGCAGAAACCCCATACTCACCATAGACGCCTTTGATAACGATGTCAGCGACAGGAATATCGAAATCATGAGGACAAGGAAAAACTGCACAGGACGTAGAGCTTTCAAGTTATACAGAAAGCAAACTATAGTTCCGCTACAAACGGCGAAATATCCTAACTGGTTGGGGTTGTTAAATGTTCCCATAGCTCTGACCGGGGCTGCGCCCGACTGCAATGAAAAGCCAGTCAAGATCACTCCGAGAAAAGCTACAGAGCAGGCAACTGATATAGCGTGCCCGACAGCAACCAAATCGCTCTGACTATATAAATGTCTTCGGCTATAAAAATAGAGGAAGAACACGAAAGTAAGATGAAGAGGCACCATCATAGTGACCAGAGGCGCTCCCGAGACAAGCGCTGCCAGCTCCCTTAGCCAGACATAGGCCACATACAGCAGGAAAAAAAGATCTGACCTGGATAAAGGTGAAAAGCGATAGGTGACTGAACACAGAAGAATAAAAACGGCCATCGCATAGTGCGCAAACTGAAGGCCACCAGATTCAAATAGATAGATCGGAGATAGTGCTACCCCAAGCGACATCAAAAGCAATAGAGGATACCGCCGCGCCATTACCATTCCTATTGGCTCCGGCGACTTCGCCTCAAGACCCCGCCCCCAGACCTCAGGGTCCGGTTTCCGGCTATCTCGTGACCTGAACAAAAACTGTTGCCCGCTTCAAAATAGGCACCCACATCGCCCAGATCGACATGCAAAAAGTCTCCTATGTCTCGCAGAACTTCGTCCGGTCTCTCGATGAGGTCCTCGTACTGGACACATAAATACCTGTCAGGATAGAACAAGCCATAGGTCCGGGCGGCCGCATTGGCGAAAAGCCAACCGATAGCTGTCCGGAGATATTCGAATTTCCGGACTCGTTTGACACCTTCCTCCAGGTCACGATTACGACCCTTCCTGTCTGACTCTACAACCGCATCAAGAGACCTCGTCAAGTGAAGAATGCCAATCTCAAAGTCATTCTTCAAATAAACCAGCGGCTTAACACAACTTGTGTACGCGGTTTTTGTTGAATCAATTACACAGATAACACCCGGCCCATTGGCTAACGTTCGTATTATTTCGATCTCGGTTTTCATAGTCACACCATCTTGATCGAATAGCGCACCAGACCAAAACTCGCAGTCGACAATGCGACTTCCGCAGCTGCACAGGCGATCTTTTTCAATCTCGCCGCGGATTCTCCAGAACTCGCCAATTGAAATAAGTCCAGGCGCGCACCCCAACATCCTTGACAGAACAGATGAGCCACTACGACCGTAGCCTGCGATATATAAGACTCCATTTTTCAACGAACCAACTCCAAGACGACACGGCGAAAAGCGTCACCGTAATCCACGATTCCCGATAATGTACTTAAATCCATAAAAAACGAGCAGTGCATTCTGAGCGACTAGAAATACGGTGAGCGCAAATGCCACGTTATAAGCACCAATCGTTGCCATCACCCACAGAGTGGGTAATGAAACTAGCGAGTTCAGGAGAGTGACATTCCTTACCAACTTTTCATAACCTGTCATATTCAACAGAACGGCAATGGAACCGGTCAGAATGTTGACCATGTGGCCCATTGCCAGCAATAAAAGCAGAGCCCCGCCTCGAATGGGATCAATCTCAAAGCCACGCAAGATAGTCCCCGAAAAGCCGACAACGACAAGGAAGACCGGCAAACCGAGAGAGAAAGATGTGAGAGCTGATTTACGATACTCTCTTTTCAATTCGTAGTAATCGCCGTCATTGTAACTCAGAGCAAAAAAACGTGCGCAAATTGCATTCACCACTGTTAGCGGAAAACTTATTAGCATTGCCAGCCTCTCGACCACTCTAAGCATCCCCGCATCATCGGCTCCAAGCTGAATGGATACTATAAGAACATATGCATTTGCGTGGAAAAAGTTGCCGATCAGTATCAGGTGGAATGACTTTACGCGCGCATAGAACCCGTTCAATTGCTCCAGTATATCTGCCACCGAAAATTTCCAGTGTGTGCGGCTCGAGTCAATGACCAGATACGCAAGCCCAACACCAATGACCGACCATGCGGACACACAGTATGCCACCCCAATGACGATTTCGTTCTCGTATGAGAATACTTGCTGAAGGAGTAAAACGGCCAGTGATGCCAGCAGCGCTGGGAGCCCGGATTCCAAGCCAACGCCTATGGCAGGTACTCCCAAACCCTTGAAGAATCCAGACAGAACGAAACCAGCTGTTAACGCGGGAATGGACAGTACAAACCACAGTCCCAGTTCAG
>NZ_JAVKCQ010000216.1:0-26149 GCF_040222615.1 Haliea sp.
GGGCGCTTACCGCATTGGCGTGAGCGTGGCGGCCAATAATCAGCTCCGCCATCAGCACCGGGTAGGCGAGGGTGAAAGCCAGGACCAGGTAGACCAGCAGGAAGGCCGCACCGCCATTGCTCGCGGCCTGGGTCGGGAACCCCCAGATATTGCCGAGTCCGACGGCGCTTCCGGCTGCTGCCATGATGAAGCCGAAACGCGAGCTGAATTCGCCTCTTGGAGATGCCATAGAATGTTCCGCCAGTGGCCGCCTTATAGTAGGGCAAAGTGTACCACGATGGCCTGCGGACAAGCCTAGGGGCTGACTGCAATCAGGCAGGGATGGGTGGCCGTTTTGCTGCGCTTGTCGAGACCGAATATCTTCATCGCCAGGCGAGGCAGGAACAGCATGGCCTCGGTGTAGATATCAAGGGTGGCAGTGATGGGCGACACCGAGGTCCGCGGGCTGGCCATATTTCCGCGCAGGCTGATGCTGGAAGGAATCTGGATGCTGCGGGATTTCGAGCGCGGGGTCAGCGTCAGGGCCAGGGTTTTTGCCGGCAGATTGAACTCGCCAATACCGGTGGCGATCATGTTGGGCGATTCGATGAAAATGTCTTTCGTGCGGGCCACGCCGTCATCCACGGCGAACTGGGCCATTGCGCAATCGAGATAGGTCGATTCTTCCCGCGCGGCACCGGAAAACAGCCAGGTGAGTATCCCTGTCGCCAGCACATCGTAGGCCGCGCCCTCGACGGTGGCGGCCTCCAGTGCCACGCCCACAGTCCCGTCCAGCTGGCCGAGGAGCTCCGCCCCGGTCAGGCCCTGCGCGCTGAGTCCGCCGCGCATGTTCAGGGAACCGCTGATGTCGGTATCAATACCCAGGTCCCGGGAGAGGGTGTTTAACGGAATCGACTCTGCCTGGCCGGCGACACTGATGCCCGGGGGGGTCACACTGATGTCGATGACGCCCCGTATCTGTGCCGGTGCCCTGTCGTAGACAAAGTCGAACTCCCGCAACAGGTAGGTGGTGCCGGCGCCGGTAATGTGAATATTGATATCGTCAAAGCGGCTCTGATCTCCCTGCAGGCTGCCCAGTGCCAGCCGCAGGTCCACGGGGTAGCGTGGCGCAAGCTCCAGTATCTTTTGCATGGAGGTGTCCCCGGCGACAGGTTCCAGCAGCTCCGCCGGCCGGTAAGTCGCCTCTTCGGTGCCCTCGGCCTGTAGCCCGAGATCGCGCAGCCTTGCCAGCGGTGAATCCAGGCTGGCGCTGAGCCCTGTCAGCTTGCCGTTGCTGTGGGTAGCGTCCAGTTGGAGATTGAGTTCGGTTTCTCCCACCCGGCTGGCACTGGACAGCCTTGCGGTGGTGCTGTCCATGGCGAGCGTCAGGCTGCCGTTCACCGGCGCCAACGGCAGACCACTGAGCGCCTCCAATACCTCGCGACTGTCGCTGCCGAACTGCAGCGCCAGTTCACCCTGCAACAGGTCCGGACTGTAGTCTGCTGCTCCACTGAGCTGGAGTCGCAGCGGAGAGGACGCCGGGCTGGTTAGCTTCAGGTCTGACAGGGCGTACTGGTTGCCGGCGACGGCGATGGTGAAACCTCCGCTCAGCGTGCCTAGCTCTATGGGAGGCGTTGCTCCCGGCACCAGCAGGTCAAGGAGCGCGTCCACATCCATACCTTCAACCGTGTTGTCGAGGCTGAGCTCGCGCGCGCCCGCGAGGTCCCGCGCACTGCCCCGGGCGGTTATGCCCAGTTGCGTGCCCGACAGTGTGGCGTTGATGTTTTGCAGGTCCAGGCGCTGATCGCGCTGTCGCGCCGTCGCTTCTATCTCCACCCTGCCCAGAGGCGGCAGTGCCAGCCCGGTCAGCCCGGACAGCGCCCCCAGCTCTGCGGCCTGCATCCGCAGGCTGGCCTGGCCACCCCTGGGCTGGTATTCCTCGGCGCGGTGCAGTCGCAGGCTCGCGTCCCGGAACGATACAGTCAGCTGTTCATGAAGGACCTTGCCGTGACCTGCAGTGAGCGCCAGTTCTGTACCGGTACCGTTCAGCCCTGCACTGGCCTCCAGGGCAAAGCCGGTCGGCAGCGTTTGCCCGAACCAGGCCGCCGGAGCCGAGAGGTCCGGACTGGCGGCAGCGAGCTCCAACTTCACGCCCTCTATGCCTGCCGGATCGCCAACCCTGTCCAGGTCAATCCGCGCCACCTCGCCAGCCACGCGCAGCAAGGTGCCATCGGCGACTCCCAGTTGCGCCTTGATATTCCGCAGGCTGAGACCGCCCGATGCTTCCTCCAGCTGCGCTGACAGCTGCCAGGGGCCGGCATCAATGCCAATGGGCTGCCCCAGCCAGGGGTCGAGCACCCCCAGCCCGGGGGCAAAAGCGTGCAGACTAAAGCTGGTGCCGGCAGGCAGGCGCGGACTGCCGAGGCTGCCGGGGCCGGAGGAGCCGTTCAGGGTAATCCACAGGCCCTCGCTGCTTTCGGTGACTATGGTGAGCTGGTCGTTGGCGGTCGCCGCCAGCGTTCCTGACAGTGCAATACTGGCCCTGATCCCGCCCAGCGGTGACAGGTCGAGATCGAGCCAGCGCAGAAAGTATTCGAGCGAGTCCATTTCTCCCGATGCGATAAGAGCCAGCTCCGGGTCCGCGCTGTCTCCCCGCTTCAGGTCGCCGCTCGCCTGGAAGAAATAGGCGGGACGGTTGTCCAGCTCGAACCCTGCATCGCTGAGTTCAAAAGTTTGCAGATCGCCAGTCAGCCGCCCGCGCACTGCCAGGGCGCCCGCCAGCGGCGGCGCACCGGGAAAGGCTGCGAGTAGCGCGGATATCTGCGGGAAACTGGCATTGACTGCCAGATCGTAGCGCACTGATTCTGCGTCGGCCTCAAGCATACCCTCGAGCTGGGCCTCGCTGTCCACCGTTTCCAGTCCCGCCTTGAAATTCACTCCGCCGCGGTTGAGTTCCTGGCGGATTGAAGTCAGCGCAAGCGAAACGTTCAGTGGTGAAGCGTCGATATCCGCGCGCAGTGTGGCGGCGAATCCATCGCTGCCCGTGCGTTGCCCCGACAGTCCCTGAATCGGAAAGATTGACACATCACCGTGCTGGTTGATGACGTGGATGGTGGCGACCTCAAGTTCCCGGGGCAGGAAGCGCAGGTACTGCAGCCACTGTTCCGGAGTGGGGTCCTCGGCGGCGTCATCCGCGGCCACATAGACGATGACACTGTCCGCGCTGAGAGCGGTGTCTACCAGGTGCCGCCTCCAGAGGTCACGCAGACTGCTTCTGCCGCTGAACCCGAGGACCGAAATCAGGGCGGGGCCTTCTACACCCTGCTGGTAGAGATGCAGTGCCTCCAGGCTCAGGCCGACGTCTCGCGGGCGGGTTTCCAGGCCCCGTAGCTCCAGTCTGTAGCTGGTGAAACGCTCCACCCCCCACTGCAGTGTGGGTGTCAGCAGCGCCGGTGAGTGCAGCAACGTGGCGCCAGTCGCCAGCAATGCCACCAGCAGCACAACAGGCAAAAACCACAGCTTGCGCATGTCCACCACGCCGAAAAATCCAGTTGGCGACAGTGTAACACGCGGCGACCGCTGAACTTGTTCATCGAAAGCGGTGTGCTATCATGCCGCCGCGCCGGATTCGGTGCCCTCCCGACATGCCCGGGTGGTGAAATTGGTAGACACAGGAGACTTAAAATCTCCCGATCATTGCGATCGTACCGGTTCGATTCCGGTCCCGGGCACCACAGTCACTTAGTTCGATACCAGCCCTCCGGGCACTAGGCGCGCTTGCGGTCCTCGTCGAGGTCACTGAGGAATCTATCCAACAAGGGCTTTTCCGCATGAGGCATAACCACCACATGCGCCAGTGATTTTCCGTGCGACTCTGATGCCTTTACGGTCGCCAGGGTCCACTTCTTCTTCAGCTCTCGCGAGAACAGATTGTCGAAGTACACCGTATTCGAACGCCGGTCGGCCAGCACCGGATTGAACTCGGGAAAGTGGCTCTGCATCTCGGCCAGCAGGTAGCGCGCGTTGTCCAGCACCAGCCTGGCATCGCGTTCCTGCTGCAGCAGGGACTCCGCGGTACAGAAGTAATGAAATTCCGCCGGTTTTACCGCATCCCGCGAGCAGGTGATGGTGCCGGGCACGTGGGAGATGTAGGCCGGGTCATGGACCGATGCAAACAGTTGCCGAAATTCCTCGAAGTCCTTCTTGCCTGCTACAAATATCCCAGCCGCGCCGGTGTAACCAAAAAACTTGTGGCAGGACACCGCAATGGAATCGTAACGCTTGCCGGACTTGCCCAGTTTATGGAGGTCGGCGGCGTAGTCGGTGGCGTGCAGGTAGCCACCAAACAGCGCTGCATCAAGGTGAATATAGGATTCGTAGCCCTCCAGGGCCGCGTTGATCCCGTCGATATCGTCAACCGCGCCCTTGAGTGTAGTACCAATGGTGGCCAGGATGAGGGCGGGGGCGTCACGGTTGTCTTGCAATTTGGCGCGCAAATCAGCCATGTCCATGGCCCCGGTGTCGTCGGTGGCAACCAGGACTTCCTGCATGGCCAGCAGGTCGCGAATGATCTGGATCGAGTAGTGCGCTTCTTTGGTGTAGTACACGCGCGGAGTGACACCGGTCCTGGCCTTGAGCAGGGTGCGCCCCACCAGCGCTCCGTGGGCGTTGCTGTCGGTGCCGCTATTGGAGATAAAGCCCCAGATATCGTCGGCGGGAAAGCCGTAGCGGGCGCCGAAGCGGGTAACGACATCGGCTTCGAGAAACTGCGTGTCAAAGCCTCCGGGACTATAGAAGGGATCGCCAACATTGTTCATGTTGCGCTGACCCACGTCCACCGAGGCCAGTTGCTCACGCCACTTGAAGAAGCCAGCCGGCGGCTTGTTCATATTGGCCGGGTAGCCGAGAAAAACTTTCGGGTCATGGTTCTTCAACCACTCGCGGCGCGAGCGCAGGTAGGACTGCGCATTGGCGTCCGCGACGCCGGCTGGCGTAGCCGCCGCGACAGCAGGGGGCGGGTCAACAGCAGCGGGTGGCGAGCAAAGCGCTGTACCTGATGCCGCCAATATGCTGGAACCTACAAGAAAGTTGCGTCTTGAAAGCATGGATTCCCTCCAACTGACAGATGTGGCCAGCGGCTCGGGGCCGGTAACCACTTGCCTTTACACTATAGTCCATGGAGCGCCGCCGTACCTTCCAGGGTGGCGCGGGCGGAAGGTGAAGGTCCCTGCCGCCAGCCGCAACTCGTGAACCGGTACGGTCGTAGCGACCGATGCGCCTGAACATCAATCCCGGCCTCGCGCGCCAGTCGCGGACCTTCTCCGTTCTAGTCCGTCCCGGCCTCTGCGTCTGCCTCTGCCACCAAGGGCTTGCGCCACCAATAGCCACCTCTGCCCATTGCCTGCCAGGTCCAGCGCAGCCAGCCGAGCAGGGCAGAAGCCAACCAGACTGCCCACAGCAGGATCGCCACCCGGTACACCCAGAGTGGCGCGCTCACGATGCTGGTCTCGGGCAGGCCGGGCGCGCTGTGGTCAACAAACCAGCGCAGGCCGGTACTGCTGGAGCCGTTACCCGTGACCTGCATTTCGGGTTGCCCCAGCAGGCCGGCGGGGATCACGCTCACCAGCACCAAAAGCGCCAGCACGGTCAACAGGCCGAGCCCCAGCTGTGCGCCGTTGCGCTGTCTCCCCTCCAGCGCCGCGCCGTTGCGCTCGCGCCAGTCCACCGCCAGCAGCCAGCCCACAACCAGCACCAGTGCCGGCCAGGAAACGGTTGAGAATCCCAATCCCAGCAGCAGCCAGTGGTGCAGGCGCAGTGGTGTCCGGCCGCTCCGCGAGAGTGCGAAAGCGACCAGCAGCATTACCGCCAGGGCGGCCCAGTAGAGCACTGCCGGCCCCAGCAGGGGGCCTCCTGTCCACAGTACCCAGCGGTGGTCGGAAAGCGTCGCGTCGATACTGACATTGGCAGCGGCCACGCCGAGGTCAGGGCTGGCGCTGCGCCACACCAGTCCCGCGCCAGTGGGCTGGTGCCAGCGGACGGTCAGCTGCTGCTGGCCGGGCGCAAGCGCCAGGCGCAGCTCGCCACCCTCAGCCTGCAGGTTCTGTGCCCGCCCGTCGATGCTTGCCTCGAGCAACTCTGCATCCGCCGGCAGCAGCACGGTGTGGGTCCCCGCACGGGTGGCGCGCAGGCTGCTGTCCAGGGTGTACTCGGCACTCCGGGCACCGAGGCGGATATCCAGTACCACCCGATCTGCTGCCAGCCAGGGACCCTCAAGCGGGGCAATGGGCTCGATGTCCAGTACCAGGGTTTCCCCCGGCAATGGCCGGTAGTGCTGGGTACCGCCGGGATCGCGGATGGCGACCGAGGGTGAGCCAGCGGCATCCACTCGCCACAGGCCCGAGCTGCTGATCCGCCACTCTTCGCTGCGTGCATCCAGCTCGCCGGCGGTGATCTCAAGGCGGGTCACCGGCGCCAGACTCGACAGCCACTGCCGCTGTCCCGTACCCTCGGCCAGGGTCAGTTCAACCTCCCCATTGCGCACGGCCAGGGAATCGTCGAGGGGGTTTTCGCCGGGCCATAGCGGAACCGTGAGCACCAGGTTGCCGGTAACCGGCGCGAGACGTTGCACCCGGGTATGCAGGCGCCACTCACTGCCCAGGTGCAGGGTGCGCTGAAGGTGGTAGAACGGTCTGGCGTCAAGTCCTCGGCGGCTCAGTACCGGACTGTCCGCAGCCTCGCCCGCCATCAGTTGCTCCCGGCGCAGCTCCAGGGTGTCACCTGCCAGGCGGCCCGCGCCGACTCCGGCAGCGCTCCAGCCGGGACCGGTATTGACGACAACCGCCCGCGGCGGGCTGGCAAACTGCAGCGCAACCCGGTCCGCCCCGGTCAATCCCGCGCGGAGTTCGACACGATGCACGCCGCGTTCCAGCCACAGCCAGCGCTGGTTGTCGCTCTGGCGCAGGCTGCGGACCTCTGCGCCATTGACCCTGAGTTCCAGCAGCTGCCAGTCGGGTTGTACCCGGGGCAGCGCGAGGCCCGCATCGGTATCGGCATGTACGTCCAGCCGCAACTGCAGGGTGGCGGCGTCGATGCTGAGCACCAGCGCGGACAGTTCCACGCAATCCGGCGCGCAGGCGGGCGGTCGCAGCAGCCACTCCCGCAGTGCCTGCAACTGGGCGGGGGGCGGCAGTGCACTCTCCGCCGCGCTGGCCTGGGGAGGCAGCAACAGCACGCTCGACAGCAATACCAGTGCCAGGGACGCCGCCCCGCCGCCGCCAACCGCGCGCGGAGCAGGCGTTTGCGCCCGCAACCAGCGCCAGCACAGGGCGGCCAGCGCCAGCACAGTCAGCACCCGCAACAGGCCGGTGAGCCAGCGCGGCAGGATGATCAGGCGCATGGTCTGCTCGGCGACCACCGGGCCACTCCAGCTCAGTTCGGCGCGGCGCCAGCTCCAGTCAGGCTGCCCTGGCCCGGCGAGGGCCTGCGGGTTGATTTCCGCGGCCACGAGGGGCTTGCCGGGGAGGGCGGAAGAGGGCGCCAGAGCTGGCGAGGCCAGTTCACGTGTCGCGAACATTTCGCCGGCGGAATCCAGTTTGGCGCTTGCCTCGGCAATGTCCCGGCCTGTGCTGGCGATCGTGCGGTGCAGCGGTTGGGCCTGCTCGACCTGGTACAGCTCCAGCTGTGGATACATCGCCAGCCGCAACTGGCCGGCGATAAAAGGCAGGGCTACGAGGACCAGCCCGATCACCAGAGCCCGGTAGAGGGCCCCGACACTGCGCGCGAACAGACCGCTGTCTCCCACCGCCTGGCGCAGCAGTTGCACGCCAGCGGCACTGCCCAGCAGGTACAGCAGGGCCGGGTAGTCCGGGTAGGCCAGCGCCAGCAGGACCAGCCCCAGCAGGCCCCAGCGCCGGCCCAGCAGGCGCCCCAGCAGCATGCCGGCCAGCAGTACCAGGAACAGGTCAAGCAGGTTCCAGCCGGCGAGCCAGGTGTCCGGCGCGCGGTCCGCGCCCGGTGCTGCGACCAGTAGTTGGCCGGGGGGCAGGTGCAGGGTGGTGTCGACACTGGCAAAGGTCTGGTCCCAGCCGCTTACCCGAATCTGTCCGGCGGTAGGTACCCTCGCACTGGCCCGCAGTGCAAGCTCCACGCTGCGCAGCTCGACGCCAGTGCTGCCATCCGATCCCTTGCTGAGTGGCTGCGGCACGCCATCGAGTTCTGCCCGCAGCAGGGTCCAGGGCACGTCCTGTTGCAGCCGCTGCAGGCCTCCGGTGGTGCCGGTGATGCTGTCAGTGACCTGCAGCACGGGCTGGTGGAAATCCAGCCAGGCCTGGCGCTGGAGGCTCAATCGCGGGCGCCCGGCACTGCCGAGGCCACGGCTGCGGAGCTCGGTGGCGAGCGTTTCACCGGCGGTGAGGCGCCAGGCAGGTAGTTGTTGCCAGGGTTCCGGAATGTTCTCCTGCAGCGGGTCTACAGCGCGGGCCCCGCCCAGTTCCAGGGTGCGCAAGGCGGGGTCCGCGGCGAAGCTCCAGAGTTCGCTGGGGGGCCAGGGCGGGTCGCCGGCGGTCGCGCCGAGGGCGGGGAGGGGAGAACGGGCCCGGGCGAGTATCGTCACGCTGTGTTGTCCCGGTCGCAGCAGCACAAACAGGCCCTGCTCTGGGTGCAGGCCGGCTTCCAGCGAAGAGGCCAGGCTCAGGGGCTCGAAATCCGCTGGTAGCACCGGTCCCAGCGCCAGTTCCCGCAGCGCGCCGGACACGGTGAGCCGGAGCCGGGTT
The DNA here is from genome assembly GCF_040222615.1 of Haliea sp. GTDB lineage: Bacteria > Pseudomonadota > Gammaproteobacteria > Pseudomonadales > Halieaceae > Haliea. The sequence goes on from NZ_JAVKCQ010000216.1 coordinate 8,751, forward strand.
TCCAGCAGCATCGGGACACCGTCCTCAACCCTGCGAAACACCTCAATCTCGAGCGCATCAGCCGGCACAGAGCGGGCACCGGTAGTCCTCGGCAGCCCCAGCCAGAGTCCCTGTTTACCGCGCTCGGGGGCCACCCGGTTCTCTCCGTCCACCGACAGAGCAACCCAGCCGTAGAGCCCGGGCAGCGGCAGGTAGTTGGGCCGCTGCAGCCAGTCGAGGCGCCCGTCTATTCGGTGGGTGCCCGGCGGCAAGCGCAGGGCGGGCAGATTGTCGCGGCTCACCACTGGCCAGGGCTGGCCATCTACCCGCACTGCGCGCGGCCAGGTCTCGACATTTCCGGGCAGCGGCAGCCAGTCGTCCGCGTACAGCGTCGCGCCGCCGCGGAAAGTCGCCCCGTTGCTGTCCACGGTGATATCCAGCCGCGACGGCCAGGCGCAGGCCCAGGCTTCCGGGCGCGGCAAGCGGTCAGGGTGCAGCAGGGGGCAGCGGTGTTCGGGTATGTCCCTTAGCACCCAGTCCTGCCATGCCTGCAGAGGCTCCGGTACGGGCAAGGTCTGGGCCTGCGCCCAAAGCGGCAGGAAAAGCAGGGCAAGCAACCTCAACATATTATCCTCCTGAGTCCGGCGCCGGGCGCGCTGTCAGCTGGTCGAGTCCCTCACTCTTGCGCAGGTTGAGATCCACCTGAGGGAAGGCGATCTCGATATTGTGCTCGCGGAACAGGCGGTCAACCTCCCGGTTGAGCTCATCAATGGCTGGCAGGCGATCGCCCACATCCTTGACGTGCACGCGCAGCTCGTGATCCAGGGTGCTGTCACCAAAACTCAGGAACAGTACCTGCGGGGGCGGTTCCTTGAGGCTGTGCGCGTTGGCGCTGCCTATTTGCAGAAGCAGCTTCCGTGTGAGTTCCAGGTCGGAGCCGTAGGCAACTCCCACCCGGACCGTCACCCGGGTGATAGTGTCGTGCAGCGACCAGTTGACGAGCTGCCCGGTGACAAAATTCTTGTTGGGAACGATGATTTCCTTGCGGTCAAAGTCGGTAATCGTGGTGGCCCGGATACGGATCCGGCTGACGGTGCCCGACAGGTCGCCTATGGTGACGACATCGCCGATACGCACCGGGCGCTCGAACAGGATAATGATCCCCGAGACTGCGTTGGCGAAAATTTCCTGCAGGCCGAAACCCAGGCCCACACTGAGCGCAGCAACCAGCCACTGCAACTTGTTCCAGCTGACACCGAGGGCGGCGAGCCCGCTGACAAAGCCCACGCTGACGATGACATAGCTGAGCAGGGTGGTTACAGCGTAGCTGCTGCCCTGGCGCAGGTTCATCCGCGACAGGACCAGCACTTCGAGCAGCCCCGGCAGGTTGCGGGCGAGAGTGACGGTAAAGATGATGATGATCAGCGCACCCAGCACATCAGCGACACTCATCGGAGTCAGTTCGGGGGCGTCGCTGGTGCCGGCGTTGTACTGCCAGAGAGTAACGGAATCCAGGTAGGCCGTGGCGCTTACCAGATCTGACCAGATCAGGTAGATAAGCACCGAAAACAGCGCCAGCATCCCGAGCTTTGCCAGGCGCAGGGATTGCTCGTTGACCTGGTCAATCGCGAGCTCGGGTACCTCCACCGCGACCTCACTCTCGGCGCTGTCGCGCTTCAGCACCGCCTCGCGCCGCGCCAGGGCACGCTGGTAGGCGAGGCGACGCCCGGCAACGCTGAGGTTGCGGACGATGGTGCCCTCGAGCAGCATCCACACGACGATCAGGTACAGGGTGTACCAGTACCTGTGGGCGAGGTTTACCGCCGTATACTGGTAACCCCAGATAGTCATGCCCGCCAGGAACAGGGGCGTGGCAGCCAGTAGCAGAGTGATGCCGAAGTGGGCGGTTTTCGAGCTGTACAGCGGTTGCGTGCTCCACATGCTGCGTCCGAGCAGCATGCCCAGCAGGGTCATGCCAACGATGATTGACACTCGCCCCAACGCGTCCTGCTCCTGATACTCGGGCAATTCGACGTTGACAGTGGTGACCAGGACCAGCGGCAACAGGATCCAGGCTATGTTGCGCACCAGGGTGTGGAGTTGCTGTACCAGGGTGTTCTGCCAGCGGAAGTGGCGTCCAGCCAGCCCCGCCGGGTCCAGCACCCGATACAGCAGGTGCAGTACCAACCACGCCAGGGCGAGCTGCACAAGCGCCATGCCGGTGACCGGCATGAGCGGCTCCAGCTGCCGGCAGACCAGGCCCGCGGTCACCAGCACCAGCGGTACGGGGATGACCTGGATCGCGGTCAGCAACAGTGCCAGCGGCGTGTGCAACGTGGTGTCGCGGCGAAAATGCCGGACATCGTCATGCAGTGTCGCCAGCCGCAATCGGAGCTTACGCCGCAGCAGAGCATAAACGCCAAGCAGCACCAGTGCCGGTAGCAGCCAGGGCCAGTTTCTGAGCAGGCTTGGGAGTAGACTGCCGGTCAATCCGGTCAAGTCCAGCTCCTGCCATTGGGATTTCAGGTTTAGCGGCAGGGCCCGCAGCCAAACGCTGTCCACCGGGCGGGTGCTGGCGACCCAGATCAGCTGATCATCGATTCTGCTGTGCAGGTTGTTGCTCAGGGATCGCAAGCGCTGCTGATTCAACTGCAGGGCGATGGCCTGGCTCAGCCGGGCACTGGTAATGGGCTCCAGCTGGGTAACCAGGCTGGCCCGGTTGGTTATTACTTGTTGCAGGTCTGGTCGCAGCGCTTCCCGCTGCTGCTCCGGCAGCGCCGCGAGTAGCCGGGTCACCATTTGCTCCGGGTCTTCCAGTTCGCTCTTCAGGGCGTTCAGTTCGAACTGTCGCAGCCTCAGATCCGCGATGCGGTCCGCACTGGTCAGGGTGCCCTGAACCCGCGGCAACGCCCGCTTCTGCTGGTGCAAAATGCGCGACAGCAGCACGCTTCCGCGCAGGACTTCGATCTGCTGTTCCAGCGCCTGCTCTATCTGCAGCAAACTTTCGATCTGCTGGGCCGCGGCGATACTGCTGCGGGTCAATTCACCGACGTTGCCTGAAGCAGCCAGCAGCTCCTCGCTCAGCTGTTGGTTGAGCTGTACTTGCTTGCGCAGCAGTTGGTGGTCGCTGGTGAGGTGGAGCGTGTCGGTGGCCTCGGAAACCGCCAGCAGCGATTCCTTGCGGCGAGCCTCTTCCAACAGGTCCTGCAGGGTGTCGGGTTCGGTTTCCAGAGCGCTGATCTGGCGCCGCAGCAGGGCCCGCTGCGCCTCGGCAAGCTCCTGTAACACGGCGTTGCTGAGCAGTTTGCGCCGCATGAGGTTACTGGTCTCAAGCAGGTGTTGCTGCTCCGCCTGGAGACGACTGATGCGGGCATTGCGAAGCCGGCTTTCCGGCTGTCGCTCCAGTTGCCGCAGCTGGTCATTGAGTTCCTGTTCACGGCTCTGGTTGGCCGCGATCTGCGCCTGTACCGTTTCCGGGCGGGTCTGGGCGGCGACCAGCTCGCCGTTGACCGTCGCCAGCTCGCCCTGCAGGTCAAACATGGTGCTGACCTCGCCCCGCAGCGTTTCCTCAAGCGTTGCGACGTCCGCCCGACGGAATTTTTTCCGTATGCTCTCCGCGGTGGGGGAATCGAGGCGTCCCAGTTGCTGCCGGTACTGGCGTATCCGCTCGGGAGCCTGCTCAATCCGGGTGTTGAGGCTGGCCTGATTTTCCAGCAGCGCATCGCGCTTGTGCAGGAAGTCTATCGCTGTCTGGTACAGCTCCTGCAGCTCCTGCTTCTCGGTATCCGACTGGCTGGTTTCGACGGCCTGCTTCAGCTCCTCCTGCAAAGACTCAACCCGGATGGCATCAGCACCAGCCAGCTGCGGGAAGAGCCAGGCGAGCAGCAGCACACCGACGATTCGGCCAAACCTGAACATGGGCAAGACTTCCAGCTAGAACAGGGGGCAAGGGTAGTCTGCCTGTGGCTGTTTGGGAAGAAGCTGGTATTCTTTGCCCACATCAGCCACCACCGCGCAGGAGCCCACATTGGAACAGGCACTCAGGACCATGCTTGGCATGCAGGACCGGATGAACACCCGGGTCCATCCGGACTGGATAGGCCAGGATTTTGCCTGGTACCGCGCACTCTGGATCGAATGCGCGGAGTTGATCGAACACTATGGGTACAAGTGGTGGAAGAAACAGGCGCCCGACCTGGAGCAGGTGCAACTCGAGGTCATCGACATCTGGCATTTTGGCCTCTCGGCCCTGTTCGCTACGGGTGACAGCATAGACACCATGGCCGCAAACATAGCGGCGGACGTCGGCGATTTCCGGCCCGCGGGGCTGGATGTGCGCGAGGCCACTGAAGCGCTGGCTCTGCACGCCCTGCAAAGCAAGGGTTTTTCTCCGCGCCGCTTCTGGGAGCTGATGCTGGCCTCGGGGCTGGATTTCGACGGGCTGTACAGCGCCTATGTCGGCAAGAACGTGTTGAATTTTTTCCGTCAGGACCACGGTTACCAGGACGGCAGCTATCAGAAGCTGTGGCAGGGTCGCGAGGACAATGAACACCTGGTGGAGGTGCTGGCGGCGCTGGACAGCAACGCGCCCGACTATGCCGAGAGCGTCTACGCAGCCCTGCGGGCGCGTTACCCCGGCACCGCGGCGTCCGCCAGGGCATGAGCGGCGAGGAGGAGCGCCTGTCCACCACCGCCTTGGCGCGGGCCCTGGATATTCCCGTGCAACAGCTCTTCGTCACCCTCAAGGACTACGGTTGGATCGAGCGCCACACCGACACCTGGCTGCTGACACCCAAGGGGGAGTACGAGGGTGGCCGTTACCGGGACAGCAAGCGCTTCGGGCGATATATCGTCTGGCCCCCGGCGCTGGTACAGCACCCGCTGCTCAGCGCGATCGAGTCCAACCAGCGCATCACCGCGAGCCAGATGCGGCGCTATTACCCGGGGCTGCAGCCGCGACAGCTGAATCGCGCGCTGGCCGAACTGGGGCTGCAGCAGCACAGTATCCTGGGCTGGGAGCTGACGGAGTTTGGTCGCCAGCTGGGTGGGCAGCAGACGGAGAGCGAGAGTACCGGTGCATTCTATGTCAACTGGCCCCACGAGATAGTCGACCACCCGGTGATTCACCGGGAACTGGAGCGTCTGTCGGGCGAGCCCGATTGCGCCAGCGGCGAAGGCCTGCTGCCGGCGCCCGATCCGGTGGCGCCGGATCTGTTTGCCACCGGCAGCCCCGGCGCCCCCTCTGGCGGGCAAGGTTGCGGTGGCATCGATGGCCATCGCACCGGCTCCCGGTTGCAGGCACTGGTGTGCAACTGGCTGTACCTGGCACAGCTTGCCCACGCCACCCAGCGCGCGTTGCCGGTGGAGGAGGACCTGCATGCGGATTTCTTTTTACCTGCGGGGAGTGTCTATATCGATTGCTGGCACGAAGGGGCGGCCCCGGGCCGCCTGTCTGCAAAACTGCGCAACAAGGAAGTCTGCAAGGAAAACCGGCTGCGCTACCTGGAAGTCAAGGATAGCGACGCGGAACGCCTGGACGAGGTTCTGGGGCGCGGCCTGCTGGCATTCGGCATTCGCTGCTAGGCGGGACGCTGGAGCAGTACCCCGCACTCCATGTGGTCGGTGTAGGGGAACTGGTCGAACAGGGCCAGCGCTTCAACACGGTGGGTCCGGGTCAGCTCCGACAGATTGGCGGCCAGGGTCTCCGGATTGCAGGAGACGTAGAGTATGCTGGGGAAGCGTTGCACCATCGCGGTCGTGGCGGGGTCCAGCCCCGCTCGCGGCGGGTCCACAAACACGGTATTGAGCTGGTAGTCGGCCAGCGGTCGGGGCAAATCTGCCAGGCGCCGGAATTCGCGCTCGCCATTCATTGCCTGGGTCACTTCTTCCGCGGCCAGGCGGATCATCTGCACGTTGCCAATACCGTTCGCCTCAAGGTTCCACTGTGCCGCGCGGATGGACGTCTTGGCCAGTTCGGTGGCGATGACCTGTTCAAAGTGCCGGGCCAGCGGCAGGGTAAAATTGCCGTTGCCGCAATACAGTTCCAGCAGATCGCCTGCGAGAGGTTTGGCGTGGCGACAGGCCCACTCGATCATCCGGATGTTGACCGCGGCGTTGGGCTGGGTAAATGCCTGTTCGTACTGCCGATAGCGGTAGTTCCGACCCTCGATGGGCAGCTGCTCGGTGACGAAATCGCGGCCGATAACCTCCTTCTGCTTGCGGCTGCGCCCGACCACGGCTATGTCCAGCTCGCCTGCCAGCGCTTCCGCCCTCAGCCGCCAGGCGCTATCCAGGCGTCGGTGATAGACCAGTGTGACCAGGGTGTCCCCCGCCAGGGTGCTGAGAAATTCGGCCTGGAACAGCTTGTGGCGCAGTTCTGGATCCTGCCGCAATCGCGCCTGCAGTACCGGCATCAACGCCTGGATGCGCTCGCAGGCAATGGGGAAATGATGCACCGGCACCGGGGTGCCGGGTTCGCCGCGGCGGAACATCACATAGTCCAGGCTGTCGCCATCGTGCCAGATCCGAAACTCGGCGCGCATGCGAAAGCCCGTATCCGGCGATGGGATCACCTCGGCGTCCGGTGCGCCGAAGCCGCCGAGCATTCCTTGTACCCGCGCGGTCTTGTTGGCGAGCAGTTCGCGGTAACGGTCGGGATCAAATGTACTCAGGGGCATGGGCGCCTACAGGCAGTTGTCGGGTTTCGGAAGACCGGCGATTTTGCTGCCGAGCTTGGCTGGCGAGCCGGGAAAAAGCGCCAGCAGGTAAATACTCTTGCCCTTGTCGACACCCAGCCTTTGCGCCACCCATTTTACCAGTGGGCGCATGGCGGGAGAGCTGTCGAACTGCAGGTAGTAGTCTCGCAGCAGGTCGATGATTTCCCAGTGGGCGCTGGTGAGGCGGATATTCTCTCCCGCCGCGATCTGTTCCGCGACGTCCGGAGTCCAGTCCCGGAGATCCCGCAGGAAGCCCTCCGGGTCGAAGGCGCTGTCCGGCAGCATGGCGCTAGTACCAGGCCAGCTGGCGGCTGTAACGTTCGCTGAGAGCGACAAAGCCGTCGTCGTCCACCAGTATGGCATGGGGCGTCAGACATTCCCGCACCCCGGCCAGGGCCGCGTCGGTGTCGAGTACGAACAGGCTGGCGCCGCTGTCAGCGAGCAGGGCTGCTGCTTCACTCCCGGCCAGTGCAGCATAGACACCGTCGCCGAGCAGCAGCAGGGCATCGCCGGGCGCCAGCACGGCGAGGCAGTCGCGCAGGGCGGCGTGGGCGGGCGAGCGGCTGAGGGTATGCAGAAGCATGGCTCAAAATCCCAGGACGTGGTCGTGGCTGGCCATCAGTTCGCGGATACCGGCTGCGTCCAGCCACCGGGCGCTGGCGGGCAAGGTGTCCGGGGCTATGCCGAAGGCGCTGGCCGCGGCGGAGTCGACGTACACTGCCTCGATATCGTAGAGCGGCAGCGAGTCGATGACCTTGCGCAGATTGCGTACTCCCGCGGCTCGGCTGTCCTGGGCAGGCAGCAGCTGGAGTACCCCTTCGCCCTGGAACAGCAGTGTCACCGGCTGGTCGAAAGCCGCCGCCGCCAGCGCTGTATCCAGTGCCGAGCGAGGCAGGCTGCTGCCGGGGTGGGCGTGACGGCTGACGACCAAAATGGATTTGCGTGAGTGCTCTGCCACCGGGCTCATCCGAACGTCACCAGGCGATCCGCTGTCTGGGCGGCCTCCACCAGCAATCCCAGGCCGCCCAGTTCGAAGGCCGGATGCACGGTAGCGGCGGGGCGCTCGTGGCGAGTGGCCTCGGTGCTGTCCAGCAGGCCGCGCTTCAGGGCCGAGCTGACACAGAGGATAAGCTCGGTCTGGTGCTCTTCTGCCAGCTGCGCCCACTGCTGCAGGGGAGACTGTTCATCCTGGGGAGTCACAGCGGTGGCGAGACCTGTGAGGGTGCCGTTGTCGAGGAAAAATACCCGCTGCAGGCGGTGTCCCCGGGCCAGCAAGGCGCGCGCGAAGCGGGCCGCTGTCAGGCTGCTGTGGCCCGAGGTGGGAGAGGCCAGCACCAGCAGGGCATAGGTCAGGGGCATGTCAGCCAGCCAACAAAAAACCCCGGCACTGGCCGGGGTTCGAAGGCTGCGCGACCCGTGTTTCAGTCATCGCCGCCCAGCGCGGTGAGCAGGTGCAACATGTGGATGAACAGGTTGTAGATGTTCAGGTACAGCCCCACGGTGGCGCGGATGTAGTTGGTTTCACCGCCGTGGATGATCCGGCTGGTATCAAACAGGATCAGGCCGGACATGATCATGACCACCGCGGCGGAGATCGTCAGGGACAGCGCCGGGATCGCCAGGAAAATGTTCGCAATCATGGCAACCACTGCCACGATCAGCCCCACCATCAGGAAACCGCCCATGAAGGAGAAGTCCTTGCGGGTAGTCAGCGCGTAGGCGGAGAGCCCGAAAAATACCAGCGCAGTGCCGCCGAGGGCCTGCATCACCAGGGCCGGGCCGCCAGGCATGGACAGGTAGTGGTTCAGCATGGGACCGATGGAGGCGCCCATGACGCCGGTGAAGGCGAAGATGGCCAGCAGCCCCTTGCTGGTGTCGGCCATCTTGTGAACCACGAACAGCAGCCCGAAACCCACCAGCATGAGGACCAGGGCGGCGCCCTGGGGCAGGCCAATGGCCATGGAGATTCCCGCTGTGATCGCGCTGAACAGCAGGGTCATCCCCAATAGCATGTAGGTGTTCTTCAGCACCTTGTTGGTGCTGACGACAGACTCCATGCCCGCTGTGTTCAGATTGTAGAAGCCTTTCTGTTCCATTGCTTGCTGCTCCATTGCTGTGCACACGAAGGTGCGTTCAACCCTTGGACTCAATGGTAGAGACAAAGTTTCCAAAAACCAACTGTTTCCGGTCTGGCCGCAGACGATTATAGCCATAATAATCAAGTGGTTATTTGCTGCTCGCCGGGCTGGTGCCGGCGCCCGACAGCGCCGCGCCAGGCCTCCGATACGACATCGATCCGTATGGATTGGTAGTCCGAGTGCCGTTTTTTGCCTCGCAGGCGCTGCGGATTGCCTGCACTCACTTCGCAGGCACCGGGCGGGCGCTTTAGACTCTGTCTCGACTGGGCAGTTGCGGCCGCGGCTGTGCACATTCCGCAAGACGTTATGAGGATAGGATGTTATGAAAGTACTGGTTGTAGGTGGCACAGGCCTGATCGGCGGGCATGCGGCGTTGTACCTGGCGGACAAGGGGCACGATGTAACCCTGATGGCGCGCTCTGCGCCCTCAGTCCCGGCGCTGGCGCGTCTGCCTTTCATTCCCACCCATTACGTCGAGGACGACGTGGCGGACGGTCGCCTGGCTGGCTTTGACTGGCTGGTGTTTGCCGCCGGCGTCGACATCCGGCAACTGCCCCAGGACGGTTCCGTCACCGAGGAGGCATTCTACACACGCTACAACAGCGAAGGCATTCCGCGGTTCTTTGCCGCGGCCAAAGCGGCGGGCATCCAGCGCGCCGCCTATATCGGTACCTTCTACCCCCAGGTGGCGCCGGAGAAGATCGAGACCAGTCCGTATGTGCGCTCCCGCGCGCTGGCCGACGAAGCCATCCGCGCCATGAGCGACGACAGTTTTGCCGTCTGCAGCCTGAATGCGCCCTTTGTGCTGGGTCACCTGCCGGGGCTGGAGGTGGAACACCTGTACTACAACTACCTGTATGCCAAGGGCCTTATGGAAGGCGTGCCAATGTTCGCGCCGGAGGGCGGGACCAATCACATCACCACGCCATCCCTGTCGGAAGCGGTGCTGGGCGCCCTGGTGCAGGGGGAACCCGGGCGCGCCTATCTGGTGGGCGACGAGAACCTGACCTGGAAGGCCTATTTCGAGCTCTGGTGTGACGCCGTGGGCAACCCTCAGGATCTGGTCGTGCGCAGTGAGGAGCACCCGCTGCTGCCGGACATGATCATGTTTGCCGGCCGCGGCGCCACGGTCAGCTATCAGCCAGAGGGCGTGCAGGAGCTGGGCTATGGCACCGGCCGCGTTGCTGCAGCTATCGCCGAGCTGGTGGCGCACTACGAGGCCCGCCAGTGAACCGGCAAACGCTCCCCGCGCAGCTGGCCGCGCACTATGCGCGAGCGGTGGATGATCGCGATTTCGCCGCGATGGAAGGGATCATGTGGCCGGAATTTACCCAGGAGGGGCCCGGTTTTGGTGCTGACTCCCGGGCTGTCTTCATCGGTAACCTGGAGTTCCTGCGCCAGTTCGACAGGACTTTCCATCTGCTCGGGCAAGTCACCGGCAGCTGGCAGGACGATGTCTATACCGGCGAAACCTACTGCGTGGCTTCACATTTTTACCAGCGTGAAGGCCGCCAGTTGTGCCTGGATATGTATATCCGCTACCAGGATGTGATCGAAGTTCGAGCTGGAGAGGGCCGCTACCTGCAGCGCAATCTTGCCGTGGTTGCCCAGGACGAGCGCGAGCTGCGAACACCGTCCTTTGGCGGTTAGGGGCCCCACAAGGGCCCCGTTTTGGCGTATGCTTGCGCGCTTGTTGAAGGCATCAGCGCTGCGCTGAAAGGATATTGCCTGTGAAAAGCCGCCTGTCCAGAGTTCGCCTGCCCGCCCTTGGCGCCGGGCTGCGAGCTGGCCTTGGGGCCGGCTACGGCCTGGCGGGCCTGCGCGCCGACGTCATGGCAGGGCTTACCATTGGCACGGTCGCCATCCCCCTGTCCATGGCGCTGGCCATAGCCATCGGCGTGGCACCCCAGCACGGTCTCTACACAGCCATTGTTGCCGGCGCGGTGATCGCACTTGCGGGTGGTTCACGCTTCAATATTTCCGGCCCCACCGCCGCGTTCGTGGTCATACTCATCCCCATCGTGCAACAGTTCGGCCTGGGGGGGCTGCTGCTGGCAACGATGATGGCGGGGGCTATTCTGGTTGCTTTCGGGGTCAGCGGTCTCGGGCGCCTGGTGATGTACATCCCTTACCCCGTGGTGCTCGGCTTTACCGCCGGTATTGCGGTGGTTATTGCGGTGCTGCAGCTGCCCGACTTTCTGGGCCTGGTGATCGCGCAACCCGCAGACCACTTTCCCGAAAAAGTCGCAGGTATTGTCACGGCACTGCCGGGTATCAGCCTCGCCGAACTGGCCAGCGGAGCCTTTACCCTGGCCATACTGCTCACCTGGCCGCGACTGCGACTGCCCGTGCCAGCGCCGCTGGTGGCCCTGGCGCTGGCCGCAGGGGCAAGCTGGGGCCTGGAGCGACTGCTGGGCACCCCCCAGTTCTCGGTGGAGACCATCGCCTCCCGCTTCAGCTGGTCCGTGGGCGACCTGTCCGGCAGCGGCATCCCCCCGGTGCTGCCCGAACTGGTGCTGCCCTGGCGCTTGCCGGGGGCGGACGGAGCGCCGCTGCTGGTGGACTTCAACCTGTTTCGCGCCCTGCTGGGCCCTGCCATGGCGATTGCCATCCTGGGTGCGATCGAATCGCTGCTTTGCGCCGTTGTCGCAGATGGCCTGACCCACACCCGCCACGACTCCAACGCAGAACTGGTAGGGCAGGGTTTCGGCAACCTGGTGGCGCCCCTGTTCGGCGGCATTACCGCCACCGCCGCGCTGGCGCGCACGGCCACCAGTATTCGCAGCGGTGCCCGTTCACCGGTGGCGGCGCTGGTCCATGCGCTGGTGGTATTGGCAGCGCTGACCTTCCTCACCGGACTCCTCGGGCTGGTACCCATGAGCGCGCTGGCGGCGCTATTGCTGGTGGTTGCCTGGAACATGAGTGAATCCCGCCATTTCAGCCACACGCTGCGCTCCGCCCCGCCCGGTGATGTCGCTGTGCTGGTGGTCTGCTTTCTGCTCACCGTGCTATTCGACATGGTGATCGCGGTGGCGGTGGGTATCGGACTCGCCGCGGCGCTGCTGATCGGTCGCATGGCAAGCCTGAGTCACACCCGGCAGCTGCAGAAGGCAGCGGAGCCTGTGTTGCAGGATTTACCTGACAGCGTCGCAGTGTACGACATGAACGGGCCCCTGTTTTTCGCCGCCGCCGAGCGGGCGCTGGCGGCGCTGCGGCTGGTGGACCCGGAAGTCAAGGTCGTGATCATCGACATGGGGGATGTGTCGACCATGGATTTCACTGCGATAGTGGCGCTGCAGTCGCTGATCGCCGACATGAACAGCCGCGGTGTCGCCCTGATCCTGGCCGGGTTGCCGGCACGGATTATTCTCAAGCTCAAGCGAGCGGGCGTCCACCCGCGCAGAGGGCAATTGGCCTGGGTCTCAAGCCTGACCCAGGCGGGCACCCGGGCCAGGCGCTGGATCGCATAGGAGCTGGTCTCAGGCGAGGACTTCCAGGCCGCGCTCGATGCACCAGAGCGCCGACAGCGCGCCGAGCAGATAGACCGGAACCGGTTGCAGCCTTGGCTGCCACTGGCCCGGTATTCGCCGCAGGCCCCGCCACAGCAGCAGGATCAGGAGAATAAAGCTGATCTGCCCCAGCTCGATGCCGATGTTGAAGAACAGCAGGGCCAGGGGCACATTGCCCGCGGGCAACCCGGTCTCCGCCAGGGCACCGGCAAAGCCCATGCCATGCAGCAGGCCGAAGCCGCCGGCCAGCCACCAGGGGTGACGCCGGAACAGGCTGCGCTCATTGCCCCGGGTCAGGGCCACTGCAAGCCAGAAGATACTGATCGCGATCGCGAGTTCCACCAGCGCCACCGGATAGTCGAAAAAGCCCAGGGTTACCAGCGACAGGGTGATGCTGTGGCCGGCGGTGAAGGCAGTGATCGTCCACAGCAGGCGGGCCCCGCCGCCCACCAGCAGGAGCAGGCCGAAAACGAACAGCAGGTGATCGATTCCGGTCCAGATGTGATCGACGCCGAGTACCGTGTAGTCCGCCATCACCCGGCCAGTACCGGGTTCCTCCGGCACCGTGAACGCGGGCTGCTCCGCGTTCAGCACCTGTTGGTACTGGCGCCCGTCAAGCAGGTTCAACATCAGCATGACCGTGGACTGGTTGGCTGCGAGGCCGCTTACGCCCAGCACCTGGCCCACCAGCCCCCCGTCGCCCAGGCCGGCGCAGCGCAGCTGCATGCTGGTAACCAGGCCGGTGCCCTCGGGCTGGGGCGGACTGGCGCTGGCAACCGTGCAGCCCTCGGGCCAGGTTGGCAGCAGGGGAACCGGGCTGGCGGCCTGGGCCGGGGTCTTCCAGACCACGTTGTACGACCCCGGCGCCAGTTCGACGATCTGCAGCAGGGTGGGGGCGAAGCGGTGCGCCAGGGCTGCGCTGCCCAGGCAGCTGCAGAGCAACAGGATGACGATTCTGGTCAGCTGCAAACGCCGCTTCACAACAGCAACTCGTAGTCATTGGCGAGCCCGGCGACGGCTGCCGCCAGTGCCCGGTTGCGGGCCTCCAGCTCGAGGTCACGCTGGAGCAGGGGGCGCACTTCCTCCAGTTCCGCAGGTCGCGCCGGGGTCACGTTTTCGATCCAGACGTAGTGCCAGCCATAGGTAGAACGCAGCGGGCCGTGCCATTGTCCCGCGACCGGATCAGTCGCCAGCAGATTGCTGACGAACACCGCACCAAAAGTCCGGCCCAGCTGGTCCGGGGTCTGCTCGCGGAAGGTATTGCCGAGCAGGAAAGGCGAACTCAGGTCCAGGGCCGCTTCCGGGGCCATGGCCTCAGATTCAATGCGCGCCACACCAGCCGCCAGCTCCGGCTCCCGGTCGCGGTCGAAATAGAGTTGCAGCAGGGTGTAGCGTGGCGGGCGCCGCAATTCCTGTGCGCGCGCGGCAAAGGTTTCCAGTATCGCCGTCTCGGACACGGGCTGCGGCGGGTTCGCCGCCAGCAGCAGCTGTTCCATGACCTGCACCAGGCGCCGCCGGACCACCTCATCTCCCAGGTGCAGGCGCAATTCCAGGGCGCGCCGGAATAACTCTGCATCGGTGTCACCCTCTGCGGCGAGGCCCAGAAACCGCATGTTAAGCAGCAGGCGCTGGTAGACCACCGGGTCCTGCCGGTGCAGGTTCAGGCCGAGCGCGTGCTGGAACAGCATGTCCTGCTCAAGCTCCGCCCGCAGCAGTCGCTGCAGCTCGGCTCCGTCCGGACGCCGGCCAGTGGCCGCCTGCCACTGCTCCAGCAGGGCCTCGACACGCGCTTCGCTGAGCGGTCCGACACTGGGCCGCGGGGTTGGAAACAGCAGTCCCTGGAGCCAGAACAACAGAGCGCCCAGCAGCAGGAAATGGAGCCATGGGCGGCGGAGAATGACTTTCGGCAAGCGTGCGTCTCGTGCGAATCAGGGGCAATAAACAAGCTGTCGCATGGTCGCACTGTACGATCGCAAAGACCAGAGATCCCGCCCCGCAATACGCATCAGTCTGAGGTATTGAACAGGAAACTCCCTTCCATCCGGATATCCGTGGAGTACTATATACTGATTTGCATTCTCCTCCCGGAAACCGTGCCTGTGCCCTGTCCCGACCAGCCATGAATCATCTCGCGCATGCCCTGCTCGCGGGGCCCGATCCCTGCCATATTGTTGGCAACGTTGCCGGAGACTTCCTCAAGGGGCCTCTGGCCGGGCTGGCACTGCCCGCCAGCATCAAGCAGGGTGTGCAACAACATCGGCGAATTGATGCGTTCACTGATGGCCACCCGCTGCTGGCCGAGCTCCGCAACGGCTTTCCGCCGGCACAGCGCCGGTATGCCGGCATCGTGCTGGATGTCGCGTTTGATCACTACCTGGTTCGCCACTGGACTCGCTTCAGCGGCAGCCCGCGGCGGGAGTTCCTGCGCGACACCTACAGCATGCTTGCGGAGCACCAGTCGCTGTTGCCCGACCCCCTGGCAGCTCACGTGCCGCGCCTGATCGCCCACGACTGGCTCGATCGCTGTGCGAACATGGCGGGCGTCGAGGCGACACTGCAGAGCATCTCGGCGCGCCTGCGGCGGGACAATCCGCTGTCACGGGCGGCAGCGCTGATTGCGGATCGGGATGCCGAGCTGGAGGCTGCATTCCTCGCTTTTTTCCCGGAGGTGCTGGACTTTGCGGCCGCAGACCGGGATTGATGCTGGTCCAATGGCTGTTTTTTTCCTCAACTCGTCCTATTATTGACGAACAAGCTTAGTGAGGTCATTCCCGTGTCTGGACAGGTCAGGGTCAACAACAGTGGCGGCATCACCGCCTTTCTCGGCAAGTTTCCCTGGGTGCTGCTGGTCGTAGCCTTTCCGGCGGTCATGTACCAGCTGCAGGTCGACATGACGGCACAGATACACTTTGGATTCATCTACATGGGCATCGGGGTATTCGTCCTGTTCGTGGAGTTTTTCAAATCCGGTGATATCAATACCGCTTCCTTCCTGCTCGATTTGTTCTGGTCCATCGTTTCGGTGATGCTGGGGACGGCCATGCTGACCTGGTTCCTGCTGGAGGGGCGTCCTGCGAGCGGGGCCGGCGCAGGGTGGCAACAGCTTAACTATTTTCACTGGTTCGGTTGCGCCATTGTACTCGGCGATGCCCTGATCAGCCCGTTCAACGCCTTTCGTACCGCGCTGCGCAATCTCGGTCTCGGCACATCGGTGTGATTCTGGCGTCCGCGCTGTCGCGGGTCACCCTGGCCCGGTTGCCGGGCTGCTGACCGGCCTTGCATGAGCGACCCTGCCTGGCACACACTATCCGCCGCTGAGCTGGAGCATACCCTGCAGGTCGACGGGGATGTGGGCCTGGGTTCGGAGGAAGCCGCGCAACGGCTTGCGCGGCACGGCCCCAACCAGCTTGCCGAATCCCGCCTGCGCTCCCCGTGGCTGATAGCTCTGGAGCAGTTTCAGGACTTCATGATCCTGGTGCTGCTGGCAGCCGCCCTGGTTGCCGGCCTGATCGGTGACTGGGTTGATACGGTTGCCATTCTCGTCATTGTCATTCTCAACGCCGTCATTGGCGCTGTGCAGGAGTTCCGGGCGCAACGGGCGATGTTGGCCCTGAAAGCGCTGGCCACGCCAAGCGCAACCGTACGCCGCGGCGGCGAGATCGTGGAATTGCCTGCGGTTGACCTTGTGCCCGGGGACCTGGTCCTGCTGGAGGCAGGCAGCCTGGTGCCGGCGGACCTGCGGCTGCTGCAAACTGCGGACCTGCAAGTGGATGAGTCCATGCTGACCGGTGAATCCACCGCTGTTCTGAAGCACGTGGACCCACTGCCTGGAGCCGAACTGCCGGTTGCCGAACGGGCCAATATGGTGTTCAGGGGCAGCCAGGTAGGCAGTGGCAGGGCGGCGGGGCTGGTGGTCGCGACTGCCGCAGCGACCGAACTGGGGCGCATCGCCGACCTGCTGGAGAAGACCCCGCAACTGAAGACACCGTTGCAGCAGCGGCTGGCCCGCTTTGGCCGTCGCCTGGCGCTGGTGGTGCTGGCGATTTGCGCGCTGATTTTCACGGTAGGCCTGCTGCGCGGCGAGCCCACGCTGTTGATGTTCCTGACGGCGATAAGCCTGGCGGTGGCCGCCATTCCCGAGGCCTTGCCCGCGGTGATCAGTGTTGCGCTTGCGCTGGGCGCCCTCAGCATGGGGCGCCAGCGCGCCCTGGTACGCAATCTGCCCGCCGTTGAAACTTTGGGTTCGGTCACTTTCATCTGCACCGACAAGACCGGAACCCTGACCGAGAATAAAATGCATGCGGAGGGCTTTGTCGTCGACGGCAGCCATTCCACTGCCATTCCCGCGGCTGCCGAGCGCCTGGGGCTCGCCCTCTCGCTTAGCAACGATGTGGAAACCGGCGCTGACAACGCGTTGCGCGGAGAGCCGACGGAAGTTGCCCTGTACCGCGCAGGCCTGGACGCGGGCTATGACAAGCAGTTGCTGGCGGAGCAGTGGCCACGCATTGCGGAGCTGCCCTT
This sequence comes from Haliea sp., assembly GCF_040222615.1. Lineage (GTDB taxonomy): Bacteria > Pseudomonadota > Gammaproteobacteria > Pseudomonadales > Halieaceae > Haliea. The sequence continues at coordinate 25,614 of NZ_JAVKCQ010000216.1, forward strand.
CGACTCCACGCGCAAGCGCATGTCCACGCTGCACGCCGGAGCGGATGGGGTACTGCTGTTCTGCAAGGGAGCGCCGGAGCAGGTAGTGCCGCTGTGCCTGTCGCTCGAGGTTGACGCAGTGCTGGCCCAGGCCAACGACCTTGCGGCAGAAGGCTACCGGGTGCTGGCCCTCGCTGCGCGCGAGCTCGATGCGCCACCGGCGGCAGATGCAATGCCGGCAATGGAGAGCGACCTGACATTGCTGGGCCTGGTCGCGCTGATTGATCCACCGCGTGCCGAGGTGCCCCAGGCGGTGCAGGACTGTCTGGCTGCGGGCGTGACCCCGGTGATGATTACGGGCGATCACCCGGCGACTGCGCTGGCGATCGCCCGGCGCCTGGGGATTGCGGACGACGACGCCCAGCTGCTCACCGGCGTGGAACTGGCGAAGCTGTCCGACGAGGCACTGCAGGCACGAATACGTCAGCTGCGAGTATACGCGAGAGTCAGTCCGCAGCAGAAAATCCGGATTGTCGAGGCGTTGCAGGCGGCTGGGG
>NZ_JAVKCQ010000217.1:0-31205 GCF_040222615.1 Haliea sp.
GGACGGCAGCGCCGGCTTTATCGTTGAGGACTGGCAGCGGCCGGAGGGTGGTGGCGGCCGCAGCCGGGTGCTGGCGGGCGGGGCCGTGTTCGAGAAAGCGGGGGTGAACTTTTCCCACGTCATGGGGGACAGCCTGCCGCCCTCGGCAACCGCGGCCCGTCCCGAGCTGGCCGGACGCAGCTACCAGGCCATGGGTGTGTCCCTGGTCATTCACCCGGAAAATCCCTACATCCCCACCTCCCATGCCAACGTGCGCATGTTCGTCGCGGAGCGCGAGGGCTCCGAGCCGGTCTGGTGGTTTGGCGGCGGCTATGACCTTACTCCCTATTACGGCAATCGCGAGGACTGTCGCCACTGGCACCAGGTTGCGGCGGAGGCCTGCGCACCCTTCGGTGACGATATCTATCCCCGCTATAAGCAGTGGTGCGACGAATACTTCTACCTGAAGCATCGCGCCGAACCCCGGGGCGTCGGCGGCCTGTTTTACGACGACCTCAACGCAGGCGGTTTCGAGCGCTGTTTCGCTTTCATGCAGGCGGTTGGCAATTCCTACCTGCCGGCCTACCTGCCCATTGTCCAGCGCCGCAAGCACCAGCCCTTTGGCGAACGCGAGCGCCAGTTCCAGCTCTACCGGCGCGGGCGCTATGTGGAATTCAACCTGGTTTTCGATCGGGGTACCCTGTTTGGCCTGCAGTCTGGCGGTCGCACCGAGGCAATCCTGATGTCGCTGCCGCCGCTGGTGCGCTGGGAGTACAACTACCAGCCCGAGCCCGGTTCCGCGGAGAGAGAACTGACGGACTACTACCTCCAGCACAGAGACTGGCTGCAGGTGGAGGCATGATAGCCGGCCGCAAGCGCGGCGGCGGCGCGCGGGAACATCGCCATGACTGAGCAGGACAAGTACGCCGTTTTTGGCAACCCCATCAAGCACAGCAAATCGCCGGCTATCCACGCCGCCTTTGCCGAGCAATGTGGCCAGCGAATCCACTACCGCGCAGTGCGGGTGGAGCTCGGCGACTTCCAGCGCGCCGCGGCCAGTTTTTTTGCCGGCGGTGGCAAGGGTCTCAACATTACTTTGCCGTTCAAGCAGGAAGCTTTCGCCTTCGCCGATACCCTGACCGAACGGGCCCGCCGGGCCGGCGCGGTGAACACCCTTGCGCTCTGTCCGGACGGCAGCATCCTGGGAGACACCACCGACGGTATCGGCCTGGTGCGGGACATGGTGGCGAATCTGGGCTGGCAGCTGCAGGGCCGCCGGATAGGGCTGCTCGGCGCGGGGGGTGCGGTCAGGGGTGTACTGGAGCCGCTGCTCCGGGAGCGCCCCGGGTCCATCGTCATCGCCAATCGTACCGCCGCCCGGGCCGCGGAGCTGGCGGCGGAGTTCAAGGATCTGGGTTCGGTTCAGGGTGGCGGCTATGAGCTGCTGGACGGTATCGAAGTGGACCTGTTGATCAACGCCACCAGCGCCGGTCTGCAGGGGGAATTGCCGCCGCTGCCCGACACTCTGCTGACCGTCCGCAGTTGCTGCTACGACATGTTGTATGGTCCTGAACCCACGCTGTTCATGCGCTGGGCCGCCCAGAATGCCGCCTGGGCGGTGGCGGACGGCCTGGGCATGCTGGTCGAGCAGGCCGCCGAATCGTTCTACCGCTGGCGCCAGGTGCGCCCCGCGACGCAGCCGGTCATCAACCGGATGCGCAATCTGCTGGCGGCGGCCTAAGCCGGCTCCAGCTCCGCCAGATGGCGGTCCTTCAGGCGCACGTAATTGTCTGCACTGTAGCTGAAGTAGTCGCGCTCCGCCGCCGTCAGTGGCCGCACCTCACGGGCCGGGCTGCCGGCGTACAGATAGCCCCTGCGCAGCGTCTTGCCGGGGGTGACCAGGGCACAGGCCCCGACGACGACCTCGTCTTCCACTATCGCACCGTCCATGATCGTCGCACCCATGCCAATCAGTACCCGGTTGCCGATGGTGCAGCCGTGCAGGGTGGCGTTGTGGCCGATGGTCACCTCGGCGCCGACCAGCAGCGGCCAGCCCTCCGGGTTGTAGGGACCGGCGTGGGTGATGTGGAGCACGCTGCCGTCCTGCACACTGGTGCGGGCACCGATGCGGATCCGGTGCATATCCCCGCGGATCACGGCCTGCGGCCACACCGAGGCATCGTCCCCCAGTTCGACATCTCCCAGCACCACGGCGCTGGGGTCCACCAGTACGCGCTGCCCCAGTGCCGGGCTGATGCCGGCAAAGCTGCGGACGCTGGTTGCGGTGTAATGCTGCATACGGAGCTCCCTTTCTGATCCTGCTACAATAGCGATCCCTATCCCCGCTGGCCAGTAGCCGATGATCCCGGAAGACAAGACGCCGATAGCTCCCCCAAGCAGACGCTTTATTGCCGGTGCCGTTTGCCCGCGCTGCAGCGCCATGGATACCATCGTGGTGGACCGCGATACTGATCTGCGCGAGTGTGTGGCCTGCGGTTTCAGCGATCCCCGGCCGAAGGACAAGGCGCCGGCCCCGGCGGAGCCCGGCACCCGGGTAAGCCGCGCGGCGGCCCGCCGGGTGGAGACAGCCGCTGAAGCCGTGCGTATCCTGGAGCCGGCGCCTAAGCGCGGGAAGTAAACGCCACGGGCATGCGCTTGAAACCATCCATGAAATTCGAGCGGAAATGGGTGGGGGTCTCCAGCAGGCGGAGGTGATCCATGCGGGCGAGGATTTCCCGCGTCATCATTTCCAGGTTCAGGCGCGCCTGGTGCTGGCCGGGGCAGACATGCACCCCGAAGCCAAAGGTGCGCATCTGGCGCCGGGTCAGCGCCGGATCGCGGGTGATATCGAAGTTGTCGGGGTCCTCGAAGCAGGCCGGGTCGCGGTTTACCGAGGCCAGCAGGCAAACCACCTTGCTCCCCTGCGTGATCTGCTCCCCGGCGAGCTCGACGTCGCGCATCGCGGTGCGACGGGTGTAGACGACGGTATTGCGATAACGCAGGATCTCCTCGACCGCGGCGGGCACGAGTTCCGGGTTGGCCTGCAGCAGCGCCAGTTGCGAGGGGTGGTTAATCAGTTCGTAGAAGAGCCAGGACAGGGTGTTGCGGGTGGTTTCCGTGCCGCCAATCATCAGCCCCTGAAAGACCACCCCGTATTCCTCGTCGCTGAGTCTGCGTCCGTCGATTTCCGCATTGAGCAGTTCGTTGGTCATGTCGTCCGCCGGCTGCAGGCGCCGCTTGTTGGCAAACCCCGCCGCCCAGCCCACCATCTGCGCCGATGCCGCCCAGCCCTCCTCGCGGCTGCCCGCATAGTCGGGGTCGTTGGCCAGGGTCACGGTGTTGATCGTTGGCACCAGATAGGCGTAGTCCTGTTCGGGCACCCCGAGCAGGGTGAACATCACATGCACCGGCAGGTGCATGGCGATATCGCCGACGAATTCGCACTCGCCGCGGCCGATAATGTTGTCGATGATGGCTGTCACCTTGGCCTGCATCATGGCGCGGCGCGCTTCCAGAACCGCCGGGCGAAACGCGTAATCCACCAGGGCGCGCCGGGAGCGGTGCTCGGGCGGGTCGAGGAAGGTCATGGCCTGGCGCTGCAGGGCCAGCAGATCCTCCGGGAAATCCTCCAGCAGGGGGCCGTAGCTGCTGGAAAAGGTAGCGGGATCGCGCAGGACCGCATCGATATCCGGTTTGTGCAGCACCAGCCAGTGGCCGCCCGCGGCGTGGTCATCGGCCTGCCAGACAATGCGGTGCTGCTCGCGCAGCTGCGCGATAGCCTGGCGCGGCGTCCCGTGGGCGAAATTGTCCAGATGCAGCAGGCGGTCGCGGAAGGGGCAAGTGGTCATGATGCCGGTTCGTCTCTTGTATGACGCATGGAGCCAACGAGACTAGCAGATTCCCGCCGATTCCGGCAGCGGGCTGTCAGCGCTTGCCAAACCAGCCGCCGCTGCGGGACAGGCGCCGGTAGCAGAGGTACAGCGACACCCCCCTGGCCCCATTGAACAGGGTGAAAGCCAGCCACAGGCCGTGGTTGCCCCAGGGCTGGCTCAGGTACCAGACCGGCAGGTAGACCAGCAGCGCACTGGCGAGCATGGTGGTCATCATGTCGCGGGTCTCGGTGGTGCCGATGAACACCCCGTCAAGCAGGTAGGTGGGTGCCGCAACCAGGGGCAACAGCACCAGCCACAGGCGGTGGCTGTGAAGGATCTCCTGCACCTCCGGCAGGCTGGTGAGGAGCGCAAACAGGGGCTGCTGCAGGACCAGGAAGGCGATGCTCAACAGCACCGCGCCGACACCGCACCAGAAACCACAGCGCCTTACCGCGTGGTAGAAGCCCTCCCTGTCCCCGGCCCCGGCGCGGCCGCCGGCAAGGCTTTCCACGGCATAGGCAAAGCCATCCAGGCCGTAGGCGGTGAGCAGCAGCAGCTGCATCAGCAGGGCATTGGCCGCCAACGTCGGACCACCCAGCTTTTCGCCCATGGCGGTGAAGAAGGCAAAGGCGGCGAGCAGGGTCACGGTGCGTACAAACAGGTGGCTGTTGCTGCGTAGCAGGGCCGTGTAGTGCCGCCACTGCCACAGCAGCGCCGGGTTGAATGCCCCGGGCCGGGGACTCAGCCGGCGCCGCAGCCCGTAGAGCGCCAGCCCGCAGCCGCAGTATTCGGCCAGGACGGTCGCCATGGCGGCGCCGTCGCTGTTGAGGCCGAGACCGACAACCAGCACCACATCCAGCAGGATATTGACCAGGTTGGTAGCGATCAGGATCAGCATAGGCCAGCGGGTGTTACCGTGGCCGATGAACCAGCCCACTATTGCGTAGGTGGCCAGGACCGCGGGGGCACTGGCGATGCGGATGCCGGCGTAGCTTTCCGCCAGCGGCAGCAGCCCGGAATCGGGGGCCATCAGCGTGAGCCCGAGCCCCAGCCACAGGGGGTGCAGCAGCATCACGGCCAGCGCCAGGGCCAGCGCAAGCACCACGGCCCTGTACAGTTCCAGGTTGGCATGCGCCGGGTCGCCCGCCCCGAGTGCCCGCGCCACGCGACCGGTGGTGCCCATGCGCAGGAAACTGAACCCCCAGTACAGGAACGACAGCAGCGCACTGCCTATGGCGACCGCGCCGAGATAACGGCTGTCGTCGAGGTGGCCGAGAATGCCGGCATCCACCAGGCCCAGCAGGGGAATGGAAATATTGGACAAAATTGCCGGCCAGGCGATTCCCCATATTTTGTGGTCGAGTTGGCTGTGGCGGCCCATATGTTGCGCTCTGTTGTGGTATTGGCCGGACGCCGGGCGGGTTCGGCCAAACCCTCACTAAATCAGCATCTTAGTATTTTTTAGCGGCAAGTTTCGCTATAATCCCCGCGCCCCGAACTGCAGCATTTTGTCGCACCCGGGGTGAAACGGCTGAAACGAGCAAAAGCCTCTTTATTCTCCCTTCCCCAGATGAAGGGCCGCGGCCCGGGTTGCTCATGCCCGTGAACGCGCGGATGTCGCGGACCAATGTGCGGTGTTAAATAGCGGTGGTGCAGTCTCGGTTGGGGGGAAGTTTGTGATTACGAGGGAGACACGGGAAATGTTGTTGAAAGCGAACAGGCTGGTCAAGCTGGCGCTTGGTTCTGTGCTGACGTTGCTGGGTCTGGCGAGTGCCGCTGTCCTGGCTGCGGAGAGCAAGGTGAACCAGGTGAACATGTCGCCGGGGGCCACGGAAGTCGGCCAAAACATCTATGACCTGCACATGCTGATCTTCTGGATCTGCGTCATTATCGGCGCGATGGTGTTCGGGGTGATGTTCTACTCCATCTACTACCACCGTAAATCCCGCGGTGTCACGCCGGCAACGTTCCACGAAAGCACCAAGGTGGAAATCGCCTGGACCGTTGTGCCCTTCCTGATCCTGATTGGCATGGCCGTTCCCGCCACTTCCACCCTGCTCGAGATCTACGATTTCGACGACGCCGAGATGGATATCCTGGTGACTGGCTACCAGTGGAAGTGGAAGTACGAATACCTGAATGAAGACGGCGAAAATGTGGCGTTCTTCAGCAACCTGCGCACCCCGCAGTCGGAAATCTACAACTCCGAAGCCAAGGGCGAGCACTATCTGCTGGAAGTGGACGAGCCGGTCGTCATCCCGGTCGACACCAAAGTGCGCTTTCTGGTCACCGCCAATGATGTGATCCACTCCTGGTGGGTTCCCGAACTCGCGGTGAAGAAGGATGCCATCCCCGGCTTTATCAACGAGACCTGGACCAAGGCCTCTACCGAGGGTATCTACCGCGGCCAGTGCGCAGAGCTTTGCGGCAAGGACCACGGCTTCATGCCGGTGGTGGTGAACGTTGTCAGCAAGGAAGAGTACGCGGGCTGGATGGAAACCAAGAAGGCCGAGGCCGCGGAGATTCGCGAGCTGATGGCCCAGACCTTTACCCTGGACGAGCTGATGACCCGCGGCAAGGCCGTGTACGAGCGCAATTGCCTGGCCTGTCACGGTGCCAACGGCGAGGGCGGTGTCGGCACTGCGATCGCAGGGAGCGCCGTTGCCATGGGCGAAGTCAGCGGTCACCTGGAAATTGGTATCAACGGCGTCCCGGGTTCTGCCATGCAGGCCTTTGGCGGTCAGATCAACGATGTGGAAATGGCGGCGGTGATCACCTATCAGCGCAACGCCTTTGGCAACAACATGGGCGATATGATCCAGCCCATTGATGTCTACAACCACAAACGGGGCTAATTGGAGGAATTAACGATGGGCGCTCATCACCACGGTCCCGCCAAGGGCCTCAGCCGGTGGCTGTTTACCACCAACCACAAAGACATCGGAACCATGTACCTGTGGTTCTCCTTTGCCATGTTTATCCTGGGTGGCGCGTTCGCCATGATCATTCGTGCCGAGCTGTTCCAGCCCGGCATGCAACTGGTGGAGCCCGCCTTCTTCAACCAGATGACCACCCTGCACGGCCTGGTGATGGTGTTCGGTGCGATCATGCCGTCCTTCGTCGGCCTGGCCAACTGGATGATACCGATGATGATCGGGGCCCCGGACATGGCCCTGCCGCGGATGAACAACTGGAGCTTCTGGATCCTGCCCCCGGCATTCCTGATCCTGGCGTCGACCCTGTTCATGGAAGGCGGTGCGCCCAACTTCGGTTGGACGTTCTACGCGCCGCTGTCCACGACCTATGCGCCGCCGTCGGTCACCTACTTTATCTTCTCCATTCACGTCCTGGGTCTGTCCTCCATCATGGGCTCGATCAACATCATCGCCACGGTGATGAATATGCGCGCGCCCGGCATGACCTACATGAAAATGCCGCTGTTCGTCTGGACCTGGCTGATCACCGCGTTCCTGCTGGTGGCGGTCATGCCGGTGCTGGCCGGCGCCGTGACCATGATGCTGATGGATATCCACTTCGGCACCAGCTTCTTCTCCGCCGCGGGCGGCGGTGACCCGGTACTGTTCCAGCATATTTTCTGGTTTTTCGGTCACCCCGAGGTCTATATCATTATCCTGCCGGCCTTCGGCGTGGTTTCGCAGATTATCCCGGCGTTCTCCCGCAAGCCGCTGTTCGGCTACGACTCCATGGTCTACGCCACGGCTTCCATCGCCTTCCTGTCCTTTGTTGTGTGGGCGCACCACATGTATACGGTGGGTATGCCGGTTGCCGGTGAGTTGTTCTTCATGTACGCAACCATGCTGATCGCCGTGCCGACCGGGGTTAAGGTGTTCAACTGGGTCACCACCATGTGGCGCGGAGCCATGACCTTCGAGACCCCGATGCTGTTCTGCATGGGCTTCCTGGTCCTGTTCACCATCGGCGGTTTCACCGGGCTGATGCTGTCCATTGCCCCGGCCGACTTCCAGTATCATGACAGCTACTTTGTGGTCGCCCACTTCCACTACGTGATGGTCGCGGGTGCGGTATTCTCCATGAGCGCCGCCGTGTACTACTGGCTGCCGAAGTGGTGTGGCCGCATGTACAACGAGACCATGGGCAAGACCCACTTCTGGATCTCGTTCATCGGCTTCAACATCACCTTCTTCCCGCAGCATTTCGTGGGTCTTGCGGGCATGCCGCGCCGCATCCCCGACTACGCGCTGCAGTTTGCCGACTTCAACATGCTGTCCAGTATCGGCGCCTTTATTTATGGTGCCTCGCAGATTCTGTTCCTGTACAACGTGATCGCCACGATTGTGGCCGGCAAACCCACCAGTGATGAAAAGACCTGGGACGGTGCCGAGGGCCTGGAGTGGACGGTTGCCACGCCGGCGCCCTACCACACCTTTGAGACACCACCGCAGGTCAAGTGAGGGCAGTCTTGTGTTGAGAGTCAGCAGCAATCCCGTCGTGGACACTGTCGTCAAACTGGTGACGACAGCCGTCGCCATGTTTGCCTTCGTGTTTGTGGTCATGGTGCCGCTGTACGATGTGCTGTGTGATGCGCTAGGCATCAACGGCAAGACCAGCGGCCAGGCCTACACCGCTGTGCAGGCCGGTGTCGACGAATCGCGAACAATCACCATCCAGTTTGTCGCAACCAACAACGAGGGCATGCCCTGGGAGTTCGGGCCGACGGTGACCCGCATGCTCGTTCACCCCGGTGCGAGCAACGATACGGTGTTCCACGCCCGCAATCCGCTGCCGCGGCCAATGGTCGCCCAGGCGATTCCCAGCGTGTCCCCGTCCCGCGCGGCGGAGTACTTCCACAAGACCGAGTGCTTCTGCTTTAACCAGCAGCCGCTGGATGGCGAAACCGCCACGGAGATGCCGCTGCAGTTTATCGTCGATCGTGACCTGCCCGCGGATATCAAGACAATCACTTTGTCTTACACGATGTTTGACGTCACAGACATGGTGGGTGGCTCTGTCGCCGCCCGCTGACGCCCGGCCCGGGGGGGCCGAGTGATTTAAACGGAGAAACACCATGACAACCCACAGTTCCACAGAGTACGAGAAGTATTACGTACCGGAAAAGAGCAAGATGGCGGTCTGCGCCACCATCGGCCTGATCATGAGCACGTTCGGCGCCGCCAGTGTCATGAATGACATGACTTTTGGCGACGGTGCGACTACCAGTTCCTGGAGCATCTTCTGGTTTGGCCTGTTTTTCTTTTCGGCCACCCTGTTTGCCTGGTTCCGCACCGCCATCCGGGAAAACATCGCGGGCCTGAACAGCGCGCAGTTGAAGAAGTCCTATGTGCTGGGCATGTTCTGGTTCATCTTCTCCGAAGTCATGTTCTTCTTCGCCTTTTTTGGCGCACTGTTTTACGTCCGCACCCTGGTCGGCCCCTGGCTGGGCGGGGAAGGCGACGGCGGCAGGATGAACTATCTGCTGTGGGAAGGTTTCCAGTACGCCTGGCCAATGGCGCAGACGCCGCAGGAAGCGGTGGGTGGGGTTGCCAACCAGCCCATTGCGAACATGGGCACCTTCCAGAGCTATGAAAAGAGCATGGCGTTCAGCGATGCCGCCGCGTGGTATCTGTGGTTGCCGATGTGGAACACCATTGTGCTGCTGTCATCCAGCGTCACCGTGCACATGGCTCACATGGGCATCCTCGACGGCAACAAACGCAAATTCAATATCTGGCTGGGCATTACCGTGGCCCTGGGCATGTTGTTCGTGGCCCTGCAGATCCTCGAATACTACGAGGCCTACGCCCATTTCGGCCTGACCCTGAACTCGGGGATTTATGGTTCCACCTTCTTCATGTTGACCGGCTTCCACGGCTTCCACGTGATCATGGGTATGACCATGCTGTTGATCCAGTGGCTGCGGTCGGTGAAAGGCGGCCATTTTACGGCCGATGATCACTTTGGCTTCGAGGCGTCCAGCTGGTATTGGCACTTTGTCGATGTGGTATGGGTGTTCCTCTTCCTGTTCGTCTATATCCTGTAGGACGATCAGTCGCCATTTCCCTGCTCCTGGGTTGCCGGCGGACGCGGTCCGCCGTCCCAGGGGTTGCGGTGGCCCAATTGGCCACTGGCTACGCCGTAGACGATCAGGCCTGCGAGCGTGATGGCAAGTCCCAGTCTTACCCCGAGCGAGTGGAATGTCCTGCGCTTGGTCTTGTCGCCCTGGTCGACCATGAGGAAGTAGAACCCGCTTCCCAGGCTGGCTACCAACGCCAGCATCAACACGACGATCGCGATTTTCAACAATGCCCTTCTCCCGTTGCCAAACAACGCAGTATAAACCAGCCGCCTGGCAGACGGGCGCGGCGTACCTGACTTTAACTGAACGGGGCTGAGGCATGGCGGGATTACAGCTGGACTTCGAATGGCGCATCACCCTGGCGACAGCCCTGCTGCTGCCGGCATTGATCGCTCTCGGGTTCTGGCAGCTGGACCGCGCGGAAGAGAAAGCGGAGTTGGAAGCTCGCTGGAAAGCGCGCCAGAACGAAGCGCCGGCGGCGCTCGGCGCCATCGCCGGCAGCGGTGCCGACGAACTGGCCTATCGCCGTGTCTCCCTGCGGGGAGAATTCCTGCCGGGGCGCTATCTGCTGCTCGACAACCGGGTCTACCAGGGTCGCTTTGGCAATGAAGTGATCGGACTGCTGGCACTGGCGGACAGCGACCAGGTTGTGCTGGTGAACCGGGGCTGGGTGGCCAGCGATCCGGCGCGGCAGGTGTTACCGGACGTGGCCGAGCCCGCCGGCCCGGTGACGCTGACCGGCCATATCTATGTTTCCCCGGGCAAGCCCTTTCTGCTCGGGGAGCAGCAGCCCGGCCCGCCCTGGCCGGTGCGGATCCAGGCGCTGGATACCGAAGCTCTCGCGCCGCTGGTTGCGGCGGCCACCGGCGCCACTCTGTACCCTTACCCGGTGCGGATAGACAGCGGCCAGCCGGGGGCATTGACGGTCGCCTGGCAGCTGGTCAATGCCAGCCCCGAAAAGCACCAGGGGTACGCGGTGCAGTGGTTTAGCATGGCGGCCGTCCTGGCCTTTTTCTTCCTGCTGCGCAGTTCCAACCTGTGGCAGCTGTTGACCCGCAAACAACATGAGGCCTGAGCAATGCAACAGCCGGTGACAGCCCCCAACAACGGTCGGATGGTGATGCTGCTGATAGCCGGTATCCCCGTGACCATGGTGCTGGCGGCCACCTGGCTCTGGTGGTTTGTGGTCCGGGGCGACCTCGATATCGTCCAGATACTGGGTACTGCCAACCGCGGCACCCTGCTCGATCCGCCCCGTGCCCTGGCCGCGGCGGAGCTGGCTGCGCCCTCCGGCGCGCCCCTGCCCTGGAGCAATACCGATCACCAGTGGACGCTGCTGGTCACCAACAGTGGTGCGGAGTGCATGGAGGCCTGCGAATACAAACTGTACCTGACCCGGCAGATACACATGGCGCTGGGCAAGGAGTTCCCGCGTGTGCGGCGGATGCTGGTGACCGATCGGGCGCCGGCAGACACGTCCCTGGCGGTGGCTGACCTCAGCGATGGCAAGCCCGCGCTCCCCGACTTCGAACAGTTCCTGGCGAACGAACACGGTGGTCTCTCGGTGCTGCGGCTGGACGCCTCGGCCTGGCCGGTCCTGTTCCCGGAAACCAGGGCGGCGGGGCGGGTCTGGTACTTGGTGGATCCCGCCGGCTGGGTAATGATGGCTTACGATGAGGGCGACAGCTACAAGGATGTCATTTCGGATCTCAAATTCCTGCTCAAGAACTCCGGGGACTAAATGGGCGTTTCGACTGACATGGCAATGACCGGCAAAGCGACCTGGCGGGACTACAAGGAGCTGACCAAGCCCAATGTCGTCCTGCTGATGATCCTCACCTCGGTGATCGGCATGTTCATGGCCGTACCGGGGATGGTGCCGCTGGATGCCCTGATTCTGGGTAATCTGGGGATTGCCCTGTGCGCGGGCGCGGCAGCTGCAGTCAATCACCTGGTCGACCAGCAGGTGGACCAGCGCATGGCCCGTACCCGCCAGCGGCCCGTCGCCCAGGGTCGGGTCGGAACCCTGCAGGCCAGCCTGTTCGCCCTGGTCCTGGGTAGCCTGGGCATGGCTATCCTGCTGATCTGGGTCAATGCGCTGACTGCCTGGCTGACCTTCGCTTCGCTGGTGGGCTACGCCTTCGTCTACACCATGTTTCTGAAGCGTGCGACACCCCAGAACATTGTGATCGGTGGCCTCGCGGGGGCCGCTCCCCCGCTGCTGGGCTGGACGGCGGTTACCGGCGAAATCCACGGCCACGCCCTGCTGCTGGTGTTGATCATCTTTGCCTGGACGCCACCCCACTTCTGGGCCCTGGCGATTCACCGCAAGGACGAGTACGCCGCGGTCGATATTCCCATGCTGCCGGTGACCCACGGCGACGCTTTCACCCGGCTGCACATCCTGCTCTACACCATCATCATGTTCCTGATCACCCTGCTGCCCTTTGTCACCCGGCTCAGCGGGCCCCTGTACCTGCTGGGTGCCGTGGTACTGGGCGGGGGCTTCCTGTACTGGGCCGTGGAACTGATGCGCAACCGTAACCCCGGTGCGCCGATGGAAACCTTCAAGTATTCCATTGTCTATCTGATGGCCCTGTTTGTGATCATGCTGGTGGATCACTACCTTTTTCCGATGACGACGACCTGAGGCACCTGGAACGATGAGCGACAGCAAGACAGCCACCCAGACCCGCGGTATCCGGCTCACGATTATCGGCGTGCTGCTTTTTATCCTGGTGATCGTCGCCGGCTTCGTGAACCGCATTGGCCAGCCGCGGGTGATGTCGGCGTCAGAAATGCAAGCCAATGGCGCCTTTCTGCTGCAAACGCCGAGGGATATCGGTGATTTTGCGCTGATCGACCACCGCGGCCAGCCCTTCGTGCCGGCCAGTCTCGAGGGCCAGTGGTCACTGCTGTTTTTCGGCTTTACCTACTGCCCGGACATTTGCCCCACCACCATGGCGTTTCTCGACCAGTTTGTGCAGCAGCTGGAGGGCACGGAAGCCGAGGATACCCAGGTGATCATGGTGTCGGTGGATCCGGCCCGCGATACCGTGGCACAACTGGCCAGCTACGTGCCGTTCTTCAACCCGGAGTTCATCGGGGTGACCGGGGAGTTCCTCGACATCCACCGCTTTGCCACGGCGCTGAACACCCCGTTCCGCAAGGTGCCCGGCCAGGATGAAAACTACCTGGTGGACCACAGCGCCAACGTGGTGCTGATCAATCCGCGGGGTGACTACCATGCCTTTTTCAAGGCGCCGCTGGATCTGGCGCAGATGAAGGTGACCTATCGTTCGATCCGCGTCCTGTGGGATCGCTAGCCGACAGACAGGAGCCGACCATGGCTGACCACAGCGCGCCGATTGTTCTGGTGGATGGCTCTTCCTACCTGTACCGGGCCTTTCACGCCCTGCCGCCGCTGAACACCTCGACCGGTGAGCCCACCGGGGCGGTCAAGGGCGTGATCAGCATGCTGCGCCGCCTGCGCAAGGACTACCCCGAGAGCCCTGTCGCGGTGGTATTTGATGCCAAGGGCAAGACATTCCGCGATGAGCTGTTCGCGGAGTACAAGGCCCAGCGCCCGCCAATGCCCGACGAGCTGCGGGCCCAGGTCGACCCTATCCACGCTATCGTCCGCGCCATGGGCCTGCCGCTGATCTGCGAGCCGGGTGTGGAGGCGGACGATGTCATCGGCACCCTGGCCAGGGAGGCCAGCCGCCAGGGTCGCCCGGTCGTGATTTCCACCGGCGACAAGGACATGGCGCAGCTGGTGGATGCCAACACCACCCTGGTCAACACCATGACCGACAGCCGCCTCGACGAAGCGGGGGTAGAGGAAAAATTTGGTATTCCGCCAGCGCGGATCATAGATTTTCTCGCCCTGATGGGCGACAAAGTCGACAACATACCGGGAGTTCCCGGCGTTGGTGAGAAGACCGCGCTGGCGCTCCTGCAGGGTCTGGGCGGCCTCGACGAGATCTATGCGGGGCTGGACAGGGTTGCGGAACTGGCGTTCCGCGGCGCCAAGACCATGGCTGCCAAACTGGAAGCGGAGAAGGAGCGGGCCTACCTCTCCTATCAGCTCGCCACCATCAAGACCGATGTGCCACTGGCGGAGACCGTGGCGGACCTGCGCAACGGGGAGCCCGACCCGGAGGTCCTGCGGGAATGGTACACCCGGCTGGAGTTTCGCAGTTGGCTGGAAGAGCTTCTCGATGCCGGTGCGGCGGACGGGGCGGAGCCGCCGACAGCCACCGCCGGCGCCTGGGAGATTGTCACCGTACAGGCGGACCTGGACCGTTGGCTGGCGCGCCTGGGCGAGGCGGAGCTTGTTGCCTTCGACACCGAAACCACCAGCCTCAATTATATGGAGGCGCGGATTGTCGGCGTTTCCTTCGCGGTCGCACCCGGGGAGGCCGCCTATGTCCCGCTCGCCCACGACTACCTCGGTGTGCCGGAGCAGCTGGACCGGGAAGCGGTGCTGGCGCAGCTGCAGCCGCTGCTGGAAGACGAACAGCTCGCCAAGGTCGGCCAGAACCTGAAGTACGATGCCAGCGTGCTCGCCAACCACGGCATCACCCTGCGCGGGATTCGTCACGACACCATGCTGGAATCGTATATCCTCGACTCCACCGCCACGCGCCACGATATGGACAGCCTGGCGCTCAAGTACCTGGGCCACAGGACCATCCATTTCGAGGATATCGCCGGCAAAGGCGCGAAACAGCTGACTTTCAACCAGATCAAGCTGGAGCAAGCCGGGCCCTACGCGGCCGAGGACGCGGATGTGACCCTGCGCCTGCACCAGAGCCTGTGGCCGCGCCTGGAGGCCCTGCCCGGCCCCTGCGCCGTCTACACCGGGATCGAGTTGCCGCTGGTGCCGGTACTGTCGCGGATCGAGCGCACGGGAGCGCTGCTCTCGGTGGAGCTGTTGCGCGAGCAGAGCCGTGAGCTGGGGGAGCGTTTGCAGGAGCTGGAAGCGGAAGCCCACGACCTCGCCGGGCAGGCATTCAACCTGGGTTCCCCCAAGCAGCTCGGCGAAATCCTGTTCGACAAGCTGGAGCTGCCGGTACTGCGCAAGACGCCGACAGGAGCGCCGTCTACCGCCGAGGAAGTGTTGGCGGAGCTGGCCCTCGACTACCCCCTGCCCAAGCTGCTGCTGGAGTACCGCGGCCTCAGCAAGCTGAAGTCCACCTATACCGACAAGCTGCCGGACATGGTCAATCCCGCCACGGGCCGGGTGCACACCTCCTACCACCAGGCGGTGACAGCGACCGGCCGGCTGTCCTCATCCGACCCCAATCTGCAGAACATACCCATCCGTACCGAAGAGGGGCGCCGCATCCGCCAGGCCTTTATTGCCCCCGAGGGCTACCGGATCGTTGCTGCCGATTACTCCCAGATCGAATTGCGCATCATGGCTCACCTGTCAGGCGACGAGGGGCTGTTGCGGGCGTTCCGGGACGGCCTCGACGTTCACCGCGCCACCGCGGCGGAAGTGTTCGGCGTTCCCCTGGAGTCGGTGTCCGGGGACCAGCGCCGCAAGGCCAAGGCAATCAATTTCGGCCTGATTTACGGCATGTCCGCCTTCGGCCTCGCCCGCCAGTTGCACCTTGGCCGCAGCGAGGCCCAGGAGTACATCAATCTCTACTTCGAGCGCTATCCGGGGGTCCAGGAGTACATGGACCGGACCCGGGCCGGGGCCCGGGAACAGGGCTTCGTGGAAACCCTGTTCGGGCGTCGGCTGTACCTGCCGGAAATCAATGCCCGCAACAAGATGCGGGCCCAGGCCGCAGAGCGTACCGCGATCAACGCGCCCATGCAGGGCACCGCCGCGGACATCATCAAGCGGGCCATGCTCAGAGTCGATGACTGGCTGCAGCAGGCCGGTGTGGACGCCCGCACCATCATGCAGGTACACGATGAACTGGTGCTGGAGGTGGCGGCGGATGCGGTGCCCGATGTCTGCGAGACGCTTTGCGAGTTGATGAGCCAGGCGGCGGAACTGGCGGTTCCCCTGCTGGTCGAGGCGGGTGCTGGAAAAAATTGGGATGAAGCGCACTGAGGCACGGAACTTATTGCGCGAGCCCCGGTCATATTGATCGTAGCATGCTGCTACAGTCCCGCAGGTCTCTCTCCATGGACCCTTCGCGGGGCAAGTCTCTTCCCCAGAGACCCAAGCTGTCCCGGTTGCCTGTCCCCCTACGGGCAACCGGGTTTTTTATGCCCCGGTTTCCGGTTCCGCTTCGATCTCGCCCTCACTCGCTTGCCACGGCTCCGTCAACCAGGCATTCAGCACCGCAATCAGTTCCTTGTGGCCGCTGTGTTTCAGGGCCGAAAACAGCTGTACGCTGACCAGCTCGCCGTGCGGTCGCAGCTCCTTCTGCACCTGCAGCAGGGTATTGCGGGCCGGCCCGTTCTTGAGCTTGTCGGCCTTGGTGAGGAGAATATGCACTGGCATGCTGGCGGCGATTGCCCAGGTCAGCATCTGCTGGTCGAAGGCCTGTAGTGGATGGCGTACGTCCATCAGCAGTATGAGTCCCCGCAGGCTCTGTCTTTTTTGCAGGTAATTTTCCAGCTGCCGGGTCCACTCCCGCTTCACCGCCAGTGGCACCTTGGCAAAACCGTAGCCGGGCAGGTCGACCAGACGCTGCTGCTCGCTCACGGTAAAAAAGTTGATCAGCTGGGTTCTCCCGGGCGTCCTGGATGTGCGGGCGAGCTTGGTGTTCCCCGTCAAGCTGTTGATTGCAGAGGACTTTCCCGCATTGGAGCGACCCGCAAAGGCCACCTCCCAGCCGCTGTCCTCTGGACACTGGGACAATTTGCTGGCGCTGGTGAGAAAACCGGCGCTGCGATAATCGGGATTGGCCGGGGCCGTGGTCTGCATCGGGGAGCTTGCCTTTTTTGCGCTGGTTAAGTCGTATATAATGCCACAGCTTTTTTACTGGCCGGGGAAATATCCCTGGCCAGCTCTCTCCCGGCAGTAAGCAGAGGTGTAGCATGAAGAAATTGTTAGCAGTCAGCGCGATGTTGTTTGCGGCGAGTGCCATGGCGCAGCCGCCCATGGACAAGTACAACAAGAGCTGTGCAGTGTGCCACAATGCCGGGGTAGCAGGTGCGCCCAAGACCGGCGATGCCGCGGCCTGGGCACCGAAGCTGGAAAAGGGCATGGATGCGCTGGTCACCTCGGTCAAGAATGGCCTCAACGCCATGCCGCCGAAGGGCATGTGTTTCGATTGTAGCGATGCAGACTACGTGGCCCTGATCAACTACATGTCCTCACCCGCAGAGTAATCTGTCGGATCCAACTATCCATATCTGGAAGTGTCATGAAGAAAGTTCTTGTTCTCTGCGGCGCCCTGCTTGGCTTCGCTCACTCCGCAGGTGCGGCCGTCCCGTTTCTCAAGGGTGACGCCGCCGCGGGGGAGCCGCTGACGACCATGTGTTCTGCGTGCCATGGCGCCGACGGCAACAGCCTGGCCCCGACCTTTCCCAAACTGGCAGGGTTGGGCGAGCGTTACCTGTACAAGCAGTTGCGGGATATACGCGATGGCGCCCGTCCGATCCCGACCATGGCTGGACAGGTGGACAATATGACCGACCAGCAGCTGGCCGATATCGCCGCGTTCTACGCGTCGCAGCAGATCAGCGGCAGCCAGACCGATCCCGAGCTGGTCGCACTGGGGGAAAAGGTCTACCGCGCCGGTGTCGCCGATCGCAAGGTTGCGGCCTGTATCGGTTGCCACTCTCCCAACGGCAAGGGCAACGCGCCGGCGGGCTATCCGGCTCTCGCCGGCCAGCATCCGGAATATATCGCCACCCAGTTGCGGGAATACCGCAAAGGCTACGAGGACCCGGCCGGCCGCACCAATGACGGCGACACCAGGATCATGCGCAGCAACGCCTTTGGTCTCAGCGACATGGAAATCGAAGCTGTTGCCAGCTACGCCGCTGGCCTCAGGTAGTTTATTGGCGCCGTTTCCCCAAGGTGGCCGCAAGGCCACCTTTTTTGTCAGGGGGAGAACACTGCGGCGGAATCATGGTCTGAGTAACAACCTACAACTGTGGAGAGACCCATGTTCAAGCGTTTCCTAGCCCTTGCCCTGGTAGTGCTGGCCCCGCTGGCAGCTATCGCCCAGGAGGAACAAACCTGGGAAGAAGGCACCCATTATGATCTCATTGCCCCGGCCATCCGCACCGCTGATCCGGCCAAGGTCGAGGTGGTGGAGTTCTTCTGGTACGGTTGTGGCCATTGTTACACCTTCGAGCCACTGATCAGCCGCTGGAAAGAAACACTCGGTGAGGATGTCACCTTTGTCGGTTCCCCGGCCGTGTGGAACAAGCCCATGGAATTACATGCGGCGATGTACTATGCCGCCCAGGTGCTGGGTGTGCTCGATTCCATGCACACTGTGATGTTCCAGGCCATGAACGTTGACGGCAAACGCCTTGCTTCCGAGGCCGAGATTCGCAGCCTGTTCACTGCCAACGGCGTCGACGGCGAGGACTTCGACAAGGCGTACGGCTCTTTCGGTGTCAGCAGCCAGGTGCGTCAGGCCAACAGCCGGGCACGGGCGGCGAAGATTACCGGGACGCCGGAAATGATGGTCAATGGCAAATATCGCATCAGCACTCGCAAGGCGGGTAGCCAGGCCAACATGCTGAAAATTGCCGATTTCCTTATCGAACAAGAGCGCGCCGCTCTCACCGCAACGGCCAGCGCGTCCTGAACCGGGCGCGGGACAGCGGTCCCGCCCGTTCCCCTGATCCCCTGAGGCTGCAGCAGCTGTGCTAGCGATCTACTTTTCGCCGATGCTGCTGGGGCTTCTCCTCCTGCTGGCGATCGCCGTGTCGGCAACCGCTCTCTGGTATGTGTCCAGGTCCTACGCTGGCCCGGCCTTCTGGATGGCTGCCGGCTGGGTCCTCATCCTGGGGGTGGTGCTCTTCATCGGTTTCATGGTGACCGGCAACCCGGTGCTCAATGTGCTGGGCAATGCCGGTCAACTGGCCGGGGAGGCACTGTTCCTGCTCGGGATTTTTCGCTTCATGGGGCGGCCACTGCCCCTCTGGATCGTGCCCGCCAGTGTCGGCATCATGGTCGCTTTCAACGTCCATTACTGGATGTTCGATGGCAATTCCGACTTTCTGATGGGCGTGTATTCCACCATCGCCGGGCTCCTGCCACTGCAGGCAATCTGGTTGCTGCTGTGCACTCGCGATGGCCAGACAGCGCGGGCTGCCCAGCTGCTGGTCGGCCTCAGCCTGCTGCTGTACTCCGCCGTCACCCTGCTGCGCGGCTACTACGGCTATCACGACTGGCTGCTAGACCGTCCCTACATTCCGCCACAGCAGTCCTTCAGCTATCTCCTGCCCTACAATTTCGCGTTGCCGGCGCTGGTCATGGGATTTGTCGGCGTCACCCTGATGACGATGCAGCGTATTCTGGCGGTCAGCCGGGACCACGAGGCCCGGGCGCAGCACCTGGCCACCCTGGACGAGCTCACGGGCCTGCTCAACCGCCGGGCCTTTAATGCAATCGCCGACCGCGATCTCGCACACGCCCTGCGCCACCAGCGCTCCCTCTGCCTGGCGATGATCGATCTGGATCATTTCAAGCGCCTCAACGACAGCTACGGGCACAGTTTTGGCGACCAGGTATTGCGGGCGTTTGCCGAGGGCTGCAAGGCGCAGTTGCGATCATCCGATGTGTTGGCAAGGTATGGTGGTGAGGAGTTCGTGTTGTTGTTGCCGGACACGGAACCCGGGGAGGCCCGGATCATGCTGGACCGGGCCAGGTCTGCCGTCGCCGCAACGGATTTCGGGGCGGGCACCACCCCTGTCGCGCTGACCTTCAGTGCCGGCCTGGCGCAGGCCAGGGCGGGAGACCATATCGACAGCCTGCTGGGTCGCGCCGACAAGGCCCTGTACCGGGCCAAGGCGGCCGGCCGCGACCGGGTTGTGCTGTGGCAGCCAGACTGACGGTCCGGGCTACATCCCCGTGCTGTAGACCGCCAGCGATGCCTTGCCGCTGTCCCTTACCTGGCGCAGGGCCAGTCCGTATTCGCGCAACAGCTGCAGGCAGTACAGCGTGCGCTCACTCAGGTACTGCTGCGACTTGGGGTCATTGTCTGCGCTGTCGGCATTGAAGACCGAGCCAACTTTGCGCACGATCAGGTGTTCCGGGAGGAAGCAGAGACGGTTGTTCTTGTACCCGCTCATGCGCAGCTCCGCGACGGGATAGGCGCCACCGACAGAGGCAGAGACCGCCACGATCAGTGCCGGCTTGTGCGCGAGTTCGCCCCCCGCCGTCCACATCAGCAGGAAGTTCTTCAGTCCCGCCGGAACCATGCCGTGCCATTCCGGTGAGATAATGACGAAGGCGTCACAGCTGTGCAGCTCTCGCCCCAGGGGTTCCAGCTTGTCCTGCCATTGGGCATTGTCCTGGTCCCAGACGCCCTCCTCCCACAGCGGCAGCGGATTGCCCCCAAGGTCATAGAACCAGCAGCTGTCACAGAGCGCCTGTTCGGTGAGGACCTGCTCGATATAACGGCCGACCTTGCTGCTCTGGGAGTTCGGTCGGTGGCTGCCACTGATGATGCCAATCTTCATTGTGTTCCTCTTGAGGTGGGGTCAAACGTCGAGCCACGCCGGTACCGGCAGGCCCTTGTTGTGCAGGAATGCGGGGTTGAAAAGCTTGCTCTGGTAGCGGTTGCCATAGTCGCAAAGAATGGTGACGATGGTGTGTCCGGGGCCCATCTGCTCGGCGAGTCTGACGGCGCCGGCGATATTGATACCGGCTGAGCCGCCCAGGCACAATCCCTCGTGCTGGAGCAGGTCGAACAGTACCGGCAGGGCCTCGCTGTCAGTGATAGCGAATGCGCTGTCCACCCGGGCCTCGGCGATGTTTCCCGTCACATGGTTGATGCCAATACCTTCGACAATGGAGCTGCCGCCGGTGGGTGCCAGGTGGCCGTCCTTGAAGTAGTGATACAGCGAGGCTCCCTGCGGGTCAGCCAGACCGATCACGATGTCGCGGCGATGGGCCTTGAGGGCGGCGGATACACCCGCCAGGGTGCCGCCAGTGCCGACTGCGCAGATGAAACCGTCAACCTTGCCCCCGGTCTGGGTCCAGATTTCCTCCCCGGTGGTGTCGCGGTGTATCTCCATGTTGGCGAGGTTGTCGAACTGCCGGGCCCACACCGCGCCCGCGGGTTCGGAGCCGGCGTATTTTTCCGCCAGCCGCTGGGCCGTGTGGATATAGTGCCCGGGTTCGCTGTAGGACGTTGCCGGCACCAGGTGGAGCTCGGCGCCGAGCAGTTCCAGGGTGTCAATCTTCTCCTTGCTCTGGCTGATGGGCATGACCACGGTGCTCTTGTAGCCCAGCGCATTTGCCAGCAGCGTCAGGCCGATACCGGTATTGCCTGCCGTGCCCTCGACGATCCGGCCGCCCGGCCGCAGCTCGCCGCTGGCTTCGGCTGCGCGGATGATGCCGAGCGCGGTGCGGTCCTTGACCGAGCCGCCCGGGTTCAGGAATTCTGCTTTGCCAAGGATGCGGCAGCCTGTGCGCTCCGATACCTCGCGCAGGTAGAGCAGCGGCGTGTTGCCGATTAGTTGGGTGACATCTGCGGCACTGTGCAAGGCTTCGTTCTCCAGGGCAGGGTGGCCGCAGTATGCCACAGGCCGGCCCTGTGGTCAGTTGGCCCCGCGACGGCGCACCCCGTGTTTGCCGCTGCCGGGGAGCTGTGGCATATTCCGGGATCAGCAGCGGTATTGGCAAGGTTCCACCTATGGCTATCAGGGCGTGAGCTCGGAGCAGACGGCACCGGACAACGGCATCGCTGGTCGCATGGCGTTCCCTGCAGGCGGGACCCGTCGCCTCGAGCTGTCGGTGATGAACTACATCGGCGGCGTCTCCGCGCTCATCATCAGTGGTTTCGCCCTGTATCGCTACCAGGACGGCGATCTTCCGGGCGCGGCAACCAATGTAGTCATAGTCTCGATGCTGGCATTCACCCTGATGCTGGGCCGTTCCCGCCGCTTCGCACCCTATGCATTGAGCCTGTTCGGACTGACCATCTCGGCCTCGGCCCTGCTCAGTGCGCTGTTGGTCAGCAGCAACGGCCTGCTCTGGGCTTTTCTCGTTATCTGGATCAACTGCCTGGTGTTGCCGCGCACCCAGGCTGTGGGCCTGAATGGCCTGGTGATCGTGGTCCTCGCGGCACACATGCGGCTCTTTGACTCGCCTCTGGAGCAGGTCAGCTGGGTGACCGTGGCGGTGTTGATGGCGGGGTTCGGCCTGGTCGTTACCGACCAGTTGCGCGAACAGCGCCGTATGCTGGCGGAGCAGGCTACGCAGGATCCGCTCACAGGGGTCGGTAATCGCCGCCTTATGCAACAGCATCTTGAGGCGACCATCGCCGAGCGTCGCCGCAGTGCGGATTTCGAAAGCACGGTCATGGTAATCGACCTGGACCTGTTCAAGCAGATCAACGACAACTACGGGCATGAGGCCGGCGACCAGGTGCTGGAGCGCTTTGCCGCCAGCGTGCGCGCCGCCCTGCGTCTTGAGGATGGGTTGTACCGCATGGGTGGGGAGGAATTTGTAGTGCTGCTGCGGGGGATGTCCGCCGCCACCGCGGCGACCACCTTGCCGGAGCTGCACCGCCGTCTCAGCGGTGGCGTACCAGGCCCCGAAGGCCCCATCCGGTTCTCCGCCGGGGCGGCCATTCTGAAGTCCGGAGAGGACTGGTCGCGGTGGCTGGCGCGGGCTGACAACGCACTCTACGAGGCGAAACAGTGCGGCCGTGACCGCCTGGTTATCGCCGACCTGGAGTTTACTCCGGCGCGGTGAAGCTCTGCTGTCGAACCCTCCACCCCAGCGCCAGCGCCGCCACTGACAGCGCCGCCATGGTGACCAGCATGGGACGGGGCGAGGCGACCAGAAACAGGCTGACCAGCGCTCCCGCAGAGGCGGCGATTGCCATCTGGATGAATCCCAGCAGTGCCGAGGCAGTGCCGGCCATCTGCGGATAGGGCTGCAGGGCGAGGCTCATGGCGTGGGGCAGGGTCAGCCCCAGGCCCGCGGTGTAGAACATCATCGGCAGCATCAGGGCGAGCACACTCTGTGGAAACACGGTGCCGGCAGCGCCCATGCAGACACTTGCACCGGCCGCCAGGGCCGTGCCCAGCAGCAGTACCCGGGGCGATTCCAGGCGGCTCGCCAGGCGGGCGCTGAGCGCGCTGCCGCTGATGTAGCCGGCTACGGTGGAGAGGAAAATGGGCCCGAAATACATCACCGGCACGTTCAACATCTCCAGGTAGACGAAGCCGGATGACGCCAGGTAAACCATCAACCCGGCGTAAACCAGGGAACTCGTGACCACTACCGTCATGAAGGGGCCGCTGCGCAACAAGGTACGGTAATTGTGCATGATCGTCCTCGGATGCAGGCTCTGCGGCGCGGGCAGGGACTCGCCCAGATAGCGCTGCACCAGCAGCAGCATCAGTGCGCCGTAGGTGCCGAGGAAGACAAAAATGCTGGGCCAGGGAAATACCAGCATCAGCGCGCTGCCGAGGCTTGGCGCGACCGCCGGCGCCAGCGCCATCAGCATGGCAATCAGCGACAGGGCTCGTGCCGCCCGTCTGGGGCCATACAGGTCGCGGGTGATTGTCCGCGCCAGGGTGGGCCCGACACAGGCTCCGACACCCTGCAGGAACCGGTAGAGCAATAACTCCTCCACCGTTGTCGCCAGGCTGCAGCCAATGCAGCCGAGCACGAACAGCAGGGTGCCGACCGTAATCACCGGCTTGCGCCCGTAGCGGTCTGCCAGTGGCCCGCACACCAGGTGAAACAGCGCAAATCCGGCCAGGTAAACGCTGAAAGTGAGCTGGATATTGCCAATGCTGGTGTCCAGCGCGGCGCGCATCGCCGGCATCGCCGGCAGGTACATGTCAACGCTAAGCGGTCCGAGCGCAACCAGGGCCGCGAGCAGCAGGAGCAGCCAGCGGGAATCAGCAGTGAGGTGACGGTTGGTCATGGGGCGCAGATGCTATCACGGCTGCCCCGCCCGGCCTATGACAGCCCGGTTGACCCGGGCCCGGGCTCAGTCCTTTTCGAAGTTGAGCACGGTTTTCCACCACAGACGCGGAAACAGGGTGTGCCACAGCATCAACAGGCGGGCCTCGCCGGGGTAGATGATGTCCTTGTCCCTGGCGACGCCCTTCTCAATGGCGTCGACGATTTTTTCCGGATTCGCGAGACGGCCGGATTTTTTCGCTTCGATGATACTCCCGGGGCTGTCGGTGGCGAGTGTCTGGTCGATCAGGGGCGTGTTGACCGCGGGTGGGCATACCAGGTGAATCCGCACCCCGGAATTTCGCAGCTCGTTCTGCAATACTTCCATATAGGTGTTGACCGCGGATTTGGTGGCGCAATAACCGCCCATGTGCGGTACCAGCGCGTGGCCGGCGATAGAGCCAAAGGCGATTATCCGCCCGCTGCGCCGCCGGAGCATCTCCGGGAGTACCGCCTGGACCATATAGGCGGTGCCAAAGTAGTTGATCCGGAACAGGCGCTCCATGCCCGCATGGGTGTGGTCGACCAGCTTGTGGCTGGGCATCAGCGCTGCCGCATGCACCAGCAGGTCTATGGGCCCCAGGGTTTCCTGGACCTGCGCGACTTTCGCCTCCACATCCGCCAGGTCGCCGATGTCACAGCGGATGGGTGTAATGGTGCCGCCGCCGGCGGCCGTTGCCTCAAGGCCCTCCTCGTTGACATCGAAGATGGCTACCCGCGCGCCGTTACCGGCCAGTCGCAGGGCGATGATGCGGCCCATGCCGCTGGCGCCGCCGGTGACCAGCGCTACCTTGTCCTTCATTGCTTGCATGCTGCAGCTCCCCCTGGGTTTGCCGGGATAATGCCTTCACCCGCCCCGGCCCGGCAAGTTCCGTAACGGCCAGCAAAACTGGCAGGAATGGCCGGTTCCCGGGTCAGACCTCGGTATCATTGTCGATATGGTCGAGGGGCAGGGCCGTGTTCTGCACCACCCGCCGCAGCTCGAAACTGGAGTGCACCCCGGTTACGCCGGGAATCCGGGTCAGCTTGCCGAGCAGGAAGCGTTCGTAGTACTGCATGTCCGGTACCACCGCCTTGAGCAGATAGTCCGCGCTCTGGCCGGTTACCACCGAGCACTCCATGACTTCGGGAAAGTCGCGGACCTGGTTTTCGAAGGCATCGAAGCGGTCGGGGGTGTGGCGGTCCATGCTGATCCCGATATAGGCGGTCAGCTTGAGCCCCAGCCGGGACTGGTCCAGCAGGGTGGCGGTGCCGCGGATCAGGCCGGACTCCTCCAGCCGCTTCACCCGCCGGGAGCAGGGCGTGGGCGACAGGCCGATACGCTCGGCCAGCTCCAGGTTGCTGATCCGGCCATCCCGCTGCAGGATGTCGAGAATACGGCGGTCGGTACGGTCCAGTTTCATGCCTTCGCACTCCCGTCTCCGGCGAGGGCCAGGATGAAATCCCGCTGTGCCTCGCTCACCGGCATGACCGACAGGCGGCTGCGCCTGAGCAGGGCGAGGCCATCCAGGGCGTCCGCATGCTGCTTCAGTTCCGCCAGCGTCACGGGCCGCGGCAAGTGCCGCAGATAGCGAACGTCCACCAGTACCCAGCGGGGGTGGTCGGGGTCGCTGCCCGGGTCGAAGTAGGGGGATTCCGGGTCGAACTGGGTCGGGTCCGGCCGCGGCTTGCCGGCGACACGGGCCAGGCCGACCACGCCCGGCACCGCGCAGCTTGAATGGTAGACCAGCACCTCGTCCCCTACCCGCATTCCGTCGCGGATAAAATTGCGCGCCTGGTAATTGCGCACCCCGTCCCAGGGTTCCGTCTGCCCTGGACGGGATGCCAGGTCATCTATACTGAAGGTGTCGGGTTCGGTTTTGAGCAACCAGCAGGCCATTGGGGGGTTCTCCTTGGCGAATAAATCCAAGTATAGGGAGAAACCAGCAATAATAAACCAATAACTGGCGATATCACTGGAATATTTGCAGCAAATCACCTGCGGCTACCCCTTATACTGTGCGCCTGGCTGTTGTAACACCTGCCGCCGCCACACTGCGCACCATCCCCGCGTTGTGTATCAGGGCGAGGCCTCATGAGGGTCGGTCAGGCGGGCTACAATCCTTTGCGACCCGCAGGTGAACAGCCCCCAATTAACGCGCAAGTGCAGCGAACCTGCACCCGGAGGAAAGGCGCACATGAGCCAGTTTGATTACCGCAAGTACCAGCCCTTCCAGCCTGTCCGGATGGCGTCCCGGCGCTGGCCGGACCAGCAGATCACCCGCGCGCCCCGCTGGTGCAGTGTGGACCTGCGCGACGGTAACCAGGCCCTGATCGAGCCCATGACCGGGCGGCAGAAATCCCGCCTCTGGGATCAGCTGGTGAAGATCGGCTTCAAGGAAATCGAGGTCGGCTTTCCTTCGGCCTCCAGCCATGATTTCAATTTCTGTCGCGAGCTGATCGAGAACGGGCGGATACCGGAGGATGTCACTATCCAGGTACTGACCCAGGCCCGGCCCGAGCTGATCGAGAAAACTTTCGAGGCCCTGCGCGGCGCGCGGCGCGCGATCGTGCACGTCTACAACTCCACCTCCACCGTGCAGCGCGAGCAGGTGTTCGGGCTCGACCGGGCCGGGATCATCGATATCGCCGTCAAGGGTGCCCGACTGGTGCGGGATACCGCCGCTCGTTATCCGGAAACCGAATGGATCTTCGAGTATTCGCCGGAAAGCTTTACCGGCACCGAGCTGGACTTCGCCGTGGAGGTGGTCGATGCGGTAACCGCCGTGTGGCAGCCCAGCCCCGACAAGCCGGTCATTATCAATCTGCCGGCGACCGTGGAAATGAGCACGCCCAATGTTTACGCGGACCAGATCGAGTGGTTCTGCGACCATGTTCGCAATCGCGAGTCCCTGCTGATTTCCCTGCACACCCACAACGACCGCGGCTGTGGCGTGGCGGCGGCGGAGCTGGGCGTGCTGGCCGGCGCCGACCGGGTGGAAGGCACCCTGATGGGCAATGGCGAGCGCACCGGCAACATGGATATCGTCACCATGGCGATGAACCTCTACAGCCAGGGTGTGGACCCGGAGCTGCAGCTGGGTCAAATGGACGAGATTATCCAGACCGTGAAGGAGTGTACCCAGCTGCCGATTCATCCCCGGCACCCCTACGCCGGTGAGCTGGTGTTCACCGCCTTCTCCGGCAGCCACCAGGACGCGATCAAGAAATGCCTGGCGAAGCGGGACGAGCGGGCGCCCTGGCAGGTGGCCTACCTGCCCATCGACCCGGCGGATATCGGCCGCTCCTACCAGGAGGTCATCCGCATCAACAGCCAGTCGGGCAAGGGCGGGGTGGCTTACGTCCTGGAGCGCAGTTACGGCTATGAACTGCCGCGCTGGCTGCAGATCGATTTCAGCCCGGTGGTGCAGGCCCATGCCGAGGAGCAGGAGTCGGAGCTGTCCCCGGAGGCCATCCACGACCTGTTCCAGCGCACCTACCTGTCCGGTGACGGCCGCTGGCGCCTGGGGGACTACCAGGTCAATCGTGCTGACAACGTTGACCAGCTGCGTGCGGAATTGCTCGAAGGCAGCGCCCGCAGCACCCTGAGCGGTACCGGCAACGGCGTGGTGGCGTCCTTTGTGGATGCCATGCAGCGCTTTACCGGCAGGCAGATCGTACTGGTGGAGTACAGTGAGCACGCCCTGAGCCAGAGTGCGGATGCGGAGGCGGTGTGCTACATCCAGCTCAATATTGACGGCGAGCGGTTCTGCGGCGTTGGCCGCAGCTCGGACATCATCCAGGCCTCACTGGACGGCATTCTCGGCGCCATCAACAAGGCCGCGGAACGGGGTCAGACCGCTGCGGCCTGAGCCCTGCGCGCCGCCGGAAACTGTTACCGGCGGCGCCCTGTCTGGCGCCGATCTAGAGAAGGTCGTTGCTGTAGCCAAACAGCCCTGCAGAGCCCCCGGTATGCAGGAAGACGATATTCTGCTCGGCCCGGAAATGGCGCTTCTGCACCAGATCGACCAGGCCGGCCAGCCCCTTGCCGCTGTAGACCGGGTCGAACAGCAGGCCCTCCAGCCGGGCCAGTAGTGCCAGCGCTTCGCGCATGCCTTCGGTGGGAACACCGTAGCCGCCGCCGATGTAGTCGCAGTTCGCCACCACGTCCTCCCGTCTGACGCAGTTGCCGGCACCGATGTAGGCCGCTGTTTCCACGGCCAGCTTGTAGACCCTCTCTTCCTGGATGTCCCGGGGTGCGTTGACGCCGATGCCCAGTACCGGAATGTCCGAGTGGGTGGCGCGCAGGCCGGTAACCAGTCCGGCCTGGGTGCCGGCGCTGCCGGTAGCATGGACCACGCAATCAATGTGCAGCTGGGCCTGATTGGCCTGTTGCAGCAGTTCCAGGGCGCAGTCGACATAACCGAGGGCACCGATGGCGTTGGAGCCACCGCCGGGAATGATGTAGGGCACGCCGCCGCGGCTGCGCACCTCGGCGGCTACCTCTTCCATGGCCGCGTTCATATCGGTACCGCCCGGATAATGGCGGGTGTTGGCCCCCAGCAGACGGTCGAGGAACACGTTGCCCGAGTTCAGGTAGATTTCGCTGGGCTGGGCGATGCGGTTTTCGAACAGCAGTTCGCAGGCCATGCCCAGGCGGGCCGCCGCGGCGGCGGTCTGGCGGGCGTGGTTGGACTGGACCGCGCCCTGGGTAATGATGGTATCGGCGCCCTGCTGGCGGGCATCGGCAAGCAGGAACTCCAGCTTGCGGGTCTTGTTGCCGCCGCTGGCCAGTCCGGTGCAATCGTCGCGCTTGACGTATATTTTCGGCCCTCCCAGATGTTCACTGAGACGCGGCAGGTACTCCAGCGGCGTGGGCAGGTGGGCGAGTTTGATGCGGGGAAAGCGGGCCAGATGCATGGGTGATTCCTCTCTGGTTCTGGGTGGAGAGCTCAGGATTGTTGGTTCAGGGTTTCCGGGCCAGTTCGATCGTGCGCCGCACCAGCAGGTCGGTAGAGGATAACAGGTCTGCACTGGTGTCACCGGGGCTTAACACCAGTGGAATCTCCGTACAGCCGGCCAGCAGCAGCTCGGCTCCGGCGAATTCCAGGCTGGCGGCCAGGGCCCGCAGGTCGGCCCGGATCCCCGGGTCGCGCTCGCCGGCCTTGATCCGCCAGAGCAGCGCCATGAACCGGGTCTGTTCCGGCGCTGACCACAGCACCGGTTCCCGCCCCGCCGCTACCAGCGCCTGCTGGTACAGGCCCGACTGCAGGCAGCCGTCGGCGGCCATCACGCCGACCGTTGGGGCTGGATGTTCGCGCACGGCGTCCATGACCACATCGACAATACTGATGAAGGGGATACTGACCGCGGCCCGGATATCGTCGGCAAAGGCGTGCGCCGTGTTGCAGACCATGACCAGGAAGTCCGCGCCGGCGGTCTCGAGTCTCTGCGCCATTGCCGCCAGGTCGGGGCCTATGCCGGGCCCGGTGCCGGCGATGGCGGCGTGGCGATCGGGGACACCGGGATTGTGGTCCACCAGCAGGTGGATATGATCCTGGTCGCAGCTGGCGGGGGTGGCCGCGATAACCCGGGCCATGAAGTCCACCGTAGCCTCGGGTCCCATCCCGCCGAGGACGCCGACAGTGAGGCCGCGCCTGTTATTGCCTGACATGCCATAGGCTCCTAGTAGGGGTGACGGTGGAAATATTCCTTCGCCGCCGCCTTGACCCGGCCGGCCAGCATCAGGGTGGCGACCATGGTGGGTATCGCCATGAGGCCGTAGGAGCCGGAAATCAGGTTGAACACGACGTCGATGCTGACACTGGCCCCGAACACCACCGCCAGCACGAAGAACCAGCGGTAGAGGTGCTGCAGGCGGGCCCCAAACAGGAAGCCGAAGCACTTGGCGCCGTAGTACCACATGGTGAACATGGTGGTGCTGGCGAGGACCAGGGTGACGAACAACAACAGGCCCACTCCCGGAAGACCGAGGTCCGCGCGGAAGGCATTGGCGGTGAGGGTGATACCGGACAGTTCACCCGGGTCCGTCCAGGTGCCCGCCAGCAGGATCACCAGTGCGGTGCAGGTACAGACAATCAGGGTGTCCGCCACCGGCCCCATCATTGCCACCAGGCCCTCCCTGATCGGCTCATTGGTCCTGGCCGCGCCGTGGGCCATGACCTCGGTGCCTACCCCGGCTTCGTTGGAGAAAACCCCCCGGCTGACACCGATCAGGATCACCCCGAGCAAACCGCCGCCCACGGCCTGGGGGTTGAAGGCATCGGTAACAATACTGATCAGCAGGCCAGGTACCTGCGCGTGGTGCAGCAGCAGCAGGTAGAGCGTCATGCCCAGATAGGTCACGACCATCACCGGCAGCAGCGCAACAGCGACCCTGGCGACCCGTTGCAGGCCGCCAAAAATGACTGTCGCCACTATTGCCGCCATCACGCAGCCGATCAGGAAACTGGTCAGCAGGGGCTCGCCACCGGCGAACAGGTTCTCCCGCAGCAGCGCGGTCAGCTGGTTGGCCTGGAATATCGGCAGGGTGCCGATCAGCCCGGCCAGGGAGAACAGGATTGCCAGCGGATAGAAACCCCGCGGCAGGGCCTCGCGGATGATGTACATGGGCCCGCCCTGCAGCTTGCCCTCGCTGTCCGTGCCGCGGTACATCACCCCCAGGGTACAGGTGAAAAACTTGGTCGCGATCCCCACCAGCGCCGACATCCACATCCAGAACACGGCGCCCGGGCCACCGGCGACGATGGCCAGCGCCACCCCGGATATATTGCCCAGGCCCATGGTGCCGGACAGCGCCGCGGCCAGGGCCTGGGCGTGGCTCAATTCCCCGGGCTGGTCCGGCGTGTCGTGCCGCCCCAGCATGATGCCGATACCGTGGGCGAAGTGACGGTAGGGCAGGAAGCGTGAATAGATGGCAAAGAACAGCCCCCCACCCAGCAGCAGAACCACCAGCGGGGTGCCCCAGACTGCGTTGGCGAAGCTTGCTGACAGCTGCTGCAGTTGTTCCATCGTTGTGACCGGACCTCCGGGGAAATGGGCGAGGATAGCACAAGGCAGTGGTAGAATCGGGGCCATGAACCTGCGGATTATCGCCCTGCTGGCAGCCCTGCTGCCGTTCCTTGCGGTCCACCTGACCTGGCTGGTGGCGGCGGGCAATGGCCTGGTGGAATGGTGCAACCCCTACATCGACAGTTGCACTTCCATCAGCGCCACCGGC
>NZ_JAVKCQ010000218.1:0-25364 GCF_040222615.1 Haliea sp.
GCCCAGGGGCTGGGTGGCCTGACCACTGTGCTGGACGTAAAGATCAAGGACTACCCGACCCACGCTGCGTCCCTGCCAGTAGCCATGATCCCCAACTGCGCCGCTACCCGCCACGCCCATTTCGTCCTCGATGGCTCGGGCCCGGCGCTGCAGACAGCCCCGGACCTGAATGACTGGCCGGACATCACCTGGGAGGTCGGTGAGCAGGTGCGCCGGGTCAATCTCGATACGGTTACCCGGGCCGAGGCCGCACAGTGGCAGCCCGGTGACACCCTCCTGCTGTCCGGCAAGATGCTGACCGGCCGCGACGCCGCCCACAAGAAAATGAAAGAGCTGATCGAAAGCGGCGAGGGCCTGCCGCCGGAAGTGAACCTCAAGGGGCGTTTCATCTATTACGTCGGCCCGGTGGATCCGGTTCGCGACGAGGTCATGGGTCCCGCCGGTCCGACCACCGCTACCCGTATGGACAAGTTCACCGACTTCATTCTCGAGCATACCGGTCTGCTGGGCATGATCGGCAAGGCCGAGCGCGGTCCCACCGGTATCGAGGCCATCAAGAAACACCAGGCCGTGTACCTGATGGCGGTGGGCGGCGCTGCCTACCTGGTGTCCAAGGCCATCACCTCCGCCAGGGTCGTCGCGTTTCCGGAACTGGGCATGGAGGCGATCTACGAGTTCGAAGTGAAGGACATGCCGGTGAGCGTGGCGGTGGACTCCCGCGGCGTATCCGTACACGAGCTGGGCCCGAAAATCTGGAAAGCAAAGATCGAAGAACAGGCCATAGAGCTCATCTGAGCCCATGGCCGCGGCGAGCTTTTACTGGCACGACTACGAGACCTTCGGTGCGGATCCCTCCCGGGATCGCCCGGTGCAGTTCGCCGGGCTGCGCACCGACGCCGCGCTGAACGTGATCGGCGAGCCGCTGGTCATCTACGCCCGCCCCGCCGATGATTTTTTGCCCCATCCCCAGGCCTGCCTGATCACCGGCATCAGCCCCCAGCTGGCGCTGGACAGGGGCGTGCCCGAGTGCGAGTTCATGGCCCGGATTTACGCTGAACTGGCTCGCCCGGGAACCTGCGGGGTGGGCTACAATTCCCTGCGCTTTGACGACGAAGTGACCCGCTTCACACTCTATCGCAATTTTTTCGACCCCTATGCCCGCGAGTGGCAGAATGGCAACTCCCGCTGGGACATTATCGACCTGTTGCGCACCGCCTGGGCCCTGCGCCCGGAGGGCATCGAATGGCCTCTGCGGGAGGACGGCCACGCCAGTTTCCGCCTGGAAGAGCTGACCGCGGCCAACGGGATCGCGCATACTGCGGCGCATGACGCGCTGTCGGATGTGCAGGCCACCATCGCCATGGCGCGGCTGGTGCGGGAGCGGCAGCCGAAATTGTATGACTATGTCCTGCGCAGCCGCGACAAGCGTGCGGTGCAGGCACAGCTGGATATTCCCGCCATGAAACCGGTGCTGCACATCTCCGGCATGTTCGGCGCCGAGCGCTTCAACACCGCGCTGGTGGTGCCACTGGCGGCGCACCCGGACAACCGCAACGAGGTGATCTGCTTTGATCTCAGTGCCGATCCGGCGCCCCTGCGGGAATTGTCCGCAGAGAGGCTGCGGGAACTGCTGTTTGCGCGCCGCGATGAGCTGGCGCCCGAACAGCAGCGGCCAGGGTTGAAGACTGTGCATACCAACCGCTGTCCGGTGCTGGTGCCGGCGAAGATGGCGGATCCGGCGATTGCCGCCCGCATTGGGCTGGACGGGGAACGCTGTCGTCGGCATCTGGCCTGGTTGCGGGAATGGCGGCAGCAGGAGGGTGCTGGCATGACGGCGAAGGTGCAGGGCGTCTATCAGGGTCGCAGCTTCCCCGCGATCGTCGACCCCGATCGAATGCTCTACGGGGGCGGTTTTTTTTCCGACCACGATCGCCGCACCATGGATGCCATCCGCGCCACTGCCCCCGAGCAGCTGGCGCAGCAGAGTTTCGCCTTTGAGGACGCGCGTCTGCCGGAGATGCTGTTCCGGTACCGCGCGCGCAATTACCCCGCCAGCCTGTCTGCGGCGGAGCGGGCCCAGTGGGACGAATTTCGCTTCCAGCGCATCACCGAGCCGGACGCGGGCGCCAGTATTTGCCTCGAGGAGTATCTGGCCCTGGTCGAGGCTTTGCTGCAGGAGGACCGTCCCCCGGTGCAACAGCAATTGCTGCACGACCTGCTGGAGTACAGCGACACGCTACTGGCCTGAGGCAGGAATCACCCGGGCCCATGGGCAAGTCCGCCGACCAGCCCGTATAATGGCTGCTCACCAGCCCCGGAGTCAGATCGCGTGCAGTTTGCCGGTAGCCATATTCTTTCCATCGCCCAGTTCGAGCGCCCGGATGTGGAACACCTGTTCGCGGTCGCCGATCGCATGCAGCCCTATGCCCACCGGCGCCGCGTCACCAAGGTGCTTGACGGGGCAATTCTCGGGGCCATGTTCTTCGAGCCCAGCACCCGCACCCGGGTCAGTTTCGGCAGTGCGTTCAACCTGCTGGGCGGGGAAGTGCGTGAGACCACCGGTTTCGAAATGTCGGCCATCGCCAAAGGGGAATCCCTGTACGATACCGCGCGGGTGCTGAGCGGCTATTCCGATGTGATCGCCATGCGCCATCCCCAGGAGGGCTCAGTGGCCGAGTTTGCCGCTGCCAGCCGGGTGCCGGTGCTCAATGGTGGTGACGGCAGCAATGAACACCCCACCCAGGCGTTGCTGGATCTGTACACGATCAGGAAGGAATTGGCCGGTCGCGGGATCGACCAGTTGAGGATTGCCATGGTCGGCGATCTGCGCTTCGGCCGCACCGTACATTCCCTGTGCAAGCTGCTGTGCCTGTTCGATGGTATCCAGGTGGTACTGGTATCGCCGGCGGAGCTGCGCATGCCGCCGTCAATTGTCGAGCAGCTGCGGGTGGCGGGACACAAGGTGCTCGAGTCGGAAGTCCTGGAAGCGAGCATCCGCCACGTCGATATTGTCTACTCCACGCGGATTCAGGAGGAGCGCTTCAGCTCCCAGCAGGAGGCGGATCTTTACCGCGGCCGCTTCCGCCTGAACCAGAGCATCTACACTGAACACTGTGAACCGAACACCGTGATCATGCACCCCTTGCCCCGGGATTCCCGGGTCACTGCGCGGGAGCTGGACGACGACCTCAACGACAACCCCAACCTGGCCATCTTCCGCCAGACTGACAACGGCATGCTGGTGCGCATGGCGCTGTTTGCCCTGGTGCTGGATGTGGCGGACCAGGTCGACAGGCATGCGCGCGACGTCAACTGGTACACCGGCGGGCGTTTCGATGGCCTTTGAGCTGACCTTTGCCGCCGATGCCGCGCAGGTGTTGGAGGACAGCATCGCCTACAAGGGCTATTTCCGCATGCGGCGCCTCACCCTGCGCCATCGGCTGTTTGGCGGCGGCTGGAGCGAACCGCTGACGCGGGAGGTGTTCGAGCGTGGAGACGCCGTTGGCGTCCTGCCCTATGAGCCCGAGACCGACTCCGTGATCCTGATCGAGCAGTTCCGGCCCGGCGCACTGGGTGATCCCGCCACGCCCTGGATGCTGGAACTGATCGCCGGGGTGGTCGAGCAAGGCGAGAGCGATGTGGAGGTTGCCCATCGCGAGGCTGCGGAGGAGGCCGCCTGTGAGCTGTCTGAACTGTTGCCCATCGCCAGTTACTACCCCAGTGCCGGCGCCTGTTCCGAGCATGTGCGCCTGTTCTGCGGCCGCGTCACCACTGCGGGTGTCGGTGGCGTACATGGAGCCCCAGGGGAGAGTGAGGACATCCTCGTGCACCGCGTTTCCCGCCGGGATGCCCTGGAGCTGCTGGCACAGGACCGTATTCCCAACGGGCACACGTTGATCGCGCTGCAGTGGCTGCAATTGCAGGGCGATGCCCTGCGCCAGCGCTGGGGCCGGTAACGGTGGACGGCGTCGACCTGTGAGCCCGCGCCTGTGAGTACGACCACCCCTACCGGACCCTCCAGTCCCGGCCTGTTGCGCTCCAGTGCCCTGGTGGGCAGCATGACCATGCTGTCGCGGGTGCTGGGATTGGTGCGGGATGTGGTGATGGCGGCGGTCGTGGGCGCCAGCGCCAATGCCGACGCTTTCTTTGTCGCCTTCAAGATCCCCAATTTCCTGCGCCGCCTGTTCGCCGAGGGGGCATTTGCCCAGGCATTCGTGCCGGTGTTGTCGGACTATAAGGAGGACGGGAGCATCGCCGCGGTCCGCGCCCTGATTGATCGCGTGGCGGGGGTGCTGGGGGGGGCGCTGCTGGTGGTCACCAGCCTGGCCATTCTGGCTGCGCCTCTGGTGGCGGCCCTGTTTGCTCCCGGCTTTGTTGGCGATGCCTACAAGTTCGAACTGACGGCGCAAATGATCCGCATCACTTTTCCCTACCTGCTGCTGATCTCCATGACCGGCTTCTGCGGTGCGATTCTCAACAGCTACGGCCGCTTTGCGGTGCCGGCGCTGACCCCGGTATTCCTCAATCTGTCATTAATTGCGGCGGCGTTGGTGGCGGCGCCCTGGTTCGATGAACCCGTATTCGCCCTGGCCTGGGGGGTGGCGCTGGCGGGGGTGGTGCAGCTGCTGTTCCAGTTGCCGTTCCTGTACCGCCTGGACCTGGTGCCGCGACCGCGCTGGGACACCCGGCACCCGGGTGTACGGCGGATCCTGAAGTTGATGGTGCCGGCCCTGTTCGGAGTCTCGGTGAGCCAGATCAACCTGCTGCTGGACACCGTGCTGGCTTCCTTCCTGCCTACCGGCAGCGTCTCCTGGCTCTACTACTCCGACCGCCTCATGGAGCTGCCCCTGGGCGTTTTCGGCGTGGCTATCGCCACCGTGATTCTGCCCAGCCTCTCTTCTCACCGGGCCGGGTTGCGGATGCACCAGTTCAGCCAGACTCTGGACTGGGCCGTGCGTTCGGTGCTGCTGGTCGCCGTGCCGGCGGCCGCCGCCCTGGTGGTGCTGGCAGAGCCGATCCTGGTAACCCTGTTCCAGTACGGCCAGTTCCGCCCGGAGGATGTGGGCATGGCGGCCCTGAGCCTGCAAGCCTACTGCGTGGGCCTGGCCGCTTTCATGCTGATCAAGGTCCTGGCGCCGGGATTCTATGCGCGGCAGGACACGGTCACCCCGGTCAAGATTGGCATCATTGCCATGGTGGCCAACATGGTGCTCAACCTGGCATTTGTGCTGCCGCTGCTGCACTTCTACAACACCGGCCACGTTGGTCTGGCGCTGGCGACCAGCGTGGCCGCCTTCCTCAATGCCGGACTCTTGTTGCGTGGCCTGCTGCGGGAAGGCGTGTTCGTGTTCCAGCCGGGCTGGGGGGCCTACGGCGGCAGGCTGCTGGCGGCCACCGCGGCCATGGTGGTCGCCGTGTTCTGGCTGTGCCCACCGACGGCCACCTGGCTGGCATGGAGCCTGCCTCAGCGCGCGTGTTGGCTGGCGTTGACCTGCGGCGTCGGCGGCGTCGTCTATCTGGGGGTGCATATCGCGCTGGGCACCCGGCTCAGGCATTTGCGGACCCCGGTGCCGCCCGCCTGAGGCCGCTCCGCCATAGGCTATGGCGGCTCTTTTCGCTATACTCCTGCGTTTGATTGGACAGGGCATTCCCCCACCTCATGGAGCTCATCAGAGGCCTGCACAACCTGGGGCCGTCCCATCGGCCCTGCGTGGCCACGATAGGCGCCTTCGACGGTGTCCACCTCGGTCACCAGGCGGTGATCCGGCAGCTGCAGGACAAGGCGGCGGAGTTTGGATTGCCGTCGACGGTCATTGTGTTTGAACCGCTGCCGCGAGAGTACCTGGCACCACTGGATGCCCCGGCGCGGATCATGAGCTTCCGGGAGAAATTCCTGGCGCTGGAGGCGCTGGGGGTGGATCGCCTGCTGCGTATTCATTTCAACGAAAGCTTGCGCTCCACTTCCGCCCAGACGTTTCTCGAGCGGATATTCGTGCGCGGTCTGGGGGTGCGTTACATCGTGCTGGGGGACGACTTCCGCTTTGGCAACGACCGTCAGGGCGATATCGATCTCATCCAGCAGCAGGGCCTGCGCTACGGCTACCAGGCGGGCTCCACCACAACTTTCGAGCTGGAAGGGGAGCGGGTGAGCAGTACCCGCATCCGCAAGGCGCTGGCGGATGCGGATTTTACCCTGGCTGAGCGGCTGTTGAGCCGCCCTTACCGGATCAGCGGCAAGGTTGTGTATGGCCGCCAGCTGGGCCGCGAGCTCGGCTTCCCCACGGCCAATATGGAATTGCACCGCCTGCGTTCGCCCCTCTCGGGAGTGTATGCGGTGACTGTCAGCGGCGCCGGCCTGGACAACGCCCCCGCAGTGGCCAATGTCGGTACCCGGCCTACGGTGAATGACAGCATCCGGGCCAATCTGGAAGTGCACGTCATGGACGACAAGCCCCAGCTGTATGGCAAGCACCTGGAGGTGACCTTCCTGCACAAGCTGCGGGAGGAGCACAAGTTTGACTCTGTCCACAGTCTGCAGCAGCAGATTGTGCGCGACGTGGCCGATGCCCGCAGCTGGCTGGAGACACATGGAAACAGTACCGGCAAAGTCCGCGCCGGCTAACGTATTGGAACGGGATTGAGAGTTGCATGAGTGATTACAAGGACACGCTGAACCTGCCGCAGACGGCGTTCCCGATGAAGGCCAGTCTGGCCCAGAGGGAGCCGCAGCGCTTGCAACAGTGGCAGGAGATGGATTTGTACGGGAAAGTCCGTCGGGCCGCCGCCGGCCGCCCCAGGTTCATCCTGCACGATGGTCCACCCTATGCCAACGGCGAGTTGCACGTCGGTCACGCGGTGAACAAGGTGCTGAAGGACATTATCGTGAAGAGCCGCAGCCTGGCGGGCTTTGACGCCCCGTACGTGCCCGGCTGGGACTGCCACGGCCTGCCCATCGAGCTGAATGTAGAGAAGAAGGTGGGCAAGCCCGGGGGCAAGGTCACGGCCGCTGAGTTTCGCCAGAAGTGCCGCGAATACGCCGCGAGCCAGGTGGATGCACAGCGCGAGGATTTCGTGCGCATGGGTGTGCTGGGCGACTGGGCCAACCCCTACCTGACGATGAATTTCCGCTTCGAGGCGGATATCGTACGCACTCTGTCGCGCATCATCGACAACGGTCACCTGCACAAGGGTTTCAAGCCGGTACACTGGTGCCTGGACTGTGGCTCTGCCCTGGCGGAGGCCGAGGTGGAGTACAAGGACAAGCACTCGCCGGCCATCGACGTGGCCTACGCGGCACTGGATCCGGCGGCGGTAAACGCAGCCTGCGGCAGCCAGTACCCCGGCGAGATTGCGGTGCCGATCTGGACCACCACTCCCTGGACCCTGCCCGCCAGTATGGCCGTCAGCCTGCACCCGGAATTGGATTATGTCCTGATCGAGGGTGACGGCAGGGCACTGTTGGTGGCGGAGGAGCTGGCGCCGGCCTGTGTCGAGCGCTTTGGCCTGCCGGGCCTGACCGTGCTGGGGCGCTGCAAGGGCGCGGCGCTGGACCGGCAATGGCTGCAGCACCCCTTCCTGGACCGGCAGGTGCTGGTGGTGCTTGGCGAACACGTTACCACCGAGGCCGGTACCGGTGCCGTGCACACCGCCCCGGCCCATGGCCAGGACGACTTCGTGGTGGGCGAAAAATACGGGCTTGAGGTGTACAACCCCGTCGGCGGCAACGGAGTCTACCTGCCTGAAACCCCCTATTTCGCCGGTCAGCACGTAATGAAGGCCAATGCCGCCATCGTGGATATGCTGCGTGAGCGGGGTGTCCTGCTGCACCACGAGGATTACGAGCACTCCTATCCCCACTGCTGGCGGCACAAAACGCCGATCATCTTTCGCGCCACCCCGCAGTGGTTTGTCAGCATGCACCAGAACGGCCTGCTGCGGGGGGCACAGGCGGCGGTGGAGGAGGTGCAGTGGCTGCCCGAATGGGGCAAGGCGCGCATCGACGCCATGCTCGCCAGTCGGCCCGACTGGTGCATTTCCCGACAGCGCACCTGGGGTGTCCCCATCGCCCTGTTCATCCACCGCGAGAGCGGCGAACTGCATCCGCGCACTGGCGAGCTGATGGAGCAGGTGGCCGTGCGTATCGAGGAACGGGGCATCGACGCCTGGTTTGACCTCGAGCCCGAGGAGTTGCTCGGGAAGGAGGCCGCCGAATAC
Organism: Haliea sp.; assembly: GCF_040222615.1. GTDB lineage: Bacteria > Pseudomonadota > Gammaproteobacteria > Pseudomonadales > Halieaceae > Haliea. The sequence goes on from NZ_JAVKCQ010000218.1 coordinate 8,215, forward strand.
GAGAAGGTCACCGATACCCTGGATGTCTGGTTTGATTCCGGGGTGACCCACGCCTGCGTACTGCGGCAGAGGGAGGGGCTGCAGGCCCCTGCGGACCTTTACCTGGAGGGCTCCGACCAGCACCGCGGCTGGTTCCAGTCCTCGCTGCTGACCGGCATAGGCGCCTATGGCGAGGCTCCCTACAAGAGCGTGCTCACCCACGGATTCACCGTGGACGGGCAGGGTCGCAAGATGTCCAAATCCCTGGGCAACATTATCCCGGCGAAAAAGGCGATGAACGACCTGGGAGCCGATATCCTGCGCCTGTGGGTGGCGGGAGCCGATTTCCGCGGCGAGGTGGCCGTGTCGGACGAGATATTCAAGCGCACCGCCGACGCCTATCGCCGCATCCGCAACACCGCCCGCTTCCTGCTGGCCAACCTCAACGGCTTCGACCCGGCGCAGCACGCTCTGCCGGCTGCGGACATGCTGTCTCTGGATCGCTGGGCAATCGACCGCGCGGCGCGTCTGCAGGCGGAGATCGAGCAGGCTTACGAGGGCTACCAGTTCCACCTGATCTACCAGAAGCTGCACACTTTCTGCGCCCACGACCTGGGCGGGTTCTACCTGGATGTGATCAAGGATCGCCAGTACACCACCCGCGCCGATAGCCGCGCCCGGCGCTCGGCCCAGACCGCCCTGTACCACATTGCCGAGGCGCTGGTGCGCTGGGTGGCGCCCATCCTCAGCTTCACGGCCGAGGAGATCTGGGAGAACCTGCCCGGCACACGGGCGGAATCCGTTTTTCTGTGCCAGTGGTATGACCAGCTCCACAGCGTGGCTGATGACGAGCCGATGGGCAGGGATTACTGGCAGCAGGTGATGGCCGTGCGCGCAGCGGTCAACCGGGAGATCGAGGTGCAGCGTGCGGCGGGCCTGGTGCGCGGCTCGCTGGATACCGGGGTAACCCTGTTCGTCTCCCCGGAGTTGCAGGCCCTGCTAGAGCCCCTGGGAGACGAGCTGCGCTTCGTGCTCATCACCTCCGCCGCGACATTGCAGCCACTGGCGTCCGCCCCCGGGACGGCCGCGGCAACCGAGTTCGCGGGGCTGCGCCTGCAGGTCAGAGTGGCAGAGGAGGAGAAATGCGAGCGCTGCTGGCACCGGCGGCCGGACGTGGGCAGCCACGGCGCCCATCCAACCCTGTGCGGCCGCTGCGTTGAGAACATCGACGGGCCCGGGGAGCAACGCCACTTTGCCTAGGAATCTCCCGACAGCTGGCTGGTACGCCGTGGCGCTGCTGGTCATTGTTCTCGACCAGCTCTCCAAGGGCATGGCGGAGCAGTACCTCGACTATGGCCGGCCGCTGGTGCTTACCAGCTGGTTCAACCTGACGCTGCAGTACAATCCCGGTGCCGCCTTCAGCTTCCTCAGCGATGCAGGGGGCTGGCAGCGCTATTTCTTCAGCGGGGTTGCGGTGGTGATCAGCGGGATTCTGGTGGTCTGGCTGCATCGCCTGCCACCGACCCTGCGCCTGCTGCCCCTGTCGCTGGCCTTGATTCTTGGCGGCGCGCTGGGCAACCTGTGGGACAGGGTGGCGCTGGGCCATGTCGTGGATTTTATTTCGGTACACTACGGCGGCTATTTCTTTCCCGCCTTCAATATTGCAGACTCGGCTATCAGTGTCGGTGCTGCCCTGATGATTCTCGATAGCCTGCTGGCCACGCGGCCGAATGGCAGCGGAGGAAAATGACTATTTCTGAGTACACTACCCCGACCATGGATGTACCCGTAGGAGAAGGAACCCGCGTGTTCCTGAATTTTTCTGTCAGCCTTGATGACGGCTCCGAGGTGGACAGCAACTTTGGCGGCGAACCGGTGGACTTTGTCGTCGGTGACGGCAGCCTGCTGCCCGGCTTCGAGCGGTGCCTGTTCGGCATGGGTCCCGGCCAGCGGCAGATGTTTACCGTACCGCCGGAGGATGCCTTCGGCCAGCCCAATGACAACAATGTCCAGGTCATCGCCCGCGAACACTTCGACGATGACGCGGAGCTGGAGATCGGCCTGGTGTTCTCCTTCGCCGATGCTGCCGGGGGTGAGGTGCCGGGCCTGATCGTGGCTTTCGACGAGGAGGATGTGACCGTGGACTTCAATCACCCCCTTGCCGGGCGCACCATTCTGTTTGATGTGCTTGTCCATCGGGTCGAGCCGGCAGAGCTGCACTGATGGACATCCGGCTGGCCAATCCCCGGGGGTTCTGTGCCGGGGTAGATCGCGCCATCGATATCGTCAACCGGGCGCTGGAGCGTTTCGGCGCGCCGATCTATGTCCGCCACGAAGTGGTGCACAACAAGTTTGTGGTGGATGATCTTCGCTCCCGAGGTGCCATCTTCGTCGATGAGCTGGAGGAGGTGCCGGACGACTGCATCGTGATCTTCAGTGCCCACGGGGTTTCCCAGGCGGTGCGAAGGGAAGCGGGCCGGCGTGGACTGAAAGTGTTCGACGCCACCTGCCCGCTGGTAACCAAGGTGCATATCGAAGTGTCGCGCTACAGTGATGACGGCAGCGAATGCGTACTGATCGGTCACCGCGGCCACCCGGAAGTGGAGGGCACCATGGGCCAGTATGACTGCAGCGCCGGTGGCGATATTTACCTGGTGGAGGACGAGGAACAGGCCTCCAGTCTGGTGGTGCGCAATCCCGAGAAACTCTACTACGTCACCCAGACCACGCTCTCCGTGGACGACACGGCGAGGGTGATCGATGCCCTGCGCCGTCGCTTCCCGCATATCCAGGGGCCGCGCAAGGATGACATCTGCTACGCTACCCAGAACCGCCAGGACGCGGTTAAACAACTGGCGGCGGAGTGCGACCTGGTGCTGGTGGTCGGTTCCCCCAACAGCTCCAATTCCAACCGCCTGCGAGAACTGGCGGAGCGCATGGGGGCCGAAGCCCACCTCCTGGACAGTGCCCGGGACATCGACCCCGCCTGGCTGCAGGGCAAGCGTCGCATTGGCGTGACCGCGGGTGCCTCCGCGCCGGAGGTACTGGTCGCCGAGCTGGTGCAGGGGCTGCAGGCCCTGGGTGCGGACGCCCCGATGGAGCTGGTCGGGCGGCCAGAAAATGTGACCTTCTCCCTGCCGCGGGAACTGCGTATCCCCAGCCGCGATATCTGAGTTGTCCCGCCGCACAGCGGTGCCGGCACTCCCCCTGATCCCATCTGTCCGGCTTTCATCAGATCCCACCGTTCGCTGGCAATGCGCTGCGCGCCCGTTAAGCTGAAAGGCAACAGGGAGGTGTTGCGTGGACAGGATGTCGATGCGGAAACCAGTCCGGGGCCTGACCCTGGTGGAACTGATGCTGGTCGTGGCGCTGCTGGGGATTCTCGCGGTGGTCGCGGTCCCCGGTTTCCAGAGCCTGCAGCAGAAGACCCTGATGCGGGCCGAGGCCACTCGCTTGCTGACGGCACTCAACCTGGCCCGCAGCGAGGCGGTGCGGCGCAATATTCCCGTCAGCCTGTGCCCCTCCAGTTACGCGGTCTCCGCCAGCCTTGACTGCCACGGTGACTACAGCGCCGGCTGGATAGTTTTCAGCAATCCCGGCAGGAGTCCGGAGGTCAGTGCCGGCAGTCTGCTGCAGGCCTATCTGCCGCTGCACTCCCAGCTCCAGCTCAGCAACCGCAGCGGCACCCGGCTGGCGGACGAACTCATCACCTTTATGCCCGATGGCTCGGCGGGCCGTAATCGTACCCTCATGCTCTGTTCACGCGTACGGCCGCAACTGGCTTCCTGGAGCCTGGTGATGAATATCGTCGGTCGCTCTCGGCTGGTGCGAGACTGGGGGGAGTGCCCCCTGGAGCCACCATTGTGAACAGCCGCGAATCAGGGTTGGGCCTGACAGAGGTGCTGGTGGCAGTGCTGGTGTTTACAGTGGGCCTGCTGGGGATCTTCGGCGCCCAGGTCAACGCCAGGAAAAACGCCCTGGAAGCGCGGCAGCGGTCCATCGCCACGGGGCTGGCACGCGATCTGCTGGAACGTATGCGCAGTAATCCCGGCCAGTTGCAGGCCTTCACTCTGGACAATGCGTCCCCGGCGGACATTGCCGCACCCGTTTCGTCTGCCTGTGCCGGGGCTGCGGTGACTTCCGGTGGCAGCTTCGGCTGCACTCCCGCGGAGCTTGCCCGCGATGATCTCGCCGAATGGATGCAGCTGCTTGGCGGGGCCGTGGAGCTGGTCAGCGTCGTTGGTCCGGAACAGTCCACCGGCGGCCTGCTTGAGCCCCGGGTCTGCGTTGCCGTCGCTGCGGGCCGGGTCTCTGTCGCCATAGCCTGGCGTGGCCTTGAGCCCCTGGCCACCGACCCGGAGTTCGCCTGCGGGGCGGGCCGCGGCTGGTACGGCGCGGATGATGAGTTGCGCCGCGCGCTGGTCATGCACAGCTGGATCGGCGCTCCCGTTGCGGGAGTCGGGTGGTGAACCCCGGGCAGGGCAGGAGCGGGGGTTGCCCGGGGCAAGCGGGGGCGTCACTGATCTCCCTGCTGGTGGCGCTGGCCCTTGGTTTGTTGCTGTCGTCCGCGGTCGTGGCCCTGTATCTCGGGTCCAAACGGCAGTTCCTGGCCGACGACGAACTGGCGCGAGTGCAGGAGAACGGCCGCTATGCGATCAACCTGCTGCGACGGGAACTGCTGCTGGCCGGGTTCTTCGGCGGCCTGGCCGGCAGCGCCTTGCCCGCGCCGCCAGAGACGGGGCCCGGTTGCGGTGCTACCGGGCGCTGGCCCCTGGGTCCAGCGCCGGCGGTCGATCTGCAGCCGGAATACCGCGGTGGTGTCCCGTTGACGCTGGGTGGTGTCAGTCTGGACTGCCTGCCGGCTTCGGCCCTGCAGCGGGGCAGTGATCTTCTGGCGATACGGCGCGTGGCGGGCGAAGCTACTCTGGCCAATGGTGTCTATGCAGCGGAGATATCCGCCGTGGACAGCGGGCACTGGTACCTGCGCTGGCGCGAGCACACCGGGGACGCCGACTGGTGGCAGGCGGGCCGCATTGATGCCGCGGAAGCAGCTGCGGGCAGCGGCGCCTGGTACTGGCGCCTGCACCCGCGCATTTTTTACGTCCGGCGCTACTCCGCGGCGCCGGCTGACGCGATACCGACGCTGTGCGCGGAGGGTCTGGCGCCCTCGGGCATGCTGACCCAGTGCCTGGTGGAAGGGGTCGAGTACCTGGTGCTGGAGCTTGGAATCGATGAGTCTGGCGATGGTGTGCCGGACAACTATCTGCGTCATCCCACTGCGGGGCAACTGCAGCGGGCGGTCACTGCGAGAGTTCATCTGCTCCAGCGCGGGCTGACGCCATTGCGGGGCTACCGTGACCGGCGCCGGTACAGCCTCGGTCAGGCCACCCTGGACCTCGCGGGCGACGGCTACCTGCGGCGAGTGTTCAGTACCACCGTGCAACTGCGCAATGCGGCCGTCTGGCCGCTGGCGGAATAGCCCTGTGCCCTGTGAGCAGGACCCGCAGCCGGCAGGGTGCGCGACCGTGCAGGGTGACCCCGGCTATATCCTGTTGCTGGTGATGGTCTTCCTGCTGTTGCTGGCGCTAATTGCCGGCACTGTATTGCGGGTCAGCGCGCTGGAGTTCCGCATGGCGGGTAATGACCAGTTCCGGGAGCAGGCACTGCAGCAAGCCCGGGGTATCGCCCAGGCCCTGGCCGCGAATCCGGCGCACTTTCCCCTCGACCTCGCTGTCGGAGACAGCCTGTGCGGGGAAGGCACAGCCTGCGCACGGCCCATCCTGTCTGCCGCGCCGGCGGGCCACTCGCTGCCAGAGAACGTTGTGGTCGATTATCGGATCACCCGTATGGGTCCCCGGCTGGCGCCGGCGCCGGGGCTGCGTCTGCCGCAGGCAGAGGTCTCCGGCGTCGCTGGTTGGCGGGTGGCGAACTTTGAAGTGCAGGTAGCCATTGACGGGAGTCCGGTCGCCCTCGGCAGTGCCCGGGTGGTGCAGGGTGTGGCCCTGCTGGTGCCTTCAGATTGGCCCTGATGGGAGAGGAGGTCGACATGAGAGAGATGGTTTATCGCCTGGGTCTGTGTTGGATGTTGCTGGTATTGTCGTGCTCCGGGCACGCGGATGACATGGCGCTACACGTGCCCGACCCCGCGCGATTACACCTGTTGCTGGTGCTTGATGTTGAGTCCCGTTCGGCCCCCCCGGAGTTATCCCGGGTACTCCAGACCCTGCTGGCATCGCCCCAACTCAGTGATATCCGGTTTGCCATGAGCCTGTCCAGGGACCCCGGTCCGGCGCCGGAATACCGCCGGCTGGGGGATCAGCGCGCGTCGGTAGCCGCTGCCATCACCGCTCAACTTGAGCTGCAGCCCGGAGAGGAACAGGCAGCGGTTGAGCCGCTGTACCTGCTCGTCCACCGGGAGTCGGCATCGCCCGGTCAAGACAGCTGTGCAGAGTTTCAGGTGTTGCAGCTCAGCGCCAGCCACTTACCCGGGGCGGTCGCTTTGTCAGCAGCGGATCCCGTGGCTATGCGACGTGAACTCTCAGAGGCGCTGTTCAGCGTAGTGAGCAGGGGCGGGAGTCTGGTGAGCGGTCTGGGTCCGCGATCCCAAGGCATTTCCGGAGGAGCGTCTCGCGACCTCTACCTCGGCCTGTTCGAAGCGCGGCCACGTATTGGCTGGCGCGGAAACCTGAAGAAACTGAGGTTGGTGAGCAGCGCACGTCCGGATGCGCAGACAGGTCTGCAGGATGTTCCCGCGATGCTGGGTGAGGTTGTCGACAGCCGGGATCAGGCGGGTCTGGAACAGGAGGGGCCGATGCGCGGACAGATCAGCGTCCGAGCGGTGACCTTCTGGACTGATACCGCTGCTCTGCCGCCCCTGAGTGCAGGTACAGAGGGCGTGCCTGGCGCTGACGGCGCGACGGTGGCCCGCGGCGGCGCCGGACAGCAGATTCCCGGCCTGGCTCCGGGGTTGGATACGGTGGGTGATGTCAACGGCGTCGGCAGCCGCCAACTGTTTACCGAGCGCAACACTGGCTCCCACTTGTTGCCGCTCCATGCCGATCTGCAGACTGCCCTGGAGCTGGCGCCCTGGCTGGCTACCGAGGACCCCCAGGAGGCGCTGGCGCTGCTGCGCTGGGCACGTGGCTGGGAGGAGGGTGCGGGCCCACCTCGCGCCCGGGACTGGCTGCTGGGAGAAGTACTCCACTCGCGCCCCCTGGGAATCAACTATGGCGCTGTCGGCCCCGGCTATAGTCGGGCCAATCCCAATATCCGGATTCTGTTTGGCAGCGGGGATGGGTTGCTGCGAGTATTGGAGAACACCGATGCAGCGGGCGAGGAAAGTGGCCGCGAGCTGTACGGGTTTATCCCGCGTGAGCTGCTGGGCAATCTGCGCCCGCGCCGGGACAACGCCCTGCCGGCAGCAGACCTTCGTTACGGCATTGATGGCAGCCCGGTAGCCCTGCTGCGTGATCGCAACGGGGATGGCAACCTGCGGGTGGAGGACGGGGATGAGGCCCTGGTCTATGTCGGCCTGCGGCGCGGTGGGTCCAGCTACTACGCGCTCAATATCAGTGATCCGTCCCGGCCACCGCGATTGCAGTGGAGGATAACCCGCACAAGGGGAGGCGACTTCGATGATCTTGGCCTCAGCTTCTCCACGCCGGTTGTCGGCAAGGTAAAGTTCGGTGGCAGCAGCCGCGAAGTACTGGTGTTTGGCGGTGGCTATCGGGACGACCGCGCTTCGCCCGGTGGCTCGGCGCTGGGCAACGCTGTCTATATTGTCGATGCGCACAGTGGCGATCTGGTGTGGAAGGCGGTTCAGGGGGCTACCGGCACCCGCAGTAACCGACACTTTGCCCACGCCGAACTGGGGGCCAGCGTCCCCGCCGAGGTCGCCGCGTTGACAGACGCCGGCGGCTACCTGCACCGTCTCTATGTGGGTGATACCGGTGGCCGTATCTGGCGGGTTGATCTGCCGCCGGGGCACGGCGGCGCTGCCGACCATCGCGCCGAACACTGGTCGATCAGCCTGTTTGCGGAGCTCGGGGGTGCCGGTGCCAATGACCGTCGCTTCTTCCACGCGGCCGAGCTGGTGCAGACACGGAACGGGCAGGGCCAGGCAGTGGACGGGATACTGATTTCCAGCGGCAACCGCGCGGACCCCGCTGCCATCGGAGTCGCGAACTACCATTTCTATCTCAGGGACTCTCTCACTACCAGCGGCGACCCCGCGGTACGGGAACGGGAGCCTTTGCGACTCGCTGAGCTCGCTGACCGGACCGGCTGCGGCAACGACACACTGGAACCCTGCGACGACATCTCGATGCAGGGCTGGCGAGTCGCCCTGCGGGGCCCCGGCGAAAAGGGACTGGCAAAGCCTGTGGTAGACGCGGGTCGGGTATTCATGACCAGTTTCAGCCCGTCCACCGACCCCTGCGCGCGCGTGCCGGGGCAGGGGAGGCTGTATGCCATGGCACTCACGGACGCCGCCGCCCTGACGGGCGGTCGCCGCGATTACGCCCTGGGGGATGGTATCCCGGCGGAAATGCTCCGTCTCGACGACCATCTCCTGCTGCCCTCTGGCGGCGCCGATGTGCCGGGTGAAACGGATGGCGCCCTGTTGCCGTGTCCACTGCAGCGCGCGCTGGGGCCGCGCCTGTTGCAGATATACTGGCGTCAGCCCGGTGTCGACCGCCTGTGAACGTCCTTGAGGGGTATGGTCGCTATTGCCGCGTTCAGGGGTTCACCCTGGTGGAAGTACTGGTGGTCACACTGCTACTCGGGGTGTTGCTGCTGCTGGTGCTGCCGGTATATTCGGAGCAGGTACGCAAAGCGCGGCGGGTGGTTGCCACTGCGGAACTGCTGCAGTTGGCGGCGCGGCAGGAACACTTTTTTATCAATCATCATCACTATGCCCGTGACCTGATGGCCCTGGGCTATTCGCTCCCAGACGTTGTCGGCATCGGTCCACAGGGCCGGGAGGTTGCGGCGGGGGCTGTGTATGAAATTTCCCTGCAGGAAGATGGCGACTATCGCTTTTTGGCGCTGGCGCGTCCGGTCGGGGTGCAGGCGGGGGACCAGCACTGCGGTACCCTGGGTATTGATTCCGACGGCGTGCGAATGGCGTCGGGAGCGGGCGGGCCGCAAGAGTGCTGGTAGGCTGCGAGTACTTCAGTCGTCCAGCTGCAGTTTTTGTAGCCGGTAGCGCAGGCTGCGGAAACTGACGCCGAGCAATTTGGCGGTGGCCGTCTTGTTCCAGCGGCACTGCTCAAGGGCGGCACTGAGCACCTGGCGCTCGATATCTTCAAGGTACCCTTCCAGATTGCCGAAGGCCGCCTCTATATCAAGCCCCTCTCCGCGAGCGCCGCCGACGGATAGTTGCGTGGCTGAGGGCTGGGGTGCGAATTGCAGGTCTCCCGCGCCGATCTCGTCACCCTCGGCAAGGGCCACCGCGCGTTCGAGTATGTTCTCGAGTTCCCGTACATTGCCCGGAAAGCGGTACGTTTGCAGGGCAGCCATGGCCGCGGGTGCGACGGTGGGTAGCGGCATGTCCATGGCGGTACAGATGCGTGTGAGCAGGGCCGGCACCAGAATCGGCAAGTCCTCCAACCGTTCCCGCAGGCTCGGCACCTGCAGGTCTATGACGTTGATGCGATAGTACAGGTCATTGCGGAAGTAGCCTGCCGCAACTTCGGCTGCCAGATTCTTGTGGGTTGCGCTCAGGAGGCGGACGTCGGTGCCCAGCTCTTCACCGCCACCTACCGGGCGCACCGCTTTCTCCTGTATCGCCCGCAGCAGCTTGACCTGCATGGCCAGGGGCAAATCAGCTACTTCGTCCAGGAACAGCGTGCCGCCCTCGGCGGCCTGGAACAGGCCCAGTTTGTCGCGATTGGCACCCGTGAAACTGCCCTTGAGATGTCCGAAGAATTCGCTCTCCATCAACTCGTGGGGGATTGCGCCGCAGTTGACGGCAATGAAGGGCTTCTCGGCGCGGGGACCATTACTGTGGATCAGGCGCGCGACGACCTCCTTGCCAGAACCGGATTCGCCATAGATATGAACTGGTGCCTGGCTGCGGGCAAGTTTGCCGATCTTGCCGCGCAGGGCGACAATCTGTGGTGCGTTGCCAAGCAGACGGCTGCTCTGCCCGTCATCATCGGTGCTCGGTGCCGTCGTGTCACTGAGTCGCAGCGCGGAACTCACCAGGTTGCGCAGACGTTCCAGTTCGATGGGTTTACTGATGAAGTCAAAAGCTCCGGCCTTTAAGGCGGCGATAGCGGTTTCGACACTGCCGTGAGCGGTGATCATCGCCACCGGTATATCCGGGAACTCCTGCTGAATGTACTCGACCAGGCTGATGCCGTTGCCATCGGGCAGGCGCATGTCGGTCAGGCACAGGTCGGGTCGCAGCTGCGCCACTTTTTCGCGGGCGTCGCCGAGAGTGGCGGCGCTGAGGGAATTCAGGCCCATGCGGCTCAGGGTTATGCCCAGCAGCTCACGGATGTCGGGCTCGTCATCGACAATCAGTACGGTTTGAGAACTCACGTTGGCTACAGTTCCCTCTGGTTCAGCGCCACCCGAAAGCAGCTTTCGCCCTGGCTGGTGGTTCGATAGTACAGGTCGGCGTTGTTGATTTCACACAACTCCTTGCATAGGAACAGGCCCATACCGCTGCCTTCCTGCACGGTGGTGTAGAAAGGCTCGAACAGTTTCGACTGCTCCTGCAGCGGTACGCCAGTGCCTTCATCGATAACGTCAATCAAACACTGGTTCTTGCTGAAATCCAGAGCCACTTCTATCCGCGCCCGTTCGCGGCCTGTGGCCATCTTACTGTGCCGCAGGGCGTTGTCCAGCAGGTTTCCCAGCACCCGCTGCAGGTTTTCCTGGTCGAATTCCACCAACAGATCGGGGTAGCTGCAGTGCACGGCGATCTCGGCCTCATCCTGCAGCCCATCAAGGTGCTTGCCGACAAAGTCCGGCAACCACTGACACAGTGGAATGTACTCGGGCTTGGGAGGCTCGCGGCGGGAAATCTGCATCACGCTTTCCACGGTCTGGTTCACGCGGCGGCTGTGGTGCTGAATGATGTCTGCCAGGCGGCGGTCGGACTCTGCCAGCTCCCGTGATTCCAGCAGCAGTTGAGCGGCGTGGCTGATCGCTCCGAGCGGGTTGCGGATCTCGTGGGCGATACTTGCCGTCAGGCGCCCCAGGGAGTTCAGTTTGAGGGACTGGGCGTACTGGGTCACCGGCGTATAGTCCTCGATGAACACCAGGGTCTCGCGCTCGGTCCCCGGCTGCAATTCGCGAAAATGCGCGATTACGGAGGGCGCCGATTCGGTTACCCGAAACGGCTGCGCCCGGTGTTGACCGTTGTCCCGCCAGTGCTCGAACTGGCGGGACAGGTCCTCGCTGTAGTCTCCCAGCCTGCGTCCCTGCTCCATGGTGATCGGCCGATCCGGTGACAGCAGCAGGCTCGCCGCCTTGTTCATCACGCGCACGGTACCGTTGTCACTGATCAGCAGGATGCCGGTCTGCATGTGCTGGACAATCTGCTCGTTGAGTCGCTGCAGGTTGTAGAGGTCGCTGGCGCGAGAGCGGGCAAGTTCCTCTGCCTTGCCGAGTCGGCTGGCGATGAACTGGACCATCAGGGAGACGCCGAAAATCAGCAGCCCCAGCAGGCCCACCGGGAACAGCGCGTTGATGTCCAGTGCTCCGCGCAGCAACAGCCAGACCGTATCGGCGAGCGTGGCCAGGACGCTGAGAGCAGCGATCAGGGTAGCCAGAGTGCGGTTGGGGATCATGACCGCAGCGGCGGCCACGGTAATCACCAGCAAGACCGGCAGGCCGCTCTCCATGCCGCCGCTGGCGTCGGTCATCAGTACGATGGCAACGATGTCGACGAGGAAGACTGCGAACAGTGCGCGCTGGTTGTAGCGCCAGTCACCCGCCAGTGAACCCAGCAGCAGCGCACTGGTGGCAAGGTAGGCGAGCGCAACGCTGACATAGAGTGTCGGGTTGAGCACCCCCACCAGCTGGCGCGTATTGGGGCTGACCAGCATGATCAGCAACACCACCGACAGCAGGGAACGGTAACCGACATAGATGCGAAACAGCAGCAGGTTTTGCTTGCTGGCGCCTTGGGGAGCGGGCTTGGTGAGGATCGCGGGTCGATTCACTCGCGCACAGGGCCTGGTTGCCGGGAAGCGTCTAGTGTAGCAGGCCCGGTAGGCCGGTGGACCAGCGATTCTCACCGGGTAAATGTGACCCGGGTCTGGCAGCGGCGCGGCGTTTCCCGGAAAATGGTGGTTCTCTGACAGCGCAAGCGGTAGCCGCATGACCAGTCTCAATATCCTCATGGCACAGATGAACACCCAGGTAGGCGACTTTGAGGGCAATACAGCCCGGGTGATCGCGGCGCTGGAACGTGCCCAGGAGCAGGTCTCGTCCCCGGTACTGGTGTTTCCTGAATTGACGCTTAGCGGCTATCCGCCGGAGGACCTGTTGTTGCGCCCCAGCGTCGAGCTGCGCGTGAACCACTCCTTGCGAACCATTTGCGAGGCCATGACCGGCGATGCCTGGGTGGTGCTGGGTTATCCGCGGCGAGAGGGCATCGCCCTGTACAATGCCGCGGCGGTGCTGCACCGGGGTGAAATTGTCGCGGAGTACCACAAGCAATGCTTGCCCAATTACCAGGTGTTTGACGAGAAACGCTATTTCCAGCCCGGCGACAGCCCCTGCGTGGTAGATGTGGCCGGCATGCGGGTGGGGCTTACCATCTGTGAGGACATCTGGGAGCCGGGCCCGGTGCGCGATGCCGCGCGGGCCGGCGCGGAGCTGATCCTGAACCTCAATTCCTCGCCCTATCATCGCGGCAAGCGCATCGAGCGCTGGGAACTGGTGGCGGAACGCGCGCGCAGCAATGCCTGCCCCATCGTCTATGTGAACCAGGTGGGGGGACAGGATGAGCTGGTGTTCGATGGAGGCTCTTTCGCAGTCGACGCTCACGGCGAGCTGGTGGCAGCTGCCCCCAACTTTGTCGAAGGGGAATACTGGCTGCAGGCCTCGCAGACCGACGCCGGCATTGGTTTCAGCGGCCTGGAGGTCGCGGCGCCGCTGGATGAACTGGAAGCGGTATGGCAGGCACTGGTGCTGGGGCTGCGCGACTACGTCAACAAGAACCGCTTCCGCGGCGTCGTGCTCGGCTTGTCAGGTGGTATAGATTCCGCCCTGACTCTGGTGGCTGCGGTGGAGGCCCTGGGGCCGGAGCGGGTTGAGGCAGTGATGATGCCCTTCCGCTACACCGCACAGATAAGCGTGGAGGACGCCGCTGAACAATCGCGGATGCTGGGCGTAAAACACAAGGTGATCTCCATCGAGCCGATGTACGAGGCATTCATGGCCGGCCTGCTGGAGGAGTTTGCCGGCACGCGCGTAGATACCACCGAGCAGAACCTCCAGGCCCGCTGCCGCGGGGTATTGCTGATGTCCATTTCCAACAAGAAAGGCCTGTTGGTCCTGACCACCGGTAACAAGAGTGAACTGGCGGTGGGTTATTCCACGCTCTACGGCGATATGGCCGGCGGCTTCGACGTGCTCAAGGACGTACCCAAGACCCTGGTGTTTGAGTTGGCCCGCTATCGCAACAGCCTGCGCCCGTGCATTCCCCAGCGGGTGATAGATCGTCCGCCCTCAGCCGAGCTGGCGCCGGACCAGAAGGATGAGGACAACCTGCCCCCCTATCCGGTGCTGGACCGAATCCTGGAGCTCTACGTGGAACAGGACTTCAGTGCGTCGGCCATCATTGCCTTGGGGCTGGATCCGGAGCAGGTGCATCGGGTTTTACGCCTGGTGGACCTGAACGAGTACAAGCGCCGGCAGGCGCCGATTGGCGTGCGGATCAGCCGTCGCGGCTTTGGGCGTGATCGCCGCTACCCGATTACATCCGCCTGGTCGCTGGGGGACTGAGGTGCCTTACTTGTAGAGCGCGCGGCTGTCGAACTGTGGGACTTCCGGTGGATCGAAGAGGCCGAAAGTGGCGCGATTGACGATTGAGCGCTGGGGTCCGTCAAGGGAGTAATCGCTGACGAAGTTGCCATCCCGGCCCAGCGAAGGGTAGTCGGGGTAGTTCAGCTTGAGAATCTCGATGGCGTCCTCAGCGAGATCGTTCATGCCCAGCAGAATATAGCCCTGGGCCATTACCGCCAGCCCGTCAGCCACGGCCGGGGTGCGCTGGAAGTTCTCCACCACATAGCGCCCCCGATTGGCGGCCGCCAGGTAGGCGCCGCGACGGAAATAGTAGTTGGCGACCAGGATTTCATGCCGGGCCAGCAGGTTGCGCAAGTGCACCATGCGCGCTTTGGCATCCGCTGCGTAGGGGCTGTCAGGGAAACGGGCGACCAGCTGGGCGAACTCGGCGAAGGCCTCGCGGGCATGGCTGGTATCGCGACTGCTTTCATCGGTGGGCAGGAAGCGGGCAAAGATGTCGGATTTCGCACTGTAGGCCGACAGGCCCTTCATGTAGTAGGCGTAGTCCACGCTGGGGTGTTGCGGGTGCAGTCGGATGAAGCGGTCTGCGGCCTCCACCGCCGCCTCATGTTCGAACGCGCCGTAGTGCGCGTAGATCAGTTCCAGCTGGGCCTGCTCCGCATACTTGCCGAAGGGGTAACGCGACTCCAGCAGCTGCAGGCTGCGTACCGCCAGGTCGAAATTGCGGCTGCGCAGGTAGCGCTGGGCGTTATCGTACATCTGCTGTTCACCGCTGTCGGCGGACATGCCGTCCAGCTCGTCCTTGCTGGCGCAGCCGAAGAGCAGGGCGACGAGCAGCAGTGCAGTCGTGATTTTCAATGATTTCAACAAGGTGGCAACCGCTGGCGTGATAGACTTGGAATTTGATTCAAGCGCCCTATTTAACCACATTGCACCCGGGGCTTAAACAGGAATTCCCATGACAGACAGAATCCGCGTCCGGGCCGAGGTGAGCCCCGAGCTCGACGGTGAAAGATTGGACCAGGCCGCGGCCCGCCTGTTCCCCGAGTATTCCCGCTCCCGCCTGCAGACCTGGATCAAGCGCGGCGAACTGCTGGCCGACGGCAACCAGTGCCGTCCCCGGGACAAGGTGCACAGCGGCAGTGAGCTGGTCGTGGATGCACTGCTGGAGGACGAGGTCAGCTGGCAGGCGGAGGCCGTGGAGCTGGATATCCTCTATGAGGACGAGGCCATTCTGGTACTGAACAAGCCGGCCGGCCTGGTGGTGCATCCCGCTGCGGGTCATGCGGATGGCACCCTGGTTAATGCCCTGATCGGCCACGCCTCCAGTATGGCGCAACTGCCCCGCGGGGGCATTGTGCACCGCCTCGACATGGAAACCTCCGGCGTGATGGTGGCAGCGAAGACCCTTGGCGCCCATCACCACCTGGTAGCGCAACTGCAGGCCCGCACTGTCAAACGCCAGTACTGTGCGGTCTGTATAGGCGCCATGACCGGCGGCGGTACCATCGACGAACCCATTGGACGCCACCCCCGGCAGCGCAAGAAGATGGCCGAGGTTGCCACCGGCGGCAAGCCCGCGATTACCCATTACCGGGTGACCAGGCGCTTCGCCCACCACACTCGCATCGCGGTAAACCTCGAAACAGGACGCACCCACCAGATCCGGGTGCACATGGCTCATCGCCATTACCCCCTGATTGGCGATCCCGTCTACGGCGGTCGCCCGCGGATTCCGAAAGGCGCGTCCGACCGCCTGATAGATGCCCTGCGCGGCTTTCCCCGCCAGGCCCTGCACGCGGAGGCGCTGGGCCTGATTCATCCCGTGACCGGTGAGGAAATGCAGTTTGACTGCCCGCTGCCACCGGACATGGTGGAGCTGCTGCAGGTTCTGACCGAGGAAGACTGTGTCGGCCCCCGTCCTGATCAGGCCTGACTGGCCGGCGCCCCCGGCGGTCAGTGCCCTGGTGACAACCCGGGAGGGCGGTGCCAGCGTGGGTGCATGGCAGGGGCTGAATCTCGGCGATCATGTCGGTGACGACCCGCGGGCGGTGAAGGTCAATCGCGCCATGCTGCAGCGCTCGCTGCCAGGCGGGACGGCAATACAGTGGCTGCAGCAGGTCCACGGTATTGATGTGGTGCATGCCTCCCGCGGCTGCGCTGTGCCCGAGGCCGATGCCTGCTGGACGGACCAGTCCGGCATTGCCTGTGCGGTGCTAACTGCTGACTGTCTGCCTGTGCTGTTCTGTGACCGCTCAGCTACCGTGGTTGCGGCCGCGCATGCCGGTTGGCGCGGTCTCTGCGCCGGAGTGCTTGAGGCTACCGTGGCCGCTTTGCCAGTCGACCCTGGCGAACTGCTGGCCTGGCTGGGTCCGGCAATCGGCCCGACCGCATTTGAAGTCGGTCCCGAAGTGCGCGATGTATTTATTGAGGTAGCCCTCCAAGCAGCGACCGATGCTGCGGTGGCCGTTAGCCCAGCGGTCGAAGTGGAAGCCGCCTTTGCAACCGCTCCTCGCGTGGACCACTACCTGTTGGACCTCTACGCCCTGGCCCGAATTCGGTTGGGTGAGGCTGGTGTCGGTGCCGTGTACGGCGGCGGGCTCTGCACCCTGAGCGACCCCCGGCGCTTCTATTCCTACCGCCGCGATGGCACCACAGGCCGCATGGCCAGCCTGATCCAGCTGAATTGAGCCCATTCATCGCGATCGTAGCGGCCGGAATGCCCGAGCGCCAGACTGTCGATTCCGGTCCTGGGCACCAGAAAGGTCTCCGTAGTTTCAAGGGAGGCTCTTCCCCTATGGAGGCTTCTTTACCTCCCCCATGGACACGTCTTCTCCCCATGGAGGCTTCTTGCCCCAACGGACACTTCTTCCCGCTAAAGGAACTTCTTCCCCCGATGGATTCTTCTCCCCATGGAGCCCGCTGCCCCTGACAATGCAGTGGCTAGTCATCCGCTGGTGCGACAATCTCCGCGGAGTCGCCGTTGAGACGAATATCGAAGCATCCGCGGTGCAACTGCCGGTGATTGAAGCGACACAGCGTCACCAGATCGTCCAGCCGCGTTTCCCCGCCCTCGGCCCAGTGCTGGATATGGTGGGCATCCACATACTCTGATTCCTGGCAGCCGGGATACTGGCAGACCCCGTCCCGCTCGCGCAGGGCCCGGCGAATATGCTCCGGCACGA
>NZ_JAVKCQ010000219.1:0-13411 GCF_040222615.1 Haliea sp.
ACCACCACCTGTTCTCCAAGGGCATCCACCTGATTGTCGACCGCGTCACCGACAACAAGCGCGTCCTGACCTTCTTCGCCAGCGACGGCCGCCTGTTCTTCCTCATCCCCATGGGCTCGCGCACCTGCGTGGGTACCACCGACACCCAGGTGGCGTCCCCGGAAGTGGGCGTGACCGATGAGGACCGCGACTTCGTCCTCAGCAACATCAACACCCTGCTGGATATGGACCCGCCCCTGACCCGCGACAGCATCATCGCCGAGCGCTGCGGCGTGCGCCCGCTGGCAGTGCGCGGCGAAGGTGGCGTGGCGGACTGGGTGCAGCTCTCCCGCAAGCACGAGGTGGAGGTGGACCAGGAACGGATGCACCTCAGCATCCTCGGCGGCAAGCTCACCGACTGCCTGAATGTGGGCGACGAAGTGGTGGCGGCGCTGGCGGCGCTGGGGATTGCCGTGCCTGAACCCGACGCCAACTGGTATGGCGAACCTCCCGCCGAAGTCCACCAGGAATACCTGCGCCAGGCGCGGCTGATGAACCTGGATGAATTGACTGCCGAATCCTCATCCGAGCCGCTGAGTGAACGTTTCTGGCGCCGCTACGGCCAGTCTGCCTTCCACCTGCTGGAGCGGATCCGCGAGGACCGCAGCTGCGCCCGCCTGCTCATCGTTCGCGCCGAATACACCCGCTGCGAAATGGAGCTGACCGCCCAGCGGGAAATGGTGGTAAAACTGGAAGACTTCATGCGCCGTCGCTCCAAGATTGAACTGGTCCTGCGCCCGGAAGAGATTGCCACCGCCCCCGGCCTGCGCCGGGCGGCGGAGATCCTGTTTGGCGACGAGGCGGAGGAGAAGGTTGGGGAGTATCTGGCCGGGTAGGGGTGGGACCGCCACAACTCGTTCTGGCGCCGATAGCAGTGGGTGCTGTGCAAGCACGGCGCGTTCGGCGGTGGCTTGTTTACAGGATTTTCCGGCCTGGTGTTATACGGCCCGGACTTGCCAATACGCTGCAAAGCGACACAAAGGAATTTGTATGGCGATGGAAGAGAGAAAAAAGCTAGCTGTTCTTATCGATGCCGACAATATCAGTCCGGCGCTCTGCGATGCGTTGATTCAAGAGGTCGCCAAATACGGGGTCGCGAGTGTGAAGCGCGCCTACGGTGACTGGACCACCCCGCAACTTACGTCATGGAAGGCGATGCTGCATGAATACGCGATCAGCCCGATGCAGCAGTTTAGCTACACATCAGGCAAGAATTCTACAGACTCTTCAATGATCATTGACGCAATGGACCTGCTCTATACAGAAAAATTCGATGGCTTCTGCCTTGTTACCAGTGATTCTGATTTCACTAAGCTGGCAACCCGTATTCGGGAATCCGGTTTGGTGGCTTACGGGTTCGGTGAAAAGAAGACGCCCGGTTCGTTGCAGGCTGCGTGCGACAAATTCGTTTTTCTTGAGGCCCTTGTCGTTCCATCAAGCGAATCAAATGGCAAAGAGGGAGCTAAGCCGGCTGCAAAAGAGAGGAAGTCCAAGAAGCAGCTGAATCAGGACGCTAAATTGATAAGCCTTATACGAGGTGCTGTCGAGGCAACGTCAGATGATGCGGGCTGGGCGAATATATCCGCCGTGGGCGCACACATCTCCAACCAAAGTTCGTTTGATTCCCGGAATTATGGTTACCGTAAACTAAGTACTTTGATTGAAACGACAGAACTATTCGACATGCAGAAACGGAATCCTCGAGGAAACAATACGTTTGATCTATATATCAGGGATAAGCGTTTTACCGAGTAGTTCCAAGCAATCATTGCGGCGGACGATTGGCCTGCAGCCCACTCTTGCCGCCGCGGAAACAGGCGTTGGCCAAGACGCTGCTGACTGCAGGCGTCAAGGGACGCTGGAAGGCCTGGAACTGAAATTTTTGCCGCCCAGATACGCCAAAAAAAGCGTAAGCTATGGTGGTGGATGCAGTATGCTAGAGTTTTCTTCTTCGGTTCTGTTGTTTTTCTTCTATAGGCCCAAAGCGTCTCCGCGGAGATTTCGGTGGAAATTGATGCCTGTTTTTGATCCCGTATCTGGCCCAGCGACACGCTGCGGGCGGGCGGCTCTGGGAGGGTCCTGCGATCCGTTCCCAGGTGGTTGCCTGGGACGGTTTTGACCGCGCAGTGTACTCACTCCTCGCCGACATCATTCTTATTGCCCACGCTACCTTCGTAGCGTTCGTTGTAATAAGCGTTCCCTGTATTTTTCTTGGGTGGTATTTGCACTGGGCTTGGGTGCGAGTACTCTGGGTCCGGGTAGTCCATCTTGTTGCAACTTGTTTTGTAGCGGCCCAAGCCTGGGCGGGCGTAGTATGCCCGCTGACCACCCTCGAAATGTCGCTGCGGGAGAAAGGCGGACTTGTCGTGTATTCAGGGAGCTTTGTTAAGTACTGGCTGCAGAGAATAATTTACTGGGATCTTCCGGCCTGGATGTTCGTAGTTGCCTACTCGCTTTTTCTTTTGTTGGTGGTCTGTACATGGCTGCTTGTTCCCCCTGCCAGGGGGCAACACAAAGATTCAATTTTGAAATAGGCAGGGTGATCAATATGTGCACTTGGCAATTTATGGAGTTTGGAACGGTGCCCTCCATGGGTAGCAGAAATTTTCGGCGGGGCAATCAAGATGCGCTTGCCAGTGAGGCGCTCTCGTTTGGCAGGGCTCTTTCGCCTGTGGTCTTTCATAACAAAAAAACCTCTCCGCTGAGACGTTGCTTCATTACTCAGGGTTAGGCACACAGCGATGTCCAAACGTCTGGAGATACTCAGTCCCAATATGTTCGCGACTTTTTGCATTGTCGTGCTGGAGGAGTCCGAGCGTCGTGGAGATGTTATTGAAGATGATGAGCTCTACGACCTGGCTCTTGAGTTGTCCGGTGAGAACTTCCCGCAAGCCGAAGCTTTCTGCGAGCGCTTCCGCGGGTTTATTGAAATGACGTTTCGTCCCGAAGCAAAGAAGTACGTGAGTAATGAGTCGGGCAGGATGATGTTTCATCCGGCACTTTTTGAAGCGGCGGCTTGTGCTCGAACGCGTAAAAATGGCCGTTTCCCGGAGCGACCATTTTTCAAGCAAGTCACTGAACTGGCGGCAGGGAAGTACAGTGACTTTACGTTTGACGTTTGACAAGGCCGGCGACGTTTGATTTTGGCCCGCCACTCGGCGGAACACTATCCATCAAGGAAACAGCATGAACCGAAAACTTATCTCCAGCGGATCCGAGTTCGAAACCAGGATCGGCTATTCACGCGCCGTCGTGGATGGTGATTACGTCTTTGTCTCGGGGACCACCGGCTACAACTATGACACCATGTCGATTTCCAGCGACCCCGCTGAGCAGGCCGACCAGTGTTTCAAGAACATAGAGAAGGCGCTTATTGAGGCGGGTAGCGGCATCGACAGTATTGTCCGGGTCCACTACATTTATCCCAACAAGCAGGATTTCGAGCCCTGCTGGCCGGTCTTCAAGAAGTACCTCGGTTCGGCCAGGCCCGCGGCTACGGTGTTTATTGCCGGCCTGCTGGATGATGCCATGAAGCTGGAAATAGAGGTTACCGCCAGATTGAATGAGTGATCCAGTGAAGCGGATCGGGTCTTTGTCCACCGGGTGTATCGTATATCTGATGTCCCATAAGATCGCCCCACAATCCAGGTTGCGGCGTCACTGGGCTGCGGTGTTGGGCGTCGCCGTTTCGCTGCTGGCAGAACAATGGCTAGGTGGTATCGGATGAGCATAAAACGTATTCATCACCTGAACTTCGTCGTGGCAAACCTCGATCACGGTATTGCGGACTTTGAGAAGGTCCTTGGTGGTCAGGTGTTCGAAAAAGATGAATTGCCTCAACGAGGAGTTGTTACCGCCAGAGCCAGGGTGGGAGAGCAATGGTTCGTCCTGGTTCAGCCCACTGATTTCGAGCTCGCACCCGGCAGGCATCTGCGCGAGAAGGGGGAGGGGTTCTTTCTTCTGTCGCTGGAAGTCGACAGCATGGAAGATGCAGTCCGGGACATGGAGCGCAAGGGTGTAAGATTTACCAGCGACATGGACCGCAAGGGACTTCTCAATTGGTGGGTTCGGGACCTGGGCACGGACCATGCGCTGGGTGAGCAGATCCAGCTCTGTGAGGAGCGCGATTGAGCATGGTGGTGGATTACCGGAGAAATCAGGCTCAGTATATTCAGGACGTCGGCTGCCCGCTGCTTGTGCCGCTGTATTCTGTAACTCAGGGCGTCCTGTAACGAGGTGAATAGTATGCGGGATTGGATGTCAGTGTTGTTGCTGCTGCACATTGCGGCAGGCTTCGTTGCTCTTGCCTCTGGCTACCTCGCAGCCCTGATAAAGATTTCCGGACTCGCGCACCGATGGCATGTCATTGCTGGAAGGTTGTTTTTCGCGGCCATGGTGGTGATTTTCTGCACCGCGATTCCGGTTTCCCTGGCGACGCAAAACCATTTCCTGCTGCTGATCGCTATCTTCAGCTTTTATCTGGCACTGTCCGGGTGGAGCTACGCCAGGAACCGATCCGGCGAGCCCTCGCTGACGGACTGGGGCCGCGCGGCCGGTATGGTGGCTGTTGCTATCGTGATGGCGGGCTTTGGCGCTTTCTTGCTCAGCCGCGGCAACAGCAACGGTATAACCATGCTGGTCTTTGCGGGAATTGGCGGCGGACTGGGATACAGGGATTTGCGGATAATCCGCTCTGGAGGTGTCTCCGGGGTAGAGCGCATAGGCCGTCATCTCACCATGATGTTGGCGGGCACTATCGCAACTACCACAGCGTTTCTGGTAGTGAATGTGGACTTCGAGCCGGCCTACATCGTTTGGCTCGCCCCCACTGTGCTGGTAACGCCAATCATCTTCGTCATGAATTCCAGGATTCGGCGTTCCGCCTGAAGGTAAGGCGCGCCTCGAATCGTGGTCAAGCTGCCTTTGCCCAGCCCCTGGAATACCTGCTTGCTCCAGGGGGATTTTAATCTGGCGGGATCAGCGCTTGGCCAAAGCCCCTGAGTTTGGCGAGCAGGGCCAACTGTGTGGGAACGCCATTGAGCCTGGCGGTGGATAAGGTTCAGTCAGACTTTGGAGAGTACTGTGAAAACAAGTTGTCACTGCGGGAATATAACAATTGAAGTGGCGCCACCTGCCCAGGTCACATCCTGTAACTGTTCGATATGCTCCCGGTATCAGGCGCTCTGGGGCTACTACCCGCCGGATCAGGTTAGGGTTGAAGTTCTGGCCGATGGTGAGAGCGTCTATGCCTGGGGCGACAGGCAGCTGGAATTCGTGCGCTGTGCGAACTGCGGTTGTGTGACGCATTATAGAACCCTGCCCGGGCAACCCAGGCCAAAGGTCGCCGTGAACTTCAGGATGGTGCTGGACGACTCGGTGGAGGCTGTTCCCGTACGGCACTTCGATGGCAAAAACACGCGGTGACGGTTTCTCATCTGCAACAGATCATGCTGCGTAGTGTCTTACAGGGAGCACCGGGCGCGCCTGTGTCGAGGTGCCGGGATAATCGTCGGGAGACTTTAATGAACGCAATGTCCAGATTGAACCAGATCATGCAACAGGCCACCGGCGGGCAGTCGACTAACACCGGGGGTAATGCGGGTGGCAATGATATGTTGAACCAGCTTGGCGCTCAGTCCGGGGGCGGCCAGGGATCCGGCGGCAGCGGGATCGATATGAAGAGCCTGCTGGGTGGTGGCGCCCTGGGCCTGCTTCTGGGTTCGAAGCGCGGGCGCAAACTGGGCGGGAAGGCGCTCAAGTACGGTGCCGTGGCGGGCGTCGGGGCACTGGCCTGGAAGGCCTACCAGAACTATCAGGGCAATGCCCGGCAGGGCGCGGCAGTGCAGAGTGCGGCAGCCCAGCAGGGCCAGCCGCTGGAGCAGTTGCAGGGGCAAGCCCAGGAGCGGCGCGGGCTGGAGATCCTCCAGGCCATGATCATGGCAGCGCGCGCCGACGGCCACGTGGACGGCAGCGAGCGTGCCCTGTTGACGCAGGAAATTGACAAACTGGGCCCCGATGATGAGCTGCACGCCTGGATCCAGCAGCAGTTCGAGGTGCCTCTGGATGCGAACGCCCTGGCCCGTGCCGCCGACTCGCCACAGGCCCGCCGTGAAATGTACCTGGTCAGCGCCGCCATTATCGACGTGCAGAACCCCATGGAGCGCGCCTGGCTGGACCAACTCGCCTCCGCTCTTGAACTCGAGCCTACCATGGCCAGGGAGCTGGATAGCCAGCTGCAGGGCGGTGTCTAGCGGCGCCGCCAGCGGCCCGATCGAGACCGGCATAGGAGAACCCGGCTGCTCTGAACTAGACTGCTCTGCAACAGCCGCAACCGGGGGACTCCCATGGCAACGCTCGCTATCGCCGCACTCGCCTTTCTGGCAACGCATCTCGGCATCTCCAGCACCCCGCTCAGGGGAGTGCTCATTGCGTCCCTGGGCGAGCGGTTATACCAGGGGCTGTATTCCCTGGTGGCGGTGGCGATCCTGGGTTGGATGATCTACGCCTACGGCTCGGTGTCGCACGACGACTATCTCTGGTATCCGTCGCCGGCGCTGCAGCTGGTTGCTTCGAGCCTGATGCTGCCTTCCGCGGTGCTGCTGGCGATGGGGCTGCTGTCAAAGAACCCTACCGCTGTGGGCATGGCCTCGGCAGTCAGGCAGGACCTGGCCGGCATTTTCCGCATTACCCGACACCCGGTGCAGTGGGCGTTCCTGCTCTGGGCCATCGCCCACCTGCTGGCCAACGGCGATGTCGCCACGGTGATTCTCGCGGGTACCATCGGCCTGGTCAGCGGCCTGGGCATGCTGTCAATCGATGCGCGGCGGCGCAAGCTTGACGACCCGGACTGGCAGGCGTTCTACCGCACAACCTCCACAATTCCCTTCGCCGCGCTCATCGGCGGGCGCACCCGGCTGGCTCTGGGAGATCTCAATTGGGTGGCGTTCGCTGCGGGCCTGGGTCTGTATGTGGCCCTGTACCTGCTGCACGGCTCCATTACCGGTGTGCCGCTGCGCTGATGTATCACCGATGAAAATCAGCGGATTCGATAGCCTGGTCTGCCCGCTGGACGGCGACCCGTTGCAGCGCGATGGGGCGACCTGGCGCTGCCCGGCCGGCCACAGTTTCGACATCGCCCGCCAGGGTTACGTGCATTTGCTGCCGGTGCAGAACAAGCGCTCCCGGGACCCGGGAGACAGCCGCGAGATGGTGGCCGCGCGGGCGCGCTTCCTGGCGGCGGGGTTTTACCAGCCGCTGGCCGCGGCGGTGGCGCGGGCAGCGCTGGCGGACTTGCCCGCGGATGCGTCGGTGAGTTGCCTGGATGCGGGCTGCGGCGAGGGCTACTACCTGCGGCAACTGGCCGCGGCCGCCGGGTTCGGACACTCGCTGGCCCTGCTGGGGCTGGATATTTCCAAGTGGGCGGTACTGGCCGCCGCGCGGGCCGACTCGCGCCCGTGCTGGGTGGTGGGGAGCAATGCGCGGCTGCCCGTGCCGGCCCAGAGCCTGGACCGGGTGCTGTGCCTGTTCGGTTTCCCGGTCTACCCGGAGTTCGCCCGGGTGCTGAAGCGCGGCGGCGAGCTGCTGCTGGCGGATCCCGGCCCCTCGCACCTGCGTGAAATGCGCGAGCTTATCTACCCGACGCTGAAACCTGCCGACAATGATGCCGCAGCTGCGCCTGAGGGTTTCACCCAGGTGGCGGTGGAAACGGTCACCTACCCCATGCTGCTGGGGGACAATCAGGCCATCGCCGACCTGCTGGCCATGACGCCACACCTGTACCGGGCCAGCGCTGCCGGCAGGGAGCGGCTGCTGGCCCATTCCCGGCTCGCGGTGACCGTGGATGTGCGCCTGACGCGCCTGCGATACATGGCCTGAGAGTCCCGTGGTGAAGCGCGTGGTACAGGACGTTGGGGCCGACCGGGCAGCCCGCGCCGGTTCCTGCTAAAATTCGCCTCCCCTAGCGCAGCAACAGGACAAACAACACCATGGCCGACGTCATCACCGTCCCGGTTTCTTTCGGCGAGGTTCTCGACAAGATCACCATCCTCGAAATCAAGTCCGAGCGCATTGCCGACCCCGCCAAGCTGAAGAATGTGCGCCTGGAGCTGACTGAACTGAGTCGCACCTGGGATGAAGCAGTGCCTGACCAGGCGGCGATCGCGGAGCTGCGCCAACAGCTGAAGGCGGTCAATGAGTCGCTGTGGGTGATCGAGGACGACATTCGCGACCAGGAGGCGGCGCAGGATTTCGGGCCGCGCTTTATCGAACTGGCGCGGGCGGTGTATGTCACCAATGACCAGCGCGCCGCGTTGAAGAAGGATATCAACCTCGCCCTGGGTTCGCGCTTTGTGGAAGAGAAGTCCTACCAGGACTACACGGCCAGGAAGCCGGGCTAACCCTGCGCCCGCGCCGCCATCCAGCGGTCGAGCATGGCCGTGGCGTCGTCCACGGTGATCAGGTCCATGGCCCCGGGGAATTCCGCCTTTGTGCCCCAGCGCGCCTCCGCTACCGCCTTGCCGGTATATTTCCGCAGCGCTTCGGGGTAGCGGTTCACGCACCACTGCAGCGAGCGGTAGGGCCCCGAGCGCAGCGGGTTGCTGGCGGCGAACAGGCCCAGCACGTCGGTGCCCACGGCGCTGGCGATGTGGGCGGGACCGGTGTCCGGGGCCACCAGCAGGTCGGCATGGGTGAGCAGGGCGGTGAGCTGCTTGAGGGTGTCCTGGCCGCAGAGGTCCAGCGCAGGCTCGACCATCGCCGCGGCGATCGCCGCACACATATCCTTTTCGGTGGGCGCCGGGCTGCCCACCAGCACCACCTGCATGCCGTGCCGGCGCACGGCGTGGTCGGCCAGTGCCGCGTAGCGCTCCGCCCGCCAGTTGCGCAGGGGGTGACTGGCGCAGGGGCTGATTACCAGGCTGCGGCGCGCCGGGTCCAGGTGACGGCGGGCAAAATCGTGATCGGCCTGCGCGAGCGGTATCGTCCACAGCGGTGCCGCCGCCGCCAGCCCCAGAGGCTCCAGGAAGCTGGCGAGGCAGTCGCGCACATGCTGCTGCGGGGCGGCGGCGATGCGTTGGTTGATGAACAACTGGTGCAGATCCTTGCTGCGGGAGCGGTCATAGCCAACCCGTACCCGCGCCGGAATCACGGCGGCGGCCAGGTTGGCCCGCAGCGCCACCTGCATGTGCAGCAGGGCGTCAAAGCGCCGGCCGCGCAACTGGCGGCGCAGGTCGCGGTAGCCGCGCCAGCCCGCCTTCTTGTCGAACACGATGAACTCGACCCCGGGCAGATCCCCCACCAGCCGGTGTTCCACCTTGCCGATAATCCAGGTGATCTCGATACCCGGCTGCTGCGCCTGCAGGCTCAGCACCACCGGGATGACGTGGGTTACGTCGCCGATGGCGGAGAGGCGCAGAATACAGAGGGATGTGATCAAGGGGCTGCCTGTTATAATCGCTGGCTGTGATTCTAACCGAGTCCTCCACCGAGGTCTGTATTGTGACGACCCCTGCAAAGCCGGCGGCAGCGTCAGGCGCGTCCATGCTGCTGCGCAACCCGGCATTTCCCGCCGTCACCGCGCAGTGGTTGCAGCCCGGATTCTGGGGCGAGCAGGCCCGGCCCGTCGCGGTCGGCGGGCGCGGCGGTGCCTGGTTTGTGCACAGTGACGCGGGCGAGTTCGTATTGCGGCAGTACCTGCGCGGCGGCCTCGTCGCGCGGCTGTCGCGGGCCAGCTATCTTTTCACCGGTTACCAGCGCAGCAGGGCAATCGCCGAGTTCCGCCTGCTGCAGCGCCTGCGCGAGCTGGATTTGCCGGTGCCTGAACCAGTGGCGGCGCTGGTTTGCCGGCGGGGCCTGTGGCGCTATCGGGCGGCGATCCTGCTGCGGCGCATAGCCGGCGCCAGCCCCCTGCCCGAGGCGCCCGGGGTGGACGACGCGCAGCTGTGGCAGCGCACGGGGCAGATGCTGCGCGCCTTTCACGACGCGGGCCTGGATCACGTGGATTTGAACTGCGACAACATCCTGGTTGCAGACGGGGCATTGTGGCTGATCGACTTCGATCGCTGCCGCCTGCGCCCGGCGGGCCGGGAGGACACTGCCTGGAAAAGGCGCAATCTCGCCCGGCTCCGGCGCTCGGTCAGCAAGCGTTGCCAGGGTGTCGCCTGGCCCGTATTGTGGGCGAGCTTGCTGGAGGGCTACCGGCGCTGAGCCGCCCCTTCCCCAACTGGATGGAAACCGTCATGAATGTATTGGTCACCGGCGTCGCTGGTTTTATCGGCTGTGAAACCGCCCGCCAGCTGCTGGATGCCGGACACACGGTGATCGGCGTCGACAATCTCAACGACTATTATGACGTGGCCCTCAAGCGCGCCCGGCTGGCGCGGTTGGAAGGGCGGCCGGGCTACAGCCAGGAGCTGTTTTGTCTCTCTGATGCGCCCCGGTTGCGGGCACTGTTTGCTACCCACAAGCCCGATCACGTGGTCCACCTGGCGGCGCAGGCGGGGGTGCGCTACTCGCTGACCCATCCCGAGGCGTATATCACTTCCAATCTCGTCGCCTTTGGCAATATGCTGGAGTGCTGCCGCCACAATCCGGTCGCGCACCTGGTCTACGCCAGCAGCAGTTCGGTATACGGCAGCAATGCGCGGCAGCCCTTCAGCGTCAGTCACGGGGTGGATCACCCGGTGTCTCTGTACGCGGCGACCAAGAAAGCCAATGAGCTGATGGCTCACTCCTACAGCCACCTGTACCAGCTGCCGACCACCGGCCTGCGCTTTTTCACCGTGTACGGCCCCTGGGGCCGCCCGGACATGGCGCCGATGATTTTCTGCCGCAAGATTCTCGCCGGCGAACCCATCGAGGTGTTCAACCACGGCCAGCATCGCCGCGATTTCACCTTCATTGACGATATCGTCGACGGCATCCTGCGGGTGCTCGGTGTGCCGCCGCGGCCGAATCCGGACTGGGACGCGCTGGCGGCGGATCCGGCCACATCCAGCGCGCCCTACCGGGTGTTCAATATCGGCTGCGAGCAGCCGGTGCACCTGCTGGAATTCATCGGCCTGCTGGAGCAGCGCCTGGGCCGCGAGGCACGAAAAATCATGCTGCCCATGCAGCCCGGGGATGTGCCGGATACCTATGCCGACGTCAGCGCCCTGCGTGCAGCCACGGGGTATGCACCGCGCACCGGCATCGTGGAGGGCGTGCAGCGGTTCGTGGACTGGTATCTCGATTTCTACGGGGCGGACGCCAGTCGTTCCTGATACCAGGCGAAGGTGTTGACGGCGGTTTGACCGGCGTTGAACTCCCGGGCGATACGCTCCCGCGCCGCCGCAGCACGGCGGCGGGTGCTTTCCCGATCCGCCAGCGCCGCGCTCACCGCCGCGGCCAGCGCCGGGGCGTTGCGCATCGGCACCAGCAGCCCGGTCTCCCCGTCCAGGACCAGTTCCCGGGTGCCCCCGGTATCGGTGGCGACGACCGGTGTGTTCACGCACATGGCCTCGATGACCACCCGCGGCAGGCCCTCCCCGCTTGCCGATGGCGACACCAGCAGATCCGCCGCGCGCAGGATATTGGTGACGTCATTGCGGTAGCCGGCAAAGTGCACCCGCTGCGGGTGCCGGCAGCGTGCGCTGCGCGCGCGCACCTTGGCATTGCGGTCTACCGAGCCGATCAGCAGCAGGTGGCAGTTGAGTTCATCCGGCAGGGCGTCGAAGGCTTCGAGGAGGGTAAGCGTGCCCTTTTTCGCACTGTCGCGGCTGATACAGCAGAGCGTGGTCGCTCCCGCAGGGACGCCAAATTCGTCGAGTGACGCGGGCTTCACGTCATACCAGGCCAGCTCGTGGCCCTTGTGAATGGTTTTCACTTTCTCCGCGGGCAGGTGCAGCCACAGCAGGCGCACGGACAACAGTGCCTGGCGAATGGCCTCGGCCACGCACATGATGCCGTCCAGCCGGGGGTTGAGGAAGGTGGTCCAGGCTTCCGGCTTGGTGTAGCTCACGCCGGTGGTGACCCCGCGATAGGCCAGCAGCCGCGCCCGGTGGTCGCTGGCGGCTCGCAGCATGCAGGTGACGGCGCGGGAGTTGAAGGCGTGCACGATGTCGTAGTCGCAAGCGTAGACGGTTTTCCGTATCAATGCGGTGGCCTGGCGGTCGAGACGGCTGTGGATCTGCAGGGGGATCACCTTCAGCCCCGCGTCCAGCAGCAGCCCGTGATAGCGCCCCACGGGGTTGCTCATGACCGCCAATGTTTCTGCCTGCCGCGACAGGCGGATAAACAGCTCGGTCTCGGCGCGGTCGGCGCAATCGGTTATGCACAGAACTTTCATGGTGCCGCATCCTTTGTCGGCGTTGGAATCCGCGTGAGCACCTGCGCTATAGTAGCGGCGCGGCGGGTGGCCCGGTGGGGCTGCGTTGACGACGTCGGCCACGCAGATTGACGAGAGTATACACAATGATTCCATCGGCACGAGGCCAACAGCTGCTGGCGGGCCTGGCGGTCGCCGGTTTCGCGGGGTCTCTGGTGTACTCCAGCCTGCTCACGACAGCGGTCGTCCTGATTGCCGCAGCCGGCTGCGCCCCGGCGCTGCGGCAACAGCTTCGGGCCAGCGGCTGGGACCGCCCCCGGGAGCTGCGCCTGCTACATTTTGCCTGCTGGTTTCCGGTGCTGGTGTATGTACTGTTCTGGATCGACTCCGGCTTCGACTACAGGGCCCTGAAGGAGCTCGACGGCCCCGGTCGCCTGGTGCTGTTCTGGCCGCTGCTGCTGGCCCTGAGCTGGTCCGGGCTTGATGCCAGGCGGCTGTTTGCCGGGTTTGCGCTGATGGCGTTGGGAGCCGCACTGCACACCGGAGCCAGCCTGTGCCTGGCGCCTCCGAGCGGGGAACCGCTGCGCGTCGGCCTGTGGATCAATCCCATTACCCTGGGCAACCTCGCCCTGCTGGCCGCGGCGGCGCTGCTCTCGGCCGCTCTGTTCTGGCACCGGCTGCAGCAGCCGGTGCGGGTGTGGCTGGCGCTGGGGCTGGCCGGCCTGGCGCTCGCCGCCGCACTGCTCACCCAGACCCGCAACAACCTGCTCGCCCTGCCGTTGCTGCTGGTGGTGCTGTCGCTGCAGCTACCGGTTCGCCAGCGGGCCCTGGTGTTGCTGGCGGGCGCGGCGCTGTTGCTGCTGACCGTGGCGGGCAATCACCGTTTTCTCGACACCCTGAGCGGGCTGCAGCTGGGTGAGCTCGATATGCCGGTGGCGTCGCGCCTGGCGGTGTGGGATATCGCCTGGGAACAGTTTGCCAACCACCCGTGGACCGGCAGTGGGCTGAACGGCTATCAGACTGCGGTGCAGGATGCGCTGGAGACGGGTGAGTTTGCAGAGACGGCGTTTA
>NZ_JAVKCQ010000220.1:0-4938 GCF_040222615.1 Haliea sp.
GCGCCGGACCGTAGGCGACATGGATGTCGCCTCCGAGCCCCCATGGAGAGCCCACCCCGCGTTATCGGGTGTGGGTTCACGGCGTGTCCGGAGCGGCCCTGCCAGCACGCCCCGGACTACCTTCTGTGCGCGGAACAGGCACCAAACAAACATTGCTGAGGGTGGTGGGTCTGGCACGGAGTTCGCGGCAGTGGCGGCTGGTAAGGTCGACCGGTAGCGGATGTGGCACAGAACGGAGCCCCGAGGGGGCAGGGAGAGGGTGCCGGGACTGTGTGAGACATGGATGTCGCGGGCGGCGATCCGCAACACAAGCCCCCATGGACGGGTTCACGGCGTGTCCCGGCACCCTCTCCCGGGCCGCTCGGGGCGGCTTAAGAACGATGATTCAAGGTTGCACGGACACGGTGCCACGCAGGACCGGTTCGTCAAGACACTGACAGCGGAAGGAACAGATGGAAAACCTGAAACCCCTCACCGAGGAAGCCAGGGCCGCGATTGCCGCCGCCACCGACAGCGCCGCGCTGGAACAGCTGCGGGTAGACTTCCTGGGCAAGAAAGGCCGCGTTACCGAGCTGCTCAAGGGCCTCGGCAAGTTGTCCGCCGAAGAGCGTCCGGCGGCGGGCGCCCTGATCAACGTGGCCAAGCAGGAGCTGCAGGATCTCATTGCGGAGCGCAAGGCGGTGCTGGAAGCGTCGGCTGTGGCTGAAAAGCTGGCGCGGGAGACACTCGATGTCACCCTGCCGGGCCGCGGTCAGAGTACCGGTGGCATCCACCCCGTAACCCGGACCATTGAGCGCATGGAGGATTTCTTCGGCGCCGTGGGCTTCGAGGTGGTGGAAGGTCCCGAGATAGAGGACGACTACCACAACTTCGAGGCGCTTAACATTCCCGCCCACCATCCGGCGCGGGCCATGCACGACACCTTCTATGTGGATCCGACCACGGTGCTGCGTACCCATACCTCGCCGGTGCAGGTTCGGGTGATGGAAAACAACAAACCGCCGCTGCGGGTGATCTGCCCGGGGCGGGTGTATCGCTGCGACTCTGACCTGACCCACACCCCCATGTTCCATCAGGTGGAGGGACTGCTGGTAGACGAACGCTCCAGCTTTGCGGACCTGAAAGGCCTGATCGAGGACTTCCTGCGGGTGTTCTTTGAGAAGGATCTGGCGGTGCGCTTCCGGCCATCCTACTTCCCCTTCACCGAACCCTCCGCGGAAGTGGACATCCAGTGCGTGAACTGCGGCGGCGCCGGCTGTCGGGTGTGCAGCCAGACCGGCTGGCTGGAGGTCATGGGCTGCGGGATGGTGCACCCGCGGGTGCTGGAGACCTCCGGCATCGACGCCGAGCGCTACACCGGCTTTGCCTTCGGTATGGGGGTGGAGCGGCTGGCAATGCTGCGCTACGGCGTCAACGACCTGCGCCTGTTCTTTGAAAACGACCTGCGCTTCCTCGAGCAGTTCTAGCAGACCACGGAGAATCAATCAGTGAAAATCAGCGAACAATGGCTGCGTGAGTGGGTTAATCCGCCGCTGTCCAGCGACGAACTGGCCCACCAGATCACCATGGCCGGGCTGGAAGTCGATGCCCTGGAGCCGGTGGCCGGAATCTTCAGCGGCGTGGTGGTGGCGGAGATTATCCAGGCCGAGCAGCACCCGGATGCGGACAAGCTGCGCGTATGTACGGTCAACGTCGGCGGCGAAACGGTACAGATCGTCTGCGGTGCGCCCAACGCCCGGGTCGGGCTGAGGGCACCGCTGGCTCGCATCGGTGCTGTGTTGCCCGGCGATTTCAAGATCAAGAAGGCCAAGCTGCGCGGCGTCGAATCCCAGGGCATGCTCTGCGCGGAGGCCGAGCTGGGCCTCTCCGATGCCAGTGCCGGCCTGATGGAATTGCCCGCCGACGCGCCCGTGGGCAGCGATCTGCGCGAGTATCTCCAGCTGGACGATCAGTTGATTGAAATAGGCCTGACGCCGAACCGGGCGGACTGTCTGGGCATTGCCGGCATTGCCCGGGAAGTGGGTCTGCTGAACGGACTGCCGGTCAAGGCGGTCAGCTGTGAACCCGTGTCCGCGGTCCTCGAGGACACTTTGCCCGTGCAGCTGGAAGCGCCGGAGCGTTGTCCGCGCTATGTCGGCAGGGTTATCCGCAATGTCGACATTTCGCGCCCGTCACCGCTGTGGCTGCAGGAGAAGCTGCGCCGCTGCGGGTTGCGCAGTATTGACGCGGTGGTGGATGTCACCAACTACATCCTGCTGGAGCTGGGCCAGCCCATGCACGCCTTCGACCTGGACCGGCTGCAGGGGGGCATCGTGGTCCGCACAGCCAAAGCGGGCGAAAGTCTCGCCCTGCTGGATGGCCAGACGGTTGAGCTGCGTGACGACACCCTGGTGATCGCTGACCACAGCGGCCCGGTGGCCATGGCGGGGATCATGGGCGGTGACCCGACCGCGGTGGACGAGGGCAGCCGTCACCTGTTCCTGGAGTCCGCGTTCTTTGCGCCGGGTGGTCTTGCCGGCCAGGCCCGCAGCTATGGCCTGCACACGGATTCCTCCCACCGCTTCGAGCGCGGGGTGGATTTCCGGCTGCAGCGCGAAGCCCTGGAGCGGGCGACCCGCCTGTTGCTGGACATCGTGGGCGGCGAGCCCGGTCCGGTCATCGAGGCCGTGGACGAGGCGCAACTGCCGGTGCGCGCGGACGTCGCGCTGCGCCGCGCCCGCATTCCCCGTCTGCTGGGTTTTGACCTGGCGGATACCGATGTGGAGCGGATCCTGTCGGGACTGGGTCTCGGTGTCACCGCAACTGCCGAGGGCTGGCTGTGCGGTGTCCCCAGCTGGCGTTTCGATCTCGCGATCGAAGCAGACCTGCTGGAAGAGCTGGCGCGGGTATACGGCTACAACCGCCTGCCGGTAAGCCATATCCAGGCCGATCTCGTCATTCCACCCAAGCCCGAGGCGAGTCTGTCGCTGCGCAGCCTGCGCCGCCACCTCAGTGCCCGCGGTTTCCGGGAGGCGATCACCTACAGCTTTATCGACCCGAAGCTGCAGCAGCTGTTTGATCCCGCAGTGGAACCGGTAGCGCTGGAAAACCCGATCTCCGCTGAAATGGCGGTGATGCGCAGCAGTCTGGTACCCGGCCTGGCCAGCGCCGTGCAGCGTAGCGCGCACCGCCAGCAGAACCGGGTGCGCCTGTTCGAGACCGGCCTGCGCTTTGTCCCCGGCGCCCGGGGAACAGGCCTGGCGGAACTGCGGCAGGTGCCCACCCTGGGCATGATCATCAGTGGCCCGCGGTTTGCGGAGTCCTGGTCCGTGGCTTCGGCGGCCGCGGATTTCTACGATCTCAAGGGTGATCTGGAGAGCCTGCTCGGGCTGGGGCGTTGCCAGGGCGAGTTTGCGTTCCGCGCCGCCGAGCACCCCGCCCTGCACCCGGGGCAGACTGCGGAGATAACCCGAACGGGGCAGGTGGTGGGTCGTATCGGTGCCCTGCATCCCGCCGTTTTGGCGGCTCTGGATATCAATGGCCCCGTGCTGGCCTGCGAAATGGATCTCGATGCGTTGCTGGAAGGCGTGCTGCCTGCATTTGCGGAATTGTCACGATTCCCCGAGGTTCGCCGGGATTTGGCGGTGTTGGTGGATAAAGCTGTCCCCGCGGCCACGCTGATGGAGAATGTTAAAGCTGTGGCAGGAGTTTACCTGCGTGAGTTAAGGTTATTTGATGTCTATGAAGGGAAAGGCATTGATCCTAAACGAAAAAGCCTTGCATTTGGTTTGACTTTCCGGGATCAATCGCGCACTCTTAGCGACGATGTTGTGAATGAGGCCATGAATCAAGTCATTGATTCCTTGGAAAAAAACTATAACGCTGAGCTCAGGAACCAGGCGCTGTAAAGACGATGACTGCCCTCACCAAATCCGAAATGGCCGAGCGCCTGTTTGAAGAGCTCGGGCTCAACAAGCGGGAAGCCAAGGAGATTGTTGAGCTGTTTTTCGAGGAGATTCGCGCCAGCCTCGAGGGCAATGAGCAGGTCAAGCTTTCCGGCTTCGGCAACTTTGACCTGCGAGACAAGAGCCAGCGCCCCGGTCGCAACCCCAAGACCGGGGAAGAAATTCCAATCTCTGCACGGCGGGTGGTAACCTTTCGTCCGGGGCAGAAGCTGAAGGCACGGGTAGAAGAGTATGCTGGAACCGAGTCACAATAACGAGCTGCCCGCGATTCCGGGCAAACGCTACTTCACTATAGGTGAGGTCAGCGAGCTGTGTGCGGTCAAGCCGCATGTCCTGCGTTACTGGGAGCAGGAATTCCCCCAGTTGAAGCCGGTCAAGCGGCGCGGCAATCGCCGTTACTACCAGCGTGAAGATGTCCTGACCATCCGCCAGATCCGCACCCTGTTGTACGATCAGGGCTACACCATCGGTGGCGCCCGGCAGCGTATGACCACGGAGGAGTCCGCTCCCCAGCAGCTGGACATGCAGGCAGTGATCAAGGAGACCATCGAAGAGCTGGAAGATGTGCTGAAGGTGCTCGCTCCGGGCAAATAGGCTTGTCATCAGGGGCCTATTCAGTATAATGCCGGCCTCGCATTCGCGACTTCTCGGGGCGTAGCGCAGCCTGGTAGCGCACCACACTGGGGGTGTGGTGGTCGCAGGTTCAAATCCTGCCGTCCCGACCAATTACCCATCCAACACCATCCGCAAACGTCCGCAAAGCCCTGTAAATCAGGGCTTTTTTGTCTATACTCATTCCATACCAGTCCGGGGGTATCCGGCAACATACCCCAAAAATGGGGGTATGTGTGGGGGCTCTACCCAATTAACAATGGGATGGACTCCTCCTCACCCACTTTCGGCATCAAGTGCCACACTGAGTGTGCTGTCCAACAGTCACCAGCGAGGAGGAGGAACCCGCGATGAAGATTAGTCGAGTTGGGGTAGATTTGGC
>NZ_JAVKCQ010000221.1:0-15011 GCF_040222615.1 Haliea sp.
GGTGACAATGCCATCTACGTGCACTGCAACATTACCGATGAAGACAGTGTCGGCGCGGCAGTGGACGCAGCCGTCAGTCGTTTTGGCAAGCTCGATATCCTTTTCAACAGTGCCGGCATTGTCGGTGCCGTGGGCCCGGTCGCGACCACCCCCGGCGCCGAGTGGCGCTTCAGTATCGATGTGCTGTTGAACGGGGCCTTCTATTGCACCAAGCACGCGGCGCGGGTAATGGTGCCACAGCGCTCCGGTTCCATCATCAATATGGCCAGCACGGCGGGCCTGATGGGTGGCCTGGGGCCGCATGCCTACACCGCGGCCAAACACGGTGTGGTGGGGCTGACCAAGAACGTGGCAGCGGAACTGGCGGGCAGCACAGTGCGCGTGAATGCGATCGCCGCCGCGTCCATGGCCACGCCCATGGTGGCGAGTGTTCTGACCGGTAACCCCGCTGATATCGAGGGCGCGAAGGCGATCCTTGCCGAGGCGTCCCCGCTGCGTGGCCGCCCGGGCCTGGCGGAAGATGTGGCGAACGCCGCACTGTGGCTGGCGAGTGATGAATCCGGCTACACCACAGGGCACACCCTGACCACGGATGCGGGCTTTACCGTGGGAGCGACCGCCGCCGGCCCCGCGTTCGCGGAGTATCAGCCGATGATCCGCGAGGCGGGGAAATCTGGTTTACCTGATGCCGACTAAAAGTTGACCGCCCAGCCCGGGGCGCCGGACTTTCGCCAGAGCAGGTCCGCGCCCTTTGTCCACCCGCAAAATTTTTGAATACTATTCAAAACAAATGTTGTGAAGTCCCTTTTTTTGAATTACATTAAAGAGTCTGCAAGGGCTGCCTATGCTCGGTTCGAGCGGCGTGCGGCCAGAGGTAACACCTCACAATATTCTAATTTTAAGTGAATGAGGGGATAGTCAATGTACAACTTCAACAGGAAAGTTCTGGGTTCGGCTGTGTGCCTTGCTTTGACGCAGGTAGTTGCCGGTGGCAATGCCCTCGCGCAAGATGAGGATCGGTCCAGCAGGTTGCAACTGGAAGAAGTGGTGGTAACCGGCACCAAACGTTCGGTTGCACAGCAGGATCTGTCGGTTGCCGTGACCACAGTAACGTCCAAGCAGCTTGAAACCACCTTCCAGAACGATGTGACCGCGTTGACCCAGCTGGCGCCCAACGTGAACCTGACACCGCAGACGGGGTTCAATGCCATCGCCGGTGGCATGCGTGGCACCGGGTTCAACTCCATCCTGGTGACCAAGGATGCTTCGGTCGGCATCACCGTGGATGAGTTCGCCTTCAACCATGTGCAGTCACAGTTTATTGAAATGTTCGACATGGAGCAGGTGGAAATCTACCGCGGCCCGCAGGGGACGCTGTTCGGTAAAAATACAACCGGCGGGGCGATTGCCTTCACCACCAAGAAGCCCGTGCTCGGTGAGTTTTTTGGCGACATCGAAGGAAACTACTCGCAGTTTGCATCGAATGATTCCAATGCCACCAAGCTCAAGGCCAGCCTGAACGTGCCCCTGGGCGAGACCGTCGCGGCTCGCCTCGCGGTTATCCAGGACAAGAGTGATGGCTTTTACACCAACGACAAGCCGGCCGGCGGTGAATTCCAGAGCTTCGGCTGCCCCTTCCCCGGCCAGCCCGGATCCGCGGAGTGTAATGATGCAGCGCGCTCCAAGTTCCCCGATGTTGGTCGCGGAGAGGACCTCGGTGGCAAGGATGTGCTGGCCGCCAAGCTGAAATTCCGCTGGCAGCCCAGCGACTTCTATCTTGCCGACCTTATCTTCGAGTATGTGCAGGATCGCGGCGATACCGTGGCGGCGGCAAACGAAACACCGCTGGCCAGTCAGAATGGCGGTGAGGGCTACCTGTGGCCGATTGCCGGCTTCCCGGGTATCGGTGGCGGCGACCCCTTCTCCACCGGTCAGTCCTACACGGCTACCCCGGTGGTCGACATTCCTGGCGGCCACAAGATTGATGCGGACGGCGTTTACCTGAACCAGACCTTTGCGTTCGACAAATTCGATGTGATGTGGATCATGGGTACCAGGAGCCAGGACGAGGTGCTCGCCAGTACCTATACCGGCGAGGCCTATACCTCTCAGTACGATGCGAGCCGCAACTCCAAGCGTGAGCAGCTGCAAAACGAACTGCGCTTCTCTTCCAACTTCAGCGGCCCGTTCAACTTCGTCACGGGTGCCAGCTACTACGAAGACGATGTCGACTTCCTGGTGTTTGGCAACCTGGGCTACTTCCTGATATTTGCCGGTCCCGCGGCCGAATTCTATCGGGATACCTACGAAGTTCAGGTAACCAGCCAGGAGCGCCAGGGCGTCGCCTATTACATCGATGGCAGCTATGACCTGACCGATTCGCTGAAGCTTTCCCTGGGTTTCCGCCACACCCAGGACGAGAAGGTCTTCGCCCGTCGCAGTCTCGGTACTGCAGAGAATCCCGTCAGCAACTTCATTACGGTAGACCAGTTCAAGGGGCCGCATACCAATCCGCTGCCGATCTCTGCCTTTGGCAATGTTATCGATGACAAGAAGGATTTCAGTGCCAATACCTATCGGATCGTCCTCGACTACAACTGGTCAGACGAGCTGATGACCTACGTGAGCTTTGCCACCGGCTTTGTTTCCGGCGGTTTCTCTGAGACCTGTGGCAGTGCGCTCAGCTGCTCGCCGTACTCCAGCGAGGAGAATGAAAACTTCGAGATCGGTGCCAAGGCCGACATGCTCGATGGCAAACTGAGGATGAACGGGGCCCTGTTCCACACGGTCTACGAGAATCTGCAGCGCGACACTGTGGTGGCATTCAAGGACGCAGCGGGCAACGACTTCCAGGAAACCATTGCCCTGAACGAGGGTGAAAGCACGGCGGTTGGTCTGGAGCTTGAACTCAGCTACCTGCCGATCAACAGCCTGCGCTTTGACGTCAACTTCGGCTGGCTGGATCACGAGTACGACAGCTACAATCCCGGCTTTGATCCCACGACCCTGGGTCTTGTCGGCGCCCCGCAGCCGTTTGACTTTTCCTCTCTGGAAGTGCCCTACTCGCCTGAGTTCAATGGTGGGGTGAGCGCTACCTACTTCCAGGAGCTGTCCAGCGGCGGCCTGCTGACCTACAACCTGAATTTCCACTACCAGGGCGAGGCAGAGGTCAACCCGGCTCCCGCCAGCGCCCAGGGGGGCACGCTTGAAAACCCCATCCTGCGGCAGAAGGCCAACACGCAGCTGGAAGAGCGTACCCTGGTCAATGCCTACGTGACCTGGGAGTCGCCTGACAGTGCGTTTGAGGTTTCCCTCTACGGCAAGAACCTGACAGATGAGACCTATCGGGTGTCGGCAAACCCGGTTGCGAATCTCTGGAACTTCACCACCTACGGCGCCCCGCGTGAGCTGGGTATTCAGCTTGGCTATTCGTTCTAGTTAGGTAGTTGCGAGTAGTTGCTGGAAGTCGGCCTGGCAGTGATCGGTTGCAAGACCGCCATGACTGCCGGGCCGATCCGTTTAACGGCTTCCTGTGGCCGGTAAGAAGGAGTTTAACGTGCATCGGGTATTTTCAGGATTCTTCGCCTGGGTAGTAATGACTGCGCCCGTCCTGGCCGCTACCGCGGTGATCAGTGGCGAGGACCTCTTCAGTGAGAACTGTCTTGCCTGCCATGACGGTGGAGCTCCGAAAGCGCCTCACGTCGTCATGCTCCAGATCATGAGCCCCGAGAGCGTGCTGGCGGCGATGGAATCCGGGGTCATGAAAACCCAGTCTGCGCACCTCGATGCGGAGCAGAAGGTGGCCATTGCCGAGTTCCTGGGCGGGCGTGCGATCAGTGCCGAGCCGCTGGTTGTCAGCAATTTTTGTGCGAAAGGCCCGGACGACAAAGCGTCGGGGCACGCGGTGACCAGCTGGGGCATGGGTGCAACCAATCCCCGCAGTGTCCCCGGCAGCGTGTCCGGGATCAATCGCGAGAACACACCCTCCCTGACCTTGAGCTGGGCCTATGCCTTCCCCGGGGCGACCCGGGTCAGGTCCCAGCCGACGGTACACCGTGGCGTCATCTACACCGGCACCCAGGACGGCAGGGTCTACGCCATAGACCTGGAGTCCGGATGTACCCACTGGGTATACGCCGCGAAGGCCGAGGTGCGTTCCTCGGTATCGGTTCACGAGGGCGCTGACCCCGCTGCGGTCACGCTGTATTTCGGCGACTTCAACGGCAATGTATACGCGCTCAATGGGGCCACGGGCGATCCGCTCTGGATTCACAATGTCGATGATCACCCTGATGTGACGATTACCGGCAGCCCCAAACTGCACGGCGATACCCTGTATGTGCCGATGTCCTCCCGGGAGTGGGCAACCGCTGCCGACCCCAACTATCCCTGCTGTACCTTCCGCGGGGGAGTGGCGGCGTTCGATGTGCAGAGTGGCGCCATGCGCTGGAAAAATTATGTCGTGGGCGATGAACCCTCCGCTACCGGCACCAAAACTGCGCTGGGCACGCCGATCCTGGCGCCGTCCGGCGCCCCGGTCTGGAACTCACCAGCCATCGATGAGGCGCGCGGTGTCCTTTATGTAGGCACCGGTGAGGCCTACAGCTCCCCCGCGCACGGGGCCAGTGATGCCGTGGTTGCTTTCGACCTGGATACCGGCGAGCGGCGCTGGGTACACCAGGCCCTGGCGGGCGATGCCTGGAACATGAGCTGCAACCTGGCGCAGCCCGACAACTGCCCGCAGGAAGACGGTCCCGACTTCGATATTGGCGCGGCTACTATCCTGCATCGCGACAGCGCGGGCAGGGAACGCCTGCTGGTGGGCCAGAAGTCCGGGGATGTGTTCGCCCTGGATCCTGCGGAGCAGGGTGAACTGCTGTGGAAAACCGCGGTAGGCCGTGGCGGGTTCTACGGCGGTGTGCACTGGGGCATGGCCGTCGACCCGGAGCGGGATGTGGTTTATGCGCCCATTGCCGATACCGACATCAATGACCGCTTTAAGGGGCAGCGCAAGCCCGGTCTGCACGCGCTTGATATCAAGACGGGCGAGATTCTGTGGGAGGCCCCTGTGGCGCTGTCCTGTGCCGAGGGCTCGCCGCCGGGATGTGACCCGGGGCTGTCGGCTGCCGTAACCGCCACCGCGGGAGTTGTGTTCTCCGGCGCCCTGGATGGCACGCTGCGCGCTTATGACAGCCGCACGGGCGAGTTGATCTGGCAGTACGACACGGTCCGCAAGTACGACAGCGTCTCGGGAATCGAGGGCCAGGGTGGGGCGATTGAATCCGACGGCGCGGTGCTTGTCGATGGCAGTCTGTTGATCAACTCGGGCTACCTCTGGGGAGGACGCCTGCCAGGCAACGTTCTCCTGCGCTTCAGCGTAGAGCGGTAAAGAAAACCGGCAGATTGGTCTCTCGCCTGGTACCCATGTGCTGCCGCGAGTTCTGGCCGCGCATGTTGCAGACTTGCTTTGCCCCCGGGCACAGGGGGCTTCCACCCACACTGAAAGGCAAACAGGTTGAACCATGACAAGACGCAAAACCCCAAGTGGACCGCAGTTTGATACCGAGCAGCTGCTGCATGCCTACCGCACCATGCGCACCATTCGCGCCTTCGAGACGCGTGTCGGGCAGGAGTTCGAGAAAGGCACGATCCCCGGATTCACCCATCTGTATTCCGCCCAGGAAGCCATTGCGACCGCGGTGTGCATGAATCTTCTCGACAGCGACTACATTGGCAGTACCCATCGCGGGCATGGGCATTCCATCGCCAAGGGTTGTGATGTCAAAGGCATGCTCGCGGAGATCATGGGCAAGGCGACCGGCCTGTGCAAGGGCAAGGGCGGCTCCATGCACGTCGCGGACCTGAGCAAGGGCATGCTCGGCGCCAACGGCATCGTCGGCGGTTCGGCGCCTCTCTGTGTCGGCGCCGGATTGAGCGCCAAGACCCGGGGCACCCGGGGCGTCTCCGTGTCCTTTATTGGCGACGGCGGCTCCAACGAGGGCGTTGTGTTTGAGTCCATGAATCTGGCCGTGGTGCTGAAACTGCCGGTGCTGTTCATGTACGAAAACAATGGCTACGGCGAGGCCACGGGGTTCAGCTACGCGGTCGGATCAGGCGACATTTCCGGTCGCGCGGGGGCCTTTGGTATGCCGGCGGAGAAAGTCGACGGCACGGACTTCTTTGCGGTGCACAAGGCGGTGAAAGTCGCGGTCGAGAGGGCTCGTGACGGCGGCGGACCCTCAGCCATTGAAGCCATGACCACGCGCTTTGGCGGCCATTTTGTCGGCGACCCGCAGCTCTATCGCGCCAAGGGAGAAGTTGAGCAGCTGCGTCGGGAGATGGACTGTATCACCTACTTTGTCGATCGCGTACTGAAGGACAAGTCAGTGACGCGGAAAGCGCTGCAGCAGATCGATGAAGAGGTAGACGCGCTGATCGAGGAGGCCGTCGAGGAGGCGCTCGCTGCGCCCTATCCTGCTCCCGAGGAGCTCTTCACTGACGTCTACAAAACTTACTGAGTACTGATTTCATGCCGAAGAAAACGATACGAGAAGTTATTCACGACACCATCCAGGACGAAATGCGCCGGGATCCCACCGTTATCCTGATGGGGGAGGACGTGGCCGGTGGTGCCGGCTGCAGCGGTGAAGACGACGCCTTTGGTGGTGCCTTTGGTTTCTATAAGGGCCTGGTTGGCGAGTTCGGTCGGGAGCGGATCATCGACACCCCGATTTCGGAAGCGGCCTATATTGGCGCCGCCGCCGGAGCGGCTCTGACCGGTCTGCGGCCGATCGCCGACCTGCAGTTCTTCGACTTCCTGGGGGTCTGCTTCGACCAGATCTACAATCAGATGGCGAAGTTCCGCTATATGTTCGGAGGCAAGTCGGACACGCCGCTGGTGCTGCTGTCACTGGTCGGCGCGGGGCTGCGCTGCGGTGCCCAGCACTCGCAGAGCCTCCACCCCCAGGTGACCGCAGTGCCTGGCCTCAAGGTGGTCATGCCGGAAAATGCCTACGACACCAAGGGT
The DNA here is from genome assembly GCF_040222615.1 of Haliea sp. Lineage (GTDB taxonomy): Bacteria > Pseudomonadota > Gammaproteobacteria > Pseudomonadales > Halieaceae > Haliea. The sequence continues at coordinate 7,028 of NZ_JAVKCQ010000221.1, forward strand.
CTGCTGCTGACAGCCATTCGCGATGATGACCCGGTTCTGTTCCTGTTGCACAAGTTGCAGTTCGAGAATGCCTGCGAGGTTCCGGACGAAGAGTACTTGATCCCGTTCGGCCAGGCGGCATTCCCCCGCGAGGGCACCGACGTCACCATCGTGGCGTTTTCCGCCATGGTGCAGAAAGCGGTGGCCGTCGCTGACCGCCTGCAGAAAGAGGGCATTTCGGTCGAAGTCATCGATCCTCGCACGACCTCGCCACTGGATGAAGAAGCCATCCTGGAAAGCGTCGAGATGACGGGCAGGGTGGTTATCGTCGATGAGGCCTGGGAGCGCTGCAGCGTTGCGGCCGATATCGCCAGTATCGTGGCCCGGAAAGCATTCGGTGCACTGCAGGCCCCGGTCATGACCGTTACCGCGCCGCATACGCCCGCTCCTTTCAGTCCCGTGCTTGAAGACCTCTACATTCCCAGTGAGGATGATATCGAGCGCGCGGTGCGAGAGGTGGTGGCGTATCGGCGCTGATACTCCGTCTTACTTCGAGGCCACGGTGATGTCGCGTTTTTTCTATCAAGGCCTTGCGGGCGTGTTGGCTCTGTTGCTGGCTGCTCCCCTGTCTGCCTCACCCCTGGAGCGCGAGGCAACCGCGGCCAGCCATCCGGGACGGGCGCTGTTTGCGGAACATTGCGCCGCCTGCCACAGCGGCGGCCAGCCGAAAGCGCCCAGCCTGGAAATGATGGGCTACCTGGCCCCGGCGTCGCTGTACCGGGTGCTGACCGAGGGCGGAATGCGGTCCATGGCGGAGCAGCTGTCGGACCTCGAGAAGCGCCACATCACCGCATTCGTGACCGGGCGGGAGTTGTCGGGGGACGATGGTTCCAGTGCGCTGCTGTTCTGTGAATCCGGCCCCGAGCGCGAGGCCCTGGCCATACCGGACACGGTCGGCTGGGGCGTTACCCCCGCCAATACCCGGGCGTATACTGCGGCGCAGACAGCACTGTCCCGCGACAACCTGGGCCGGTTGCGGCTGAAGTGGGCTTTTGGTTTTCCGGATGCCGTGCGGGCCCGCTCGCAGCCACTGGTGGCGGGCGATCGCGTGTTCGTCGGCAGTCAGGACGGTACGGTCTACGCCCTGGATCGCGACAGCGGCTGCGTTCACTGGCGCTTTTTTGCTCGCAGTGAAGTGCGCACAGGGATCGTCATGGCGGGCGATGGAAACGATCCCCTGCTGCTGTTCGGCGATTACCTGGGTTATGTCTACGCGGTCGGCGCCAACGACGGCGAGCTGCGCTGGGATGACAAGGCCGACGATCATCCCGCTGCCACCATTACGGGCACGCCGGCGGTTCACGATACCAGCCTGTATGTACCCGTCACCTCGCTGGAAGTCGCCAGCGCCGCCCGTTCAAGCTATCCCTGCTGCAGCTTTCGCGGCTCCGTCGTCGCCTACGACTGGCGTACGGGCGAGCGACGCTGGCAGACCTACAGCATTCCCGAGCTGCCGCAGCAGGTGGGCGAGAACTCGCCGGGTGTAGCGCGCTTTGCGCCGTCCGGGGCCGGGATCTGGAACACACCCACCATTGATGCGGAGCGGGGTGTGCTCTATGTCGGCACGGGGCAGAACTACTCGTCGCCCACCTCTGCTACCAGCGACGCGGTACTGGCGGTAACCCTGGACACGGGGGAGCTGCGCTGGGTATTCCAGACCCGTCGCGACGCCTGGAACGTCGCCTGTGAGATGGCGGACCGCAGCAATTGCCCGGAAGAGGCTGGCGACGACTCCGATATGGATATTGGCGCAGCGGTGATTCTGGCGCGGGGCACTGACGGCAGTGACTATCTGCTGGCGGGCCAGAAGTCGGGGCAGGTCTGGGGCCTGAAGCCTGCGGACGGCAGCCTGGTCTGGCAGCGCAAGCTGGGGCGCGGCGGCATGCTGGGTGGTGTGCATTTCGGCATGGCGGCTGCTGCGGGCACGCTGGTGGTGCCGATCAATGACGAAGATGTGCAGCTGAGCGCGTCTGCGGCTGGCAGTCGCTGGAACGGCGAGCAGCGGCCGGGCGTGTATGCGCTGGACGTCGCCAGCGGCGAGTCGCGCTGGTCCTGGCCGGCAGAGACCGTCTGTGACGGGCGGCCGCTGTGCAAACCGGGACACAGCGCCCCGGCGACCGTGACCGGGGAGCTGGTGATCACCGGCAGCCTGGATGGCCACATTCGCATTCATGACCTTCGCGACGGCAAGGTGCTCTGGCGTTACGACACCGTGCGCGACTTCCCGACACCGGGCGGTGGTACGGCGCGTGGGGGTGCGATGGCGGGGGGCTCCGGTGCGGTGCTGCAGGATGAACTTTTGTTGATGAACTCCGGTTACATGCTGGTACACCACATGCCGGGTAACGTGCTGCTGGCCTTTGAGCTGGCGGAGGCCGGGGAATGACCCTTGGCGGTTTTCCATCTGGCCGGTCCGGATGCGCACAGGAATTGATGGCGGAGAGCAGTAAATGAGTGTGATCAGTACAGTCACCATGCCCAAGTGGGGCATGGAGATGGTCGAGGGCGAGATCGCCGAGTGGCACGTCAGCGAGGGCGATACCATTGCCGCGGGCGACGATCTGGTCGATGTGGAGACCAGCAAGATAGTCAACACGGTCAGCGCCCCGGTCGGGGGTGTGGTCAGGCGGCTGCTGGCCAGTGCCGGTGAGGTGATTGCGGTGGGCCGCGTGCTCGCGGTGATTGCACCCGCCGATACGCCCGCGGAGGAGATCGAGCAGTACCTGGCGGGACAGGCCGCGCCGGTGCCGAGTTCGGCGCAGAAACCCGCGGACACGGCGCCCGAGCCGGCGCCGGCGAAGGTTCAGGACAGCCCCGCAGCTGCTGCGCCACCCGCGCCGGTGGCCGCGTCGCTGGCGGGTGCCGAGGACGACAGCGGTGTTGCCGCCACGCCGGTGGCGCGCCGGGTGGCCCGGGAGCAGGGCATCAACCTGACCCGGGTGTCCGCATCGGGTCGCCACGGCCGGGTTACCCTGGCCGACATCGAGGCCGCCCTGCAGGCCGCCGGGCGGCAGCTGGCAAAGCCGCACTCGGCCGCACGCCCGGACCTGGGGCCGCCGCCGCGGGATGACAGCGCGGTAGCGGCCTCGCCGGTAGCGCGCCGCCTCGCCCGTGAGCTGGGGGTCAGTCTGCTGGACTGCCGCGCCAGTGGCAGGCACGGGCGGGTCAGCAAGGCGGATGTCGAAGCGGCGTCCGGGCGATCGTCGGCGACTCCAGGCGCGCGACCGGCGCCGGACCGGGAGGTCGCGGCTCGCGTGGAGGCCCGGCCCCTGTCCGGCATGCGTCGCACCATCGCGGCGCGGCTGCAGGCCTCCAAGCGCGAGGCGCCGCACTTCCGGGTGCAGGCGGAGGTCGAGGTCGACGGCCTGCTGGCGGTGCGGGAGCAACTCAACCGGCAGTACAGTGAGGCGAAGGTGTCCCTCAACGATCTGCTGGTCAAGGCCTGCGCCTGCGCCCTGGTCGCGGTGCCGGGTGTCAATGTGCAGTTCGACGGCGATACCGTGCAGCAGTTTGCGGATGCCGATATCGCGGTGGCGGTGGCGCTGGATGAGGGGTTGATTACCCCCATCGTGCGCGGTGCCAACCGCAAGGGCGTGCTGGCGATCTCCAACGAGATCCGCGATCTCGCCACCCGGGCGAAACTGGGCACCCTGCGCCCGGAGGAATTCCAGGGGGGCAGCTTCAGCGTGTCGAACCTGGGCATGTACGGTATCGACCAGTTCGACGCCATCATCAACAGTCCCCAGGGGGCAATCCTGGCGGCCGGCACAGCGCAGCAGCGGCCGGTGGTCAGGCAGGGTGAGCTGGCCGTGGCGACGGTGCTGACACTGTCCCTGTCCAGTGACCACAGGATCATCGATGGCGCCCTCGCCGCGCGGTTCCTGTCCGCGTTGCGCGGTTTCCTGGAAAACCCGGCCACCATGCTGGCCTGAGGAGCACCGAGTTGAATACTCGCTATGACCTGATGGTGGTGGGCGGGGGGCCCGGCGGCTATGTCGCCGCCATTCGCGCCGCCCAGTTGGGCTTTCGCACCGCCCTGGTGGAGCGGGAGTCCCTCGGTGGGGTCTGCCTGAACTGGGGTTGTATCCCGACCAAGGCACTGCTGCGGGGCGCCGAGATTGCCCACACCCTGCGCACGGCCCGGGACTTTGGCTTTACCGTTGGCGAGACATCCCTGGATCTGCAGGCCCTGGTGGGGCACAGCCGCGCGGTGGCCGAGCGCCTCAGCGGCGGGATTGCCCAGCTGCTGCGCAAGCACGGAGTGACGCATCTCAGGGGGCAGGCGCGGCTGGCGGGCAAATGTGCCCTGGTCGTCGAAAGCGAAGGCGAGCAGCAGGATTATCGGGCCGATCATATCGTGCTGGCCACCGGTGCCCGGGCCCGCCAGCTGCCAGGGGTTAACGCCACTGATGCGCTGGTGTGGGGCGCGCGCGAGGCGATGACGCCAACGGCGCTGCCGGCACGGCTGCTGGTGATTGGCGGGGGCGCAATCGGGGTGGAGTTTGCCAGCCTCTACGCCGACCTGGGCAGTGAAGTGACGCTGGTGGAAATGGCCAGCCGGATCCTGCCCGAGGCGGATACGGAGATCGCGGACCGGGCGCAGGCAGCGCTGACAGAGCGAGGTATCCGCATTGTGACCGGCTACTCGGTGGCGCAACTGGAGCCGCGGGGAGAGACCGCGCTGGCGGCCACGCTGGCATCCTCGGCAGATTCAGCCGAGATCCACCTTGCAGCGGACCGGGCGGTAGTCGCGGTGGGGGTGACGGGTAACATCGAGGATCTGGGCCTGGAACTTGTCGGCGCCGAGACCCGCCGGGGTTTCCTGGTGGCCGACGACTGGGGTCGCACCGGCGTGGTGGGGCTCTATGCGGTCGGCGACGTGGCCGGGCCGCCCTGGCTCGCGCACAAGGCCAGTCAGCAGGCGGTGCAGTGCGTCGAGCACATCGCCGGTGTCGGTCGCAGCCAGCCCCTGCAGATGTCGCGGATCCCCGCCTGTATTTACAGCCGGCCGCAGATCGCCAGCGTCGGCCTCACCGAAGCGCAGGCCCGCAGCCTGGGGCGCCCGCTGCGGGTTGGCCGTGCACCGCTGCATGCGAATGGCAAGGCGCTGGCCATGGGGGAGGGCAGTGGGCTGGTAAAGACCCTGTTCGACGAGGCCACCGGCGAGCTGCTGGGCGCCCACCTGATCGGGCCGGAAGTGACGGAGCTGGTGCAGGGTTTTGCCCTGGCACAACAGCTGGAGGCCACCGAAAACGACCTGCTGGATACGGTGTTCCCGCACCCCACGCTGTCAGAGTCCATGCACGAGTCGGTGCTGGACGCCCTGGGCCGGGCCATTCACCATTAACGCCCGGTGCCGGCTTCCAGGGTATTGATCCCGGGTGGCGAGTTCGTGACCACCACGGCTGTTTGAAGCGTTTTGAAAGGGAAAGTGTATGAGACTCAAGGGCAAGCACTGCATCGTCACCGGGGGAGCCAGCGGCATTGGCGAGGCAACCGTGCGGCGGTTTGTCGAGGAAGGCGCAGAGGTGCTCATTGCCGACCTGAATCTCGACGCGGCCCGGACCCTGGCAGCTGAACTGGGCGCCGCTGTGACAGCCGCGCAGTGCGACGTGCGCCAGGAGGCGGACGTCAAGCAGGTCGCGGCAACCGCGTTTGGGCAGTGGAGCAGCGTGGACGTTCTGGTCAACAATGCCGGCGTCGAGTTGAACAAGGCTTACGATGAGACCACGGTCGATGACTGGGACCGGGTTCTCGACACCAACCTCCGGGGGCCGTGGCTGTTTTGCAAATACATTGTGCCGCACATGGTCAAGCGTGGCTCCGGCAGCGTCGTCAACGTGTCGTCGCTGAACGGCCTGGTCGGGTTCCCCCTGTCGACCGCCTATGGCAGCGCCAAGGGTGGCCTGGTGGTGTTGACACGGGACCTGGCGATTGAGCTGGGCGCCTCGGGTGTGCGGGTCAACTGTGTCTGCCCCGGTGTGATCGCGACCCCGATGATGGACCGCTGGACCCGGTTGATGCCCGACCAGGCTGAGGCCCAGGACATGCTGCGCGGCGTCATGCCGGTAGCCCGCATGGGCGAAGCGGCCGAGGTCGCGGGGGCGATCCTGTTCTTCGCCTCCGACGATTCAACGCTGTGCCAGGGCTCAATCCTGTCCGTCGATGGCGGGTTCACCGCACAGTAACGGGTAGCGGTTCGTTTTACTCTGCTGCCCCACGGCGCTTTTGCGGCCGGCGTTGGGTAGCAGGCAGTCTGCCGTGATTGATCGCGGTTAACGCTGTACCAGGGAGAGCTATGAAATCACTGTTGGCCGTTGTCGCGCTTGGTTTATTACCCCTGCTCGCCGATGCGGCAAAGCCCTATGTGGAAGAGGTGCTGACTCTTCAACAGGCACGCGACCTGATTGCGGGGTGCGAGCGCTACGCGGCGGAGCACGAGCTCGCGGCCCTGTCGATGGCAGTCTACGATGCCTCGGGGAACCTGAAACTGTTTGCCCGCCAGGACGGCGCTACCCGGGCCACGGTTGAATTTGCACATATCAAGGGGCGTACGGCGGCGGTGACTGCCCTGGCCACCAGCGAGCTGGCGAAGGTCGAATTCGCGGATGCCGCGCGGCCCCTGGGCGTTCGCGATGCCGGGGGGCTCACCATCGTGCAGGGCGGTGTACCCGTGCAGTCGGCGTCGGGACAACACCTTGGGGGCTTTGGTGTTTCCGGCGCGCCCGCGGCGCAGGACGAGGCCTGTGGCCTGGCCGGCGTCACAGAGATGTTGGCACCGAACAGCTGACCGTCCGGCGCAGAGGTGACCGCTTGAACCAGGCGCGCGCGTGCCGGATTCAGCGCTTGCGCGCCCGGAGGCCTTCGTTGGAGATGTCCGCGCTGGCGGTCTGCTGGTTCAGGTCGCGCAGGAACTCGTGATTGAGGACAAACTGGATGCCCCCCGCGTCATCGGTAAACGCGACCGCGCCGTGGCCCATGAACAGGTACTCGGTCGGGACCTCACAGCGGGCCTCGTTGTGCCGGGAGCCAATCGGCTCGTAGCCGTAGGTCCCCTCGGGTGCGGAACCCACATCGTAAAGCAGCTCGCCCTTGGTGACGAAGTACTGCCCGTGACCCAGGTGCCAGTGGGGGGCGAAGGTCGCGCCCGGTTCCATGCTCACCCAGAGTACCCAGTCCCCGGTCTCTTCGCTGTAGCGCAGCAGCTTGATACGTGTTCCCGTGCCCAGTTCCACAAAGGCTACGTCCTTGAGGTTGACGATCAGGTCGCCGGAAACTCCGGGGTCGTGGGCAGCTTGCATGGGCGTGTTCTCACTCTGGTTATGTGTGTTATTGAATTTGAAAGTTATTCAAAAATATAGGCAGGGCCGGGCCCGCTGTCAAGGTGCGACTGCGCGATCCCGGCCCTGCCGCAGGGCGGTCGGGCGCTGCTAGTCCAGGGCGAATACGTACAGCGCCTGGCCGCCCGTGGGCTGGTAGATATCCGGGCTCACCACCGCGGTCATGGCCCGAAATACGCCGATCCCCGTCGGTACCGCGAGGTATTGCCTGCCGTTGACGGCGAAGGTGATCGGGTAGCCGTGCAGTGGCGCGCCGAGGCGGGTCTGCCACTTCTGCTCACCGGTCTTCACATCAAAGGCCTTGAAGTAGCGGTCCAGGTCGCCGATAAATACCAGCCCGCCAGCGGTGGTGAGGGCGCCGGTGAGGAACATGGCCCGCTGCTGGTGGGCCCAGCTCTCGCGCATGGTGCGCACGTCCCAGGCCGCCAGCCGCCCCAGCATGCCGCCGACCCCGGGCATCTCGTAGGTGCGCGAATCTGCGCCGTAACCGCCGGAGCCCGGCTCCTGTGCCACTTCCCGCCCGATCATGTCCGAGCACAGCTGGTGCAGGGGGATGATCAGGTTGCTGGTCTCGGGGCTGTAGGCGGAGGCCTGCCAGTTGTGGC
>NZ_JAVKCQ010000222.1:0-7988 GCF_040222615.1 Haliea sp.
GTCTGGATAGTCCCCGCATTTCAACCTCGTTTTTTTCTCAAGAGTGCATCAAACTACTGTGGTTGCCGCTGTTGACCAACCCTCACGGAGAACCGTCCTCCCATGGCATCAACCCTTTCCGTCGTTATTCCCACGCTGAACGACTCGACTCTGCCCAGAACTCTGCAGGCGGTCATGGAGCAGACGCGGGCCGCCGACGAAATTATCGTCGTCGGCCGCGATGAGAATGGGGTCGCCGGCCGGTTCCCACGCGTCAGGTTTGTCGATACCGGGAAACCCGTATGCGCCGCTGTGGCGCGCAACTGCGGCATCGCCGAGAGCAGGGGGCAGATTATCGTCTTTACCGACGCCGATTGTATACCGGAGACCGACTGGCTCGAACAGCATGAACGCGCCCATTGCCAGGGAGCCCGGGTCGCGGGTGGAGGGGTGTCCGTGGCCAGCGAGAACTACTGGGTGCTCAGTGACAATGTCTCCATGTTTCACGATTTCGTCCGTGAGCTCCCTCCAGGCGAGAGAAGCTTGTTGCCAACCCTCAATCTCAGTGTCCAGCGCAGCGTCGTGGAGGAGGTGGGGCTGATGGACGAGTCCTTCCCCGGGGCCGCCGCGGAGGACTCGGACTGGACGATCCGGATGCGCCTGGCGGGCTACCGACTGCAGTTCGTGCCGGCTGCAGTGGTCCACCACGCACCGTCCCGAACGCGATGGAAGGATGTCGTGGGCCACTGGCGGAAATCCGGGTTTTCCGGGATTCGTGTGCGGCACCGCTATGCGCAGGACTACGCTACGCCTGCCTTTGCCCGCAGCGCCCTCATGCTGCGCCTGCTGAGCCCGTTTATCGCGGCACGGGTGACGGCCGGGATCTACTCCGACCTCGTCTTCTGGCCCTACTGGCGCTGCCTGCCTGTGATCTACCTGACCAAGATCATCTACTGCCTGGGTGCTGCCGCGGCCATCGACAACGGCTTTGCCTTTGATACCCAGCGGGTGGGTTCACAAGGGTCGGGGCCAGGTCTCGCTTTATAGCACGCCTTTCCAGGGTGCTTCCGGGCGAGGACCGCCCCTGTGCTGTCAGTGAACCTGGCTGGGCTCGAGGTCAGCGGTCAGTGAGTCGCGGATGGCGTGGTCTATCTCGAATTTCTCTATCGGGTAGGCGGGATGGTCGATACCGGCATGGATCGCCTCGCCATTCCTGGCCGCGGTAATCATGTCCGGGGTCAGCTCGAAGCGCATGAAGTGTACCGAGGATGTCTTGGTTTCGTTGCTGCGCTCGAGGTCTTCATCGGCGATAGGGTACACCCTTTCGCAGTTGCCGACCTGCAGCCAGACCTTGTCCTCAAGGCCAATCATTTGCCCGAGCCGCTCGGCACGCTCGGCGGGGTCGGCGTACTCTATCATGAAGGTGGCCTTCCAGTTGTGGCCATCCGGAATCAACGGGTTGTAGGCATCCAGCTCCTCGGCGATGCCGGCGGCCTCGAATACCTTTTCTATCCGCAGCATTTCCTGGATCTGGTACTTGATGGTCAGGGCATCCTCGAAGTAGAGGCGGGCGTGTTCGCCCAGGGCCAGTTGCCGGGTTTTCTTGTGCGCCATTACCTGCGCCCGGAACCGTGGGCGCTCCTCCGCGTATTCCTCCAGCGACCAGAGGTCGGCGCGTGATAACTGGGTCATGGTGGTCTCCTTGATCATTTACAGGCCGTAGGCCATGCGTAACAAAGTCATCGGATGTTCCGCCCGGTCGACTTTCTCCGACAGGTTGGCAATATGGCTCGCCGCCATCGGGCAGTCGCTCATGAAGTGATCCGGCGCCTGCTGGTCCACCTTGCGAACTACCGGCCGGGCAATTTTAACCGACTTGTCGCGGGTCTCCAGCTTGATGGCGTAGGTGCCGTCGTGGCCTGAGCAGCGTTCCTGCGCCGTCACCCGGGTGTCGGGTACCAGGTTGAGCACATCGCGGGTCTTGAGGCCGATGTTCTGCACCCGCTGGTGGCAGGCCACCTGATAGGCGATGTCACCCATGGCGTTGGGGAAATCCGTATTCAGGGCGCCGCCCTTGTGACGCAGCCACAGGTACTCGAAGGGGTCGAAGAAAGCGGCCTTGACTCTCATTACCTCGGCGTCGTCCGGGAACAGCAGCGGCAGCTCTTGCTTGTACATCAGCACACAGGAGGGAATGGGGGCCACCAGGTCGTAGCCCTCGTCCACCAATTTTGCCAGCACCGGGATATTGGCTTCCTTGAGTTTCCGCACGGTTTCCAGGTCGCCCAGCTCCAGCTTCGGCATGCCGCAGCATTTCTCCTTGGGCACGATGTCGATGTGGATGCCGTTGTGCTGGAATACCTTGACGAAGTCCTCGCCAATCTCCGGGCTGTTGTAGTTGCCGTAGCAGGTGGCGTAGAGCGCCACCTTGCCGGTGGTGTCGCCGACCGGTTGCGGCTCCAGGTTCTTCACCATGGGCCTGACCCGCTTGCGCAGGGTATTGCTGTGAAACTGGGGCACCGGCGCTTGGTGGTGAATGCCGAAGCTGGATTCCAGCGCCTTGCGGAACGTGGCGTTGCGGTTCAGCGCATTTACTGTCACGTCCACCAGCGGGATGGTGGCAAGGCCAAAGGTGGTGTCGGTGCTGGTCAGTACCCGGTCCCGCAGGCGCGCGCCTTCCTTGCGAAAGTGCACGGCCTTGGCCCGCAGCATCAGGTGCGGGAAATCCACGTTCCACTCGTGGGGTGGTACGTAGGGGCACTTGGTCATGTAGCAGAGATCGCAGAGGTAACACTGTTCCACAACCTTGTGGTAATCGGCCTTGGCGACACCGTCGACCTCCATGGTTTCCGACTCGTCCACCAGGTCGAACAGGGTGGGGAAGCTGTCGCAGAGGCTGACGCAGCGGCGGCAGCCGTGGCAGATGTCGTACACACGCTCCAGTTCCGCGTCCAGTTTGCCCTGGTCCCAGAAATCGTCCGTGCGCCATTCGACGGGGTGTCGGGTGGGTGCTTCCAGGCTTCCTTCTCTCACGGCTACGTCCTCATCCACTGGGTCGGCAGGTAAAAAAACGGGCTCGCAGGAAAGTACGAACCCGTTTCGGGTGGTTCATGGTGCCGCGGGTCGGGCCCGCGGTCAGGGTGCCAGTGATCAGGCGTCGAGGCTGTCCAATGCCTTCTGGAAACGGTTGGCGTGGCTGCGCTCGGCCTTGGCGAGGGTTTCCATCCAGTCCGCGATTTCGTCGAAGCCCTCGTCGCGGGCAGTCTTGGCCATGCCCGGGTACATGTCCGTGTACTCGTGGGTTTCGCCGGCAATCGCTGCTTTGAGGTTGTCCGAGGTGCCGCCGATGGGCAGGCCTGTTGCCGGGTCACCGGTCTCTTCCAGGTATTCCAGGTGGCCGTGGGCGTGGCCGGTCTCGCCTTCGGCGGTGGAGCGGAATACAGCGGCCACATCGTTGTAGCCTTCCACATCAGCCTTGGCAGCGAAGTACAGATAGCGACGGTTGGCCTGGGACTCGCCCGCGAACGCGTCTTTCAGGTTCTGTTCGGTTTGACTTCCTTTCAGCGACATGAGGATTCTCCTGTAAGCGTTAACATGCCTGCACAGATGTGCGGTTGGGTAAAACTAGACGATCGGATACTATCCGTCCAGTAGAAAAAATTATCAAGGTTGATCGACAAAAGCGATCGTTGCAATGAGCCGACAGGCGACCCTGAAGCCGCTGCGCTACCTCTCTGCGGTGGCGGAATACGGGCATTCTGGCCAGGCCGCAGGTGGTTGCCGCGGAGGGTCCCTGGCATGCTTCTGAAACTCCCCGGAAGGTGGTAGTGTTGCCTGAGATTGGCCAGGCTTGCGCAAGGGGAGTCACGATGAGTTCGATCAGGGAAACCGCCGCCCTTTTTTTTGACGCCTGCGAATCGGGGCAAGGCTGGGATGCCTGCAGCCGGTATTGTCACCCCGACGCCTCGTTCTCGGCACAGACCGACACGTTCGCCGGGATCGATACGCTCGCGGAATATACAGAGGCGATGAAGGGTCTCATAGCCGGCCCGGTGCCGGATGCATCCTACGAGATAAGGACATTCGCGGTCGATGAAGATCGCGACCAGGTTTTGGGCTTTGCCATATTCAGGGGTACCCACACTGGCGATGGCGGCCCGGTGCCCCCCTCCGGCAAGGCTGTGGAAACGGATTATGTCTACGTCATGGAGTTCGACCGTGACCGTATCCGGCACATGACCAAGATCTGGAATGACGGCTACGCCATGCGCCAGCTCGGATGGGGTGCTTGACCGAGGCCCAATTCAGGGGAGTACATCCGGTCGGCGCTGTCCCACCATGCGCATGGCGTCGCCAGGCCCCGAGGCTCGCGCAATGGGGCGTCCTGTTGATGCTGCTGGCGCTTGGCGGCTGCGGGGTGGTTCACCGTACCTTCTATATCCCGGTCTACAGCGGGTACCTGCGCGAAAGCACCACCTGTGGCTGGGTGCCGCATGGGTCCGCACTGGTTCCGCTGGATGATACTGTTTCGATCGCGCTGAGCATGGCGCCAGGCGGCGAGAATGAGATCGGCCTCAGCCTGCAGGTTCCACTCTCGCCCGGACAATCGCTGCAATTTGAGCAGGCGGTGCTGGTGCTGGAAACGGCTTCCGGCGCTACCCAGGCGAATCTGCAGGAGTTCATGGTCGCTGTGCACGGGCGCAACGGCCAGCCCGGTCATTTCGAGCAGGTGCAGCCCACGGACCTGCTGGAAGGTCGGAGAAACGCAGATCTGCGCATCCATGATGAGCCCTCCGCCAGCAACGACCTCTTCAGCTCGAACGCTCGGTTCCCGGTGGATTCCGAAGCGAAGGTCACGCTTTTTTTACCGCGGGTGAGGGTGAATGGCCGCAGTGTCAGCACCGAGGGCATTGAGTTCAAGCTCGTCACCAGGACCGGCGTTGAGGCCTGTGTGCAATAGCGTGCGCGCAGGGCAAGCAACTAATCGGGGCGTGTTCTGGATGTTGGTTTCTGACAGGAACAAGTCGAGTACTTTCTTGTCCTCTTGCGGGAACAAATGTTTCGCTGTACTTTCCAATGGCCAAGGTCTTGTCTGCGGGGTCGGTAGTTGGCCCGTTTAAGGAGTCGCCTTGGACAACAGAGATTTCAGATGAGCAAACCCCTTTTATGCTTCTGGCTTTTTCTCTGTGCCTGCGCCGTGCCGGAGGGTTTTTCTCCAGCCGTTGCGGAAGACCAGGTTTACGCCCAGGCAGATCATCCGCGAGAACAGCTTGACCAGCCAAACCTGGAAGCAGGCGATGCGGATGATTCACTGGGAAATTTTCATCAGCCGCCGCCCAATCTGCCCGGCTCCGAGACAATGGCGGCAGCCGTTGCGGCGACTATTGCACCCCTGTCTTTTGCCAATACCCATCCAATAAGAGCTCCCCCTGCCGCCCGGTAGGCCAATTACCCTGATCTGCAATGTCGGTATAACCACCGCTCGCGGCATCGACTGGTGCGCGCCCTGCCCATACGCGGGACGCGGTCTTTACTGATCTGGTGCGGCGAGACACAGGATTAATGGAGCGCAACCTGATGAAAAAGCTACATTTGTATCCCACGTTTGAAATAGATGAGTTGGAGTACCCGGAAGAGGCTGGCGGTTTGTCACTTGCGTCTTCCGCGCTGGATTTTTTTACTGATTTTCATGACATAACACCGCTGGTCATTCTCGACTCAATGACTGCAATTGAAGCGAACAAACTGATGCGACAAACCCATGTCCGTATGAAATTCGTCGTCAACAATTCTGGCCACCTGCTTGGCGTGGTGTCCGCGGAGGACCTGATCGAGCGCAGGATCATCGTGAAGGTTTCCGAAGGCTTTGCGCGTGAGAAAATTCCTGTCAGCGAATTCATGACCTGCAAAAGAACGATGAAGGCGCTCGATTATGCCGAGGTCGCAAGTGCAAGGATTTCGGATGTCATTGCCGCACTGAAGCAGAGCGGGGAGCAACACTGCCTGGTGGTAGACCGGAATAAGCACCGTGTCCGGGGAATTTTCTCTGCCAGTGACATTTCACGCAAGCTTCATCTCCCGATCAATATTCAGGAGAAATCGAGTTTTTACCGGGTATTCTCGGCCACCGGGTAAAGAGTACCCCGCACCGGGCTACTCCCAGGCTGTTACTGCAGTTGCACAAGCCGGCAAGCGCGGGCAACTGCAGCCAGTGTTCTGACTGTCAATCCGGCTTCAGCGGTTGGATGCCGCCGTTGTCAGCGTCGCTTGCCGGGGATGTGGCGGAGGACCGGTTCTGCTTCGACCTGCTTGTCATGAGGAAAGCCAGGAAGACCAGCAGCACTGAAAGTTGCGCGAGTAATCCCTGCCAGGTGGATTTGACACCTACCCATGCCATTTCAAAACTCACCGGTAACGGAGTAACGCTGATCAGAGCGGCTTCCTGTAGCGCCGACACGGCTTTGCCCATCAGGATGAATGCCAGGGCCAGCAACAGATAAGTGGTGATGGAGAAGAACCGGGCGACTGGCAACTTCACCGAGTAGCGCACCAGCACCCAGGCCAGTATCGCCAGTATTGACACGGCGAGACCGAAGCCGCCGGCAATGGCGGGGTACTGATGGGTTCCCGCTTGTGTCAGCAGCGTCTGGTAAAAAAGCACGGTCTCAAATACCTCCCGGTAGACCGCGATAAATGCCAACAGCGCGAGTCCCCACAAGGTCCCGGCGGTCAGGTGCGTATTGATGTGTTGCTGGATATAGGCCTGCCACTGGGCAGCATGGGTTTTACTGTGCATCCAGATGCCGACATACAGTAATACCACGGCCGCCAGCAACGCCGCGACCCCCTCCATGACTTCTCGACTGGCGCCGCTGATGCTGATCAGGGATTGCGCAGCGGCCCAGGTCGCAATTCCGGCCACTAAAGCGGAAACCCAACCCACGTGGACATACCGCATTCCATCCTTTCGGCCAGTTCGGGTGAGGACCGTGACCAGGGCAATGACTACCAGCAAGGCTTCGAGTCCCTCTCGCAGCAAAATGACAAGGCTGGCGCCAAACAGCGTGGCGCTGGACAGCATTGAACCTGAGAGCAATAGATCGGCTTCGTCCAACTGTGCCATGGTTCGCTTCATTGCCGCTTCAACCACGCCGGGTGGCTGCTGCCGCCTGAGTAGTTGCCGCATTTCCATCATCCCGGCTTCGATTGCCTGACGAAGCGCAATATCCCTTGCGTTCAGACTGTTCTCGATCAGCTCAAACCCGTCGAGGTAGGCGCTCACCGCCAGCGCTTGCGCGGCAGGATAGTCGCCCTGCTGGTAGGCTGCTTGTGCCAGCGAGAGCTGGTCGCGAGTAGTTTTCAGCGGGTGTTCCGCTGTCGCGAACAGCGCGTCGGGATTGGCGCGCAGACCGGCAATTTCCCGCAGTTTTAGCCCTGGTTGTTCGGCAGCCAGTTGTGCCGGGCTGTGGTTGACCAGCTGCTGCAAGGTGACGCCGACTGCGCCATCTCCTGCAGCATCGATGTTGTGAAATGCGATTCCGCCGACATGAAAGGCCAACGACCAGCGTTCCCGTTCTGATAACTGGCCGAAGCCAGGCATCGCAGTCTGTTCTATGCCGTGGGATATCGCATTGTAGAGTCCCAGCAGTGACCGGTTCGAAGCCCTGTCTGCATCGGTGAAGTTGGTGGGGGCAGGTTCCAGCTGTGCGGCCAACACGCCGTCGCCACCACCGGACCGACCGTGGCACGATGCGCAGTGACTTTCGTAGAGATCTTGGGTAGTCGACTCTGCCAACAGTCGCTCGGGTAAAGCAGAGTTCGGCATGAGGGCCAGCAGTCCCTTCCTCAGGCTGCTGCTGGCTTCTCGAATCGTCTGGATATCCCGCTTGCCCTGGATCGCCAGCTGCAGCGCGCTGGCCTGTTCCTGCAGATCGCCTGCCCCGGTGGAACTTCCCTGCAGCAGGGTAATGCTGTCGAGGATAAACCGGGAGAATTCAAGCATTTCCCGG